>DATKXO010000373.1:0-3172 GCA_035528995.1 Phycisphaerae bacterium | reverse complement strand
GGTGACACAGGCCGGCAGTCCACCAGGCAATCGAGGGGATTCGACCGGCCCACCTTCTCCGGTCGGCATGCCCCGGTCACCAGGATGGCATCCGGGTTGGATCACCTGTAATCTGCCGGGCCGGTTTCGTGCGATGGAGGTCAGCATGGTCGGCGGGCAGAGCAGGCCGCGGTCGGGGCTGATGCAGGCCCTGGGACCGGGGATCATGTACGCCGGGGCGGCCATCGGCGTGTCGCACCTGATCCAGTCCACGCGGGCCGGGGCCGGGTACGGCTTCGGTCTTCTGGCGGTGGTGGTCGTGGTCCACCTGCTCAAGTATCCGTTCTTCGAGTTCGGCCACCGCTATGCCGCCGCGACCGGGGACAGTCTGCTGGTCGGTTACCGCCGAATCGGGCGCTGGGCATTGATCAGCTATCTGCTGGTCGCGCTGGGCCTGAGCGTGCCGACGGCGGCCGTCCTGACGATCGTGACGGCCGGCATGGCGTCGCAGATGGTCACTACCAGCCTGACGCCTATGGCTTGGGCCGTCATCCTGCTCCTTTGCTGTGTCGTCGTGCTGGGGTCCGGCGGCTACCCGCTGCTGGACCGACTGATGAAGGTGCTGATGGCCTTCCTGGCGGTCTGCACCGTGGTGGCGGTGGTGGCGGCCGCGGGTCGGGGGCGGGCGGCGCTGCCCGGGTTTACGGCCCCCGACGTATGGGATGTGGCGGGCATCTCGTTTCTGGTGGCGCTGATGGGTTGGATGCCCACGCCGGTGGATGCGTCGGCCTGGCCTTCCCTCTGGATGCGGGAGCGGGCCAAGCAGACCGGGCACCGTGCGACGCTTCGCGAGGCGCTGTTCGACTTCCACGTGGGCTACGTGGGCTCGCTGGTCGTGGCTATGGCGTTCTTGAGTCTGGGGGCGCTGGTCATGTTCGGCACGGGGGAGACACTGGCGGCGGGCGCCGGGGACTTCGCCGCACAGTTCGTGGCCATGTACACCCGGGCCCTGGGCGGCTGGAGTCGGCCCATCATCACCACGGCCGCCTTCATCACCATGTTCAGCACGATGATGACGGTGCTGGACGGCTATCCGAGGGTGTTGACGGCCGGCTGCCGACTGGCGTGGCCGGGGGCGGAGAGGCTCGGTCGGGCACCATATTGGATAACCATGGTCGTCATGATGGCCGGCGCGCTTCTCATCTACCAGTGTTTGACGAGCCGCATGGGGACGCTGGTGGACTTCGCCACGACGCTTGCGTTCCTGTCGGCCCCTCTGTTCGCGTACCTCAACCATCGGGCCATCACGAGGGGCAAGCTGCCCGCGGGAACGGCTCCTCCCCAATGGTTGTCCGTTCTCAGTTGGGTGGGGCTGGTGTTCCTGACATGTTTTTCAGTGCTGTTCCTGGTCGTGCGCTTCGGTTTCGGGCAATGAGCGCGCGGGGCGGCATGGTCGCCACCGACCTCCGCTGTGTCCACGCTGCGCGGGGCGCTCCTTTGCCAGAACGCGGAATGGCGCTAGAATGACTCGGCGCGAACATCCGGAAGCCGGAGAACGTCGAGATGATTGTAAACGTGAAGTTCTTCGCGGTTTATCGCGATCTTACAGGAGAGGACACGGTTCAGATCGAGTGCAACGCCGGAACCGACGGGGCCGCACTGCTGGATAAACTCCGCGAACGGTTCCCGGCGCTGGCCTCACTGCAAAACCCGGGGCGTCTGGCCGTCAATTGCGAGTTCGCGCCGCTGGACACGGCTTTGCAGGATCAGGACGAGGTCACCTTCATCGCCCCGGTAAGTGGAGGTTAGTCGTGGTTGCGATCACGCCGGATGTCATCAACACCGCCGAGCTGCTGGCATCGGTGGCTGATCCGGCCGCCGGGGCCGTGGACCTGTTCCTGGGCGTGGTCCGCGATCACAGCGAGGACCGACCCGTGCGCGGTCTCAAGTACGAGGCCTATCCCGAGATGGCCACGCGCATGCTCCGGCGCATCGTGGAAGACGCGGGCCGGCGGTGGCCGACACGGAGAATCAGCGTCGTCCATCGGGTCGGGCGGCTGGAGGTCGGCGAGGTCAGCGTGGGGATCGCCGTGTCGGCCGATCATCGCGCGGAGGCCTTCGAGGCCTGCCGGTGGATCATCGAACAGATCAAGGCGTCGGTGCCCATCTGGAAGAAGGAGTTGTCCGCAGACGGGGAAGCCTGGGTCGGGATCGTCCGGCCCGAAGCGCAACTCGAGCCCGCCGACGGACGATCCGAGCCCCCATGTCCGTCCTGATCGACTCACACGGCCGGCGGATCAGCAACCTCCGTGTCTCGGTCACGGACCGGTGTAACTTCCGTTGCGTGTACTGCATGCCGGGCGAGGGCATCCCCTGGATTCCTCGGGCGGAGCTGCTGCGCTACGAGGAGATCACGCGGCTGGTGCGCATTTTCGCCAGCCTGGGCGTCAGCAGGATCCGCCTTACCGGCGGTGAGCCGCTGCTGCGCAGGGACCTGCCGGTACTGGTGCGACAGCTTGCCGGCGTGGAGGGCATCCGCGACCTGACGATGACCACGAACGGGTTCTTCCTGGTCGACGCGGCCGACGGTCTGTACGAGGCCGGCCTGCACCGGATGAACGTGAGTCTGGACTCGCTGGACGCGGTCCGGTTCGCCAGACTCGTCCGGCGCGACGCGTTCGACCAAGTGATGGCCGGCGTCGAGGCCGCCGTCCGCTTGCCGTTCCGCTGCGTCAAGATCAACGTGGTCATCATTCGCGGATTCAACGACGACGAGATCCTGACGTTCGCCGAAATGGCCCGCGGGCGAGCGGTGCAGGTTCGTTTCATCGAGTTCATGCCCATGGGTGCGGACGACGGCTGGGCTCGCGAGCGGGTCGTTCCCGGAGAGGAGATTCGCAGGCGGATCGGGGCTCGATACCCGCTGGTGCGTGCGG
Organism: Phycisphaerae bacterium; assembly: GCA_035528995.1. Classification (GTDB taxonomy): domain Bacteria; phylum Planctomycetota; class Phycisphaerae; order UBA1845; family UBA1845; genus DATKXO01. Next base: position 257 of record DATKXO010000373.1, on the reverse strand, counting down.
ACACGGACCGAGACCACCCCGCCGAGGTCTACACTTTCGAGGACGGTCGGGGCGAGGTGGGCTTCATCGACTCGGTGACCAGCCCGTTCTGCGATGGGTGCAACCGCGTTCGCATCACGGCCGACGGCATGTTCCAAACGTGCCTGTTCGCGCTGAGCGAGACCGACCTGAAATCACCGTTGCGCGATGGTGCGGGCGACACCGCCATCGCCGACATCATTCGCCGTGCGGTGCGGGCCAAGGAGCGCGGCCATCTG
>DATKXO010000372.1:0-43816 GCA_035528995.1 Phycisphaerae bacterium | reverse complement strand
CGGGGTCGCGGGTAAGCATGGGTGCAGAGACGAGGGATTGCCCTACAGCCGTCAGGGGAGTCGGCAGAGGACGTTGCCCTTCTTGTCCTTTCGAAGACATGCTTACCCGTCCCGGCTTCGCCGGGCCGTGAAAGCATGCTACCCGCCGAAAGCGGGTATATCTGGAGACCATATAAACAGAAGTTGGAGCTACAGAGAGAACAACCAAAACCCTGGTGGCCTGAATGCGGGACTGTCCATTGGGGTAAACTAAATTCCGCAAAGAAGGAGGTGCATAATGGCACAAATAAGACAGGTTGGGGGGCAAGAGATGCGGGATATACTCGACCGCTACGCGAGGGCGGTGGGGCAACCTCAGGCTGGAAGCCAAGAGGTCATCGCAACAGGCGACTGGGCTCCTCGGGTAGACATCGCTGAGACCGACAAAGCATTCGAGATCAAGGCGGAGATTCCCGAGGTCCATAAGGAGGATGTCAAAGTTACTGTACACAATGGTGTCCTGACGATTCAGGGAGAGAGAAAACAGGAAACAGAAGAGACAGGGAAAAAGTTTCATCGAGTCGAGCGATTCTACGGGAGCTTCACCCGTAGCTTTACGTTGCCTGACAATGTCGATGAGACTAAAATCAGCGCTTCGTTCAAGGATGGCGTGCTGAATCTCCAGATTCAAAAGACTGAGGAGGCAAAACCGAAATCCATCGAGGTCAAAGTGGAGTAAAAAGACAGAGGCTCCAACCATCGGCTGAACGCGGACTGGGAAAAGCTATCGCTTTTCCCAGCCGATTAGCCGTACGTTGAATAGCGAATTGAGAACGCGCCAGCAGAGTTTCTCGAGAGTGTGGTAGGCCAGGTGATTCACCTGCCTTCACCATTCCGCTACCGCATCTTTGACATTCCCTCGACTCGATGGCGGATGGTAAAGGCAGGTCATCGACCTGCCCTACCTGGCTGGCCGACCGGAAGCTGAAGCTGGCGGCGGATGCGGCGTTGGACAAGCTGGCGTCGGAGGGGTACGAGCCGTCGTTCGGCGCCCGGCCGCTGAAGCGGTTGATCCAGCAGTACATCGAGAACCCGCTGGCGAAGCGGATACTGGACGGGGAGTTCGGCGAGGGGGATACGATTCGGCTGGAGGTTTCCGGGGATCGGTTTGAGTTCGGCAGGAAAAGACCTGTCGACGAGCGATAGTTGGTTAGGCTTAACGTCTGCTACTCGCGGAGGAGCCTCGACAATGAACCTCGAAGACTGGAACTTCGCGAGAAAGCACTTCGTTAGCATATCGGGGTGGGTCGTGCCGCGGACGGGTAGAGGTGGCGATGAAAACCAGCCGCCTCGGGCAGTTCACGTGTCGGCGTTCGTCCTTTCGGTCCGCGGAGTTTGGTTCCTCGTGACGGCGGGTCACGTGATTGAGAAGCTCGATCGAATGCTCTCTGCTGACGAGAGCACTTTAGAGGAGTGCCACTTGATTGACCAATGGGCACAAGGCCCCTACCAGAGTAACTGGGTGCCTTTCGACTATGAGGGAGCACCCAGGCAGATCGTTGGTGATGAAACTGACTTTGACTATGCGGTGTTCCTGCTGGAAGGGAATCCGCGCGAGCTTCTCGAGAAGAACGGTGTAGCGTCCATCGCGGAGGAGGCATGGCGAAACCCTGCTGCTGATGCACCAGCCTACTTCTTGCTCGGCATCCCGGCCGAGCTATCCACGACCGAAGTTTTCCACACCGCCGAGGGAAGGATGATCAGGAGTCGCCCTTCTCTGATCTTGCAGGGGATTCTCCCGCTTGCAGAACGTCCACCAGGAATGGAGATGCGGGAGGAACAAAGGGCCTATGGGCAAATCGACCTTAGCGCATTCCACGACGACGCTGGGCGGATGTCCTCGATCGAGGGGGTCAGCGGCGGGCCGATCTTCGCCTGCAAACGTCGTGGCGATGGCAATTGGGCGTATTGGTGTGTAGGTGTGCAGAGTACGTGGCACAGAGGGACGCAGACGATCTCTTGGTGTCCGCTGGAACCTCTTGCCAATCGAATCGACGCGATACTCTCGGACTGTGACGAGGAGCAGGGTCTTAATCCTCGTAGCTCGTAGACCAGCCCGTGATTGTCCCGATTGGAGGGCACATTCACCTGCCTATACCGCTAGGCCGGCCAAGAACGGCGAAGCCAGGTCAAAGCGGGGTCCGCCGGGAATGCCAAGGACAGGGGAACCTCCGGTAAGCTGGTGAACCGCCTGCGCTCAAGCCTTACGTGGATACGAGCGCTCGGACCGTAAGGTGTCGGCTTTCCCGCCCAAACCAGCAATAGCGTCCAGGTAGTTGGGCGTCGACTTTCCGCATGAAAAGGTCAACATACGGCATCGTGGTCGCCTTCAGGTCGAACACCAGCGTCGATTCGATGTGCGTCGTGCGGTAATGACTCTCTCGATTCCCTTCCCTTTGAACGTGTGGCCAATACTCCAGCAGACGATCCCTGGAAAAACATGCCATCGTCTCTTGAACCTGTGCAAGATGTTCAGGCGAGGGTTCATCGTCCTGGTGTTTGTGTTGCCCGCTCAGGGGCACCGGAAACGTGAGCAGGCGCTTCTCCAGGCTCCTGCACTGGAATACGACGATCGACAGCTTGGCAACGTCCAGCGGCTTGTCATACTCTCCGATCTCGCCATTCAGCTCATCGCAGATGCGCCGGAGTTTGTCCAGGTCATCCCAGGACAGCGTCACGTCGTCGCGCAGCGCGCCCAGTGTGGTCTTCGGCCATCGACTGCCTGGATTCTCGTGCTTGATCCCAGGTATCTTCTCTTGAATTTCCTGCTTGATCTCGGAAAGTACCCGACTGAAACCTCGGTACGCAAGCGTCGCGACACCACACCAAGCGATGAAGAATTCTCGTGGCTTCATGCGAGTGGGAGGCTTGTGTTGGATGATATCAGGCAGGACGCTGAATTCGCCGCACATCGCTCGATCCTTTTTCGCAAGAGACGCGTGATATAGTGAACGCAGAACTGGTCTGCGAACTGAACGGCGTATTTCCTCCGCAAGGTTGCCGACGTGCCAGGGTCTCAAGAGCATGCCGCGCGCGGATGCCACGGTCAAGTGGCCTAAGACACGTGGTTGTGCCGAGTCGGTGGAACGGGATCGGGTGCGAGTCAGCGAGCTGCGCGCGGGCGAGGCGACACCTGCGGCTAATCGAGTAGGCCGCGGGCGCCTTTGCGGATGGCTTCGGCCGGCCCGGGCATGGTGCCCTCGTGGGCGAAGGGCAGGTCGAACCTTTCGCCGGTCATGGGGAAGAGCAGGGCGCCGTGCAGGCGGTAGGGAACCTCGCGGGCGTTGGCCATCGTCTTGAACATCTTGACCAGGTTGGCGTACTCGACGCGAGCGGGCAGCGTCAGCGTGCCCACCTTGCCGGCCGGCAGGTTCATGGCCGGGACCTTGTCCCAATTCAGAAAGGGGCTGCCGGCGATGTCGAGGCCGTACTTGCCACCGGTGGACTTGAGCGGAAGCGGCAGGCGGTTCTCCACGGCCAGGTCGAAGGCCAGGTCGACGCCCTTCAGGTCCACGTCCAGGATGCGCGGCGTTACGGACTTGAGGACCGGGCGGGCGGACGCGCAACCCGAGCAGGACCACAACGCACCGGCCAGAACCCCCGCTGCGGCGATTCGATGGAACACGATAGGTCTCCTTTTTCCAGCCCCGAACTGCTGACGGGCCGCTCAGCGAAGTGACGTAAGGCCCGGGGCATTGTCGCGCCTGTCGGTCGCGGGCACAAGGCGACGGCAGCGGAGGGAAAGCCGGCTGAAGCCGGCTCCAACAGAAGAAGAGGGGTGGTGGAGCACGCCACCACCAACTGAAGTCGGGGCAAATGGCCGGCTCAAGCCGGACCAATTGGAAGCCGCAGAGGTAACCGGGCGGGCGGCATGCTTTCACGCGATCACGGAGGGCCCGGGATCGCGGGCACAGCGGTGGCGGCCCGCCGGGCGGAGGCCCGAACGCAGAGCGTGAAGGAGATCCACCCCCTCAGCACCCGATTGGTGCAGCAGGCAGATGGACAGAAGCCATCAGCCTACTTTGCCTTGGAGCACGAGCAGCATTTGCCCTTGGCATGCGGCTTCTTGCACTTCGGACAACAGGACACGCCCTCGACACCCACGTAGCTCTTGCAGGCGTCGCAGTAGGTGCCTTTCGGCACGTCCTTCCCGCACTTTGGGCAATGGACGACCCCTGGCATCAGGATGCGGTTGCACTTTGCACAATAGGTCCCGGCAGGGACATCCTTATTGCACTTATCACAGTGCACCGTACCCTCAATGCCGACCACCTTCTCGCACTTGGCGCAATAGGTGCCCTTGACCACGTGCTTCTGGCAAGCATCGCAGTAGACGGTCTCTTTCTTGGCGTGCGCGCACCCGACCAGGGCCACAGCGGTGAAGGCCAAAACCAACAGACGTGCGGTTTTCCACATGATTTCTGCTCTCCTTCCAGGAAATGAACTCGGGCAAGATTCTGCCCGCAGTCAATGTGGTTGTCAAGAGTGCGGCATAAAGACCCCGGCTCTTCCGTAGAATTTGTGGGTAGCTGGCAGTTGCTGGGGCTCTGCCCCGGAATTTTCTGAGCCATGGCTCCGGTGGGCGATGAAGTGCACGAAGAAAGCCGGATGCGGTCCGCAGCGCACCACCGACTGAAGTCGGTGGCAAAAAGCCGGGCGGCCCAAGCCGGCCTAATCGAGAACTCTGGAGGTGACCGAGCATAGAACCGAGCCGACCGAGCGCCGGGTCGCACCAGATTACCCTGACCGTTCGGGCACCGCAGAGCCGGTCGTTCCCGATTCGCGTGCTGCGGAGGATGAGGCACAGGCCAGCGCTGCGGGGGGCGGCTTGGTATTGGTGTGGCTGGTGGAGTAGTGTGGGCGGGCAGGCAGAACGGCAGGACAGCGAGATGACTTCGCGGGAGCGAGTTCTTACGGCCATGGACGGGGGGACGCCCGATCGGGTGCCGTGCGCGCTGGGGTTCTACCACGTGGCGGTCGAGAAGTTGGTCGACGTGGCCCGGTATCCGGACTATCCCGTCGATGTGTACTTCGTGGAGATGCCGGTGCCGGGCGAGCAACAGGCTCTGGCCGACCGCGTGCAGGCGTTTCCGTACGATACGCGTCTCGGGTCGCCGGCACAGGAAGGCACTGAAGCTGCACGAGTCGGGTCGGGCTCACAGGTGGGCACGTACGAACGCTGGGGGTATCGGCCGGAATCGCCCGAGCATCGCAATCCGCTGGCCGACGCCCGGACGCTGGACGATCTGCGGGCGTTTCCGTTCCCCGAGGGCGTCGGGGCGAAGGACGTCGGAGCGCTGCGGGCGGAGGTGGCCCGCTGGCACGCCCGGGGGCTGGCGGTGGGCGGCAATCCGCCGCGTCTGGGCGGCGAGCTGTTCGAGTCGGCCTGGCGGTTGCGCGGACTGGAGGCGTTTCTGCTGGATCTGGTCGAGCGGCCGGCGTGGGCCGACTACCTGCTCGATCGGCTGATGACGCTGGGGTGTCAGAACGCCGAGACGCTGGCGTCGGCCGGCGTGGACGTGCTGGCTTTGGACGACGACGTAGGTATGCCGGGCACGATGTACATCAGTCCGGAGTTGTGGCGGCGGTTTTTCCGGCCGCGGCTGGCGGCGATCATCGGCGCGGCCCGGGCGGTCAATCCGGACGTGCGGGTGCTGTATCACAGCGAGGGCAGCATCGAACCGATCGTGGGCGACTTGATGGAGATGGGCGTGAATGCGCTCAATCCGCTGCAACCCGAGCACATGGACGCCGGGCGCATACGGGCGACGTTCGGCTCGAAACTCGCCCTGTGGGGCACAGTGGGCCGGCAGACCACGTTCAGCTTCGACAGGCCGCAGCAGATTCAGCGGGAGGTTCGCGAGCGCATCGAGACGCTGGGGCGGGCGGGACTGATCCTGTGTCCGGCGTATGACATCGACGAGCCGGACATCCCGGGCGAGAACGTGGCGGCGTTTCTGGACGCCGCGCGGCGCTACGGGTAGCGTTGGTCTGCCGGCCGGTGCTCGGCTGCGGAGTATTGGGCAGGCGGCAGACAGGACTTTGACCATGGCCCGACAGGCTCACAAGAAGTTCACGCTGGTGCAGATACTGGCCGACTATCCGGACCAGGTGTGCGACGTGGCGATGGAGCTGCGCGAGTTCGTGGTCGGCGTGGTGCCGCAGGCCCGCGAGACCGTACGCTGGCGGGGCATCGCCTACACCCGCCCGGAGGAGAAGAAGTTCGTCAAGGGGGACATCTGCTCGATCACGTTGCACGGTGATCACGTCGAACTGGCCTTCATCCACGGGTCCTTCCTGCCCGATCCCGAAGGCCTGCTGGAGGCGGACACCGGCCGCCTGTACAAGCGGTACGTCAAGGTCCACACGTCGCGAGACATCCGGCGGGCGGCGTTCAAGAAGCTCATTCTGGCGTCGCTCGAGTGCAAGCCCTGGGAGTCGCTCGGCGAGTGAAAGCCGCCGTTCTCTTGTCCTTGGGCGGCGAAGGACGGGGGTGTCGCGAGTTGAGGCGAGCCCACGAATTGTAGCGTCCCATCCGCATCGGGATGCGCGTGGGTATCGGACCTCGCGGGGTCCGTTCCCACCCGGACAGCCGGCCTTTCCGATTCAAACTGCCCTTTTTTCCAACGACCGATTGGCCCTCGCCGGGGTCGGATTGAATATTACCTGTTGGGCAAGTTCCGTTCGGGGAGTGGGGAAGCACAAATGAGAGAACATCACACGCGTCCGTCCAGCCGTCACCACCGGCGGGCGACGACGATACCGTTCGTCGCCGTGATGGTGGTGGTGTTACTGGGGTTTGCGGGCCTATCCGTTGACGTGGGGGCCATCTACGCGGCCAGGGGTCAGATGCAGAGGACGGCCGACTTCTCGGCGCTGGCGGGCGCGTCCGCCCTCCTGGAGGACGATGCAAGGGTCTACTTCGAGGCGACGGACGTGGCGGGCCAGAACCCGGTCAGCAACGTCCCGGTGATGCCGGACGAACTCAACATCGTTATCGGCAACTGGGGGGCACACCTGGGGACGTTCATGCCGCGCAGCGGCAGTGACCCGACGACTCCGAACGCCGTGCAGGTTACGGGGACGCGGACGGGCATGGGCCTGTACTTCGCCCGCGTGCTGGGGTTCAACACGACGATGGTTCAAAAGGGCGCGGTGGCGGTGTTCGGCGCGGGGCGGTGCGCCGGCATCTGGGGACTGGAACACGTCGAATGCAACGGGTCGATCATCACGGACAGCTATGACTCGGGCGACGGACTTTACGGCGCGGCCAACGTCCACCCCAACGGCGACGTGTGTAGCTGCCAGGACATTCGGGTCACCGGCGACATGGAGATCCACGGCGACGCCATGTACGGGCAGGATTACGAGTTCACCGCCGCGGGCAGCTCGTGGGAGGTCTGGGGTATGATCGACGATCACCTGTGCGGCTACCCTGAGTTTGAGGCCGATTATGAGGCGGCGGCCGTGGACAACGACAACGCGACGATCGGCCTGACCCGGCGGGGACGCGACCCGTTCAGCAGTCCGTGGGACCTGCGCCTCCTCGCCGGTGACAACCTGAGCCTGAATGGAGGGACCTACTATTTCACGTCGGTGCGGGTCGGCGGGCAGGCCACCGTGACCGTCAGGGGTCCGACGACGATTTACGTGGACGGTCCGGCGGATTTCGGCGGCGGCGGGGTAGTCAATAACAGTCAGCATCCACCCGACCTGGTGATCTACGCGGCCGGGCCGTCGGTCACCGTCAGCGGCACGTCCGGCTTCTACGGGGCGATCGTGGCACCGAATGCCGATATCGTCTTCCAGGGGACCGGTGACATCTACGGCACGGTGCTGGGGCGCACGCTGGATATCCACGGCGACGCCGTGGTCCACGTCGACGAACAGCTCGTCTTCGACCTGTTCGGGATCGACGTGTCGGCGCCCGTCATCGTGAAGTGATCCAGCACATTCCTGCGGGGGCAGTGCGACCACCATGGGCCCTTGGCCGCGGCGCGACATGTGTGCGCGGCGGGCGAAACCCCCGGGCCGGGGCCACCGACTGATCGAGCTGCCGCATCACGCCGCCCACTCCATCCGGATTGCTACGTGTCGGGCATCTCCGATGAGCCCGAAGCGAACGGTCTGTACATCGGTCTCGACATGGACCTGCGCGGGACTGCGATCTTCCCCGACCCGTTGCCCCCCGGAGGCTGGTCGGTGCTGATCCGAGCGTCCTGACGGCGAGGCCGGGCGCCGGCATCGGTTTGACAACCCGGCCGGCGTGGGGTCTATTCTAGGTGCGGGAAATCGGCGTCCCGGGCCCGGGGCGGGCGGCTCGACAGGTGATTGAGTGAGGTGATCGAGGCCCAGTCCCGGGGGCGCCGCGGGAACCGTACCCAGGTCAGTGCTCGACGCCGGCGTCTTTGGGCGCTCCACATCGCGCGTCGCGGCGAGACCTGTACACAAGGAGCACGTCTGATGAAACTCGAGCAGGTCTTGCAGGAACAGGGCATCGGGTACGAGAAGCACAAGCACAAGCTGACCTACACGGCACAGCGGCTGGCGGCCGAGGAACACGTCTCCGGTTGGGACGTGGCCAAGCCGGTGGTGGTGCGAAGCGGCAACACGTTCACCATGTGCGTGGTGCCGGCGCCGCTGCGGGTTGACGTGGCCCGGGTGGCCGAAGTGCTCAAGGAACCGCAGGTCCGGCTGGCCACCGAGGCCGAGATGGGCGAGCTCTGCGCCGACTGCGAACTGGGTGCCGAGCCGCCGGTCGGGTCGCTCTTCGGCATAAAGACCATCGCGGACGAACGGCTTCGCGAGCACGCGTACCTGACGGTTCAGGCCGGCACGCACACGGACGCGCTCAAGCTCCGCCGGGAAGACTGGGAGAAGCTGGCCGAGCCGTCGTTCTCGCGGATCGCCCTGGAATAGACGCCTGGGCACCCGGCCGGTCTTTCCTACTCGCTTGCGGCAAGCGCGGGCGCCGTTGATCCGGCTGCGTGGCCACTGCTCGAGGTTCCAACACGCGGCGGGCGGTCCTGTTCGCGCGGCGCGCACCCCACCCACCTCGCACGGATTGTGCTGTATACTCCCGGCGACAAGTCGAACACTGAAGCGGAGGCGTGCGATGTCACTTGCCCAGATAGCGTCCTGTCTGACGGCTGTGCTGGTCGTGATTCTGACGGTGCCGCTGGCCCACGGAGGAGACCGCGTCACCGGACGGGCCTTCGCGACGCGCTCGGAGGTGATGGCCCGAAAGGGCATGGCGGCCACCAGTCAGCCGCTGGCAACGCAGATCGCGCTCGACATTCTGAAACAGGGCGGCAGCGCGGTGGACGCGGCCATCGCGGCCAACGCGGCGCTGGGGCTGATGGAGCCGACGAGCTGCGGAATCGGCGGAGACCTCTTCGCCATCGTCTGGGACGCCAAGACGCAGCGGCTGTACGGTCTGAACGCCAGCGGCCGATCGCCGTACGCGCTCACGCTGAAGCACCTTCGCGAACAGGGCCTGGAGCGGATGCCGCCGCTCGGTCCGCTTCCGGTGACGGTGCCCGGTTGCGTGGACGGCTGGTCGGAGCTGCACACTCGGTTCGGCCGACTGCCGATGCAGACGATTCTGGAGCCGACCATCCGCTATGCCCGCGAGGGCTTTCCGCTGTCGGAGCTGATCGCCCACTACTGGTCGTTGGGCGGTGAGATGCGGAAGGATTACCCGGGCTTCGCCGAGGTGTATCTGCCCGGAGGGCGATCGCCGAAGAAGGGCGAACTCTTCCGCAACCCCGCCCTGGCCGACACGCTCGAACGGATCGGCAAGGAGGGTCGCGACGCGTTCTATCGGGGCGAGGCGGCCGAGGTGATGGACGCGTTCTGCCGGCGCGTGGGCTGCTTTCTGCGGAAGCGCGACCTGGCGGAGCACACCTCGACCTGGGTGGACCCGGTGTCGGCCAACTACCGGGGCTACGACGTGTGGGAGCTGCCGCCCAACGGTCAGGGCATCGCGGCGCTGCAGATGCTGAACATTCTGAGCGGGTACGATCTGAAGTCGATGGGCCACAACAGCGCCGCGTACCTGCACCACCTGCTGGAGGCGAAGAAGCTGGCCTACGAGGACCGGGCCCGCTACTACGCCGACCCGGATTTCGTCAGGGTGCCGATCGAGAAGCTGATCTCGAACGAGTATGCAGCCGAGCGCCGAAAGCTGCTCGACCCGCGGCGGGCTTCGCGGCGCCCGCCGGCCGGCGACATCGACTGGGAGCGGGTCGAGTCGTCGCTCCAGGAGGGTGACACGATCTACCTCACCGTGGCCGACAAGGACCGCAACATGGTCTCGCTGATCCAGAGCAACTACTGGGGCTTCGGGTCGGGGCTGTGCCCGGAGGGGCTGGGGTTCGGTCTGCAGAACCGCGGGGCCCTGTTCTCGCTGGATGCGAGCCACCCCAACGGGTACGAGCCGCACAAGAGGCCGTTCCACACGATCATCCCGGCGTTCGTGACCCGGGAGGGCCAGCCGTTCCTGAGCTTCGGGGTGATGGGCGGCGACATGCAGCCGCAGGGTCACGTGCAGGTGTTGTGCAACATCATCGACTTCGGGATGAACCTTCAGGAGGCCGGTGACGCGGCCCGGTTCCATCACACCGGCTCGTCGGAACCGACGGGCGAGGTCATGGGTGACGGCGGGCGAGTGGCGCTGGAGTCGGGCGTCGACGTCGAAGCGCGTCGTGCGTTGACCGAGATGGGCCATGGCGTTCACTTCGACGTGGGCGGGTTCGGGGGGTATCAGGCCATCGGGTACGACGCGGCGAACGACGTCTACATCGGCGCGTCGGAGTCTCGCAAGGACGGACAGGCGGCGGGGTACTGACGTGATTTCATCCGGCGCGGGATACGCCATTGGCCGCCTGGCCCGTGAACACCGCTGACCGCGCGTTCCCTCAACGATACCGGCAGCGGGCTTGCCGGTCCGCACCGCGAAACATACGATGCACTGCATACCGGGCCCGCAGGGCAGGAAACGGGGGGATCATGACAGCCAGGCTGATTACCGGCGCGATTGTGTTCACTGCCCTTGTGGGCGGGTGCGCGACGCCCGGGGTGCTTCGGGAGTTGCCCGATCCGTTGTTCGGGGCGGTGCGGCCGGCGCCGGCGCCTGCGGCGCGGCCGGTTCGGCCGAGGCTGATACCGGAGCCGGTTCTGCCGCGTGAGCCGGAGTTGCGCCGTATTCGCGGTGCGACGGTGGTGGTGGACGCCGGGCACGGCGGAAAGGACCCCGGGGCGCAGGGCGTCGGGCCTCAGGCGGAGAAGACGGTCAACCTCGACATCGCCATGACCCTGGCCCAACTGCTCGAGGAGCGCGGCGCCAGAGTGGTCACTACGCGTAACACGGATCGTTTCATCAGCCTGGACGAACGAGCGGCGTTGGCCGAGCGCTATGGCGCCGACCTGTTCGTGTCCATTCACGCCGACTCCGCCCAACGAGCCAGCGCCACGGGGACGACGGTCTACATCGCCCGCGGCGCTTCCGGACAGAGCGTCCACGCGGCGGAGAGCATCGTGTCGGCTCTCGAACGCGCAGGGATCGAATGTCGTGGGGTCGAGGACGCGGGGTTTCGCGTTCTGATGGGGCATTCCCGGCCGGCGGTGCTGATCGAGTGTGGTTTTCTGAGCAACTATGCGGAGGCTCGCCGGCTGGCGATTCCCTCCTACCAAGCCGACCTCGCGGCGGCCATCACGGATGGCATTGCGGATCACTTCAGCCGATAGCCGAACAAGAGCGTTCCACCTCCGGGTTGTGGAGCCCGGTCGCAATCCTGACTATGCGTTGAAGAACAGCAGAGCGGAGCCGCCCACGGCGATCAAGGCGCCGATCACGGCTCGAGGGCTGATTCGCTCCTTGTGGACCAGGACCGCGAAGGGCAGGATGAAGACCGGCGTGAGGGACATGAGTGTCTGGGCGACGCCCATTGCGGCCCGGTCCGCCGCGACCAGTGACATCCATACACCGAGGTACGGCCCGACTACGGCGCCGCAGGCGGCCAAAATCAGCCCTGCCCGACGTGCTTCGGGCGGGAAGGGTCGGATTCCGGCCGCCCGCCGCTTGCGCTGCCGGCGTGCGTGCAACAGAACGATGGGCAGCACGCCCAATCCGGCGAAGACCATACGCACGAAGGTAGCCGCCTGGGGAGTCATGTGCTGGTCCTCGGGCAACCAGCCGTGACCCATGCCCTGCTTGCTGAGCAGCAGACCGCCGGCCTGGCAGGCGGCGGCCACGAACGCGAAGAGGACGCCCAGAAGCCGATGCGGATTGCGCACGACACTCCCGTCGTGTTGTCGTTCGAACACCACCCAGCCCACGCCGCCGATGGTCAGGGCGATGCCGATCCAGGCGACGTCCGGCAGCGTCTCGCCCAGAGCGAGCCAGCCGAAGAACGCGGCGAAGATGGGCGCGGTGGCCATGATCAACATGGCCAGTCGCGGCCCGATGCTCACGAACGCGGTAAAGAGCGCCTGGTCGCCGATGGCCAGGCCGACAATCCCCGAGAAAGCCAGGAAAGTCACCTGCCCGATCGAGGCGGTGGGAATCCAGGTGCCGGCCATGAACCGGTGGGTGAGACCCAGCAGGACGATGGCCAGGGCGATTCGCGTGCCGTTGACCATGGTCGGCCCGATGCGCTTCCCCGCCGCCGTGAAGCACAGGGATGTGCCCGTCCACAGCAGCGACGTGGTGATACCGGCGGCCGGTCCAACGAACCTGTCGAAGTCCCCGAGCATTCGGGCATGTTAGACGCGTGACCGCGGAAATCCCAGCAGACGTCCGGCGGGTGAATGACGGTCGCGACCGGCAGGACGGGCCTGCGGCAGACGTGTCACCAGCGGGACCAAGCGTCAAGGAGCCGACGTGCCGGACTCCGCGATCGCATCGGCCAGACCTTCCACGGTGTAGGTCTGGGCCTCGACCGTGGGCTCGTAGCCGGCCGACCGGATGGTCCCGGAGGTGATCGGGCCGATGCTGGCCAGCTTGAGCGTTGGCAGGACCGTGGGGGCCCTGTCACCCAGTAGAGTCACGAAGTTGGCGAAGGTCGAGGAGCTGGTAAACGTGGCCCACTGGATCGCGCCGGCCGCTAGGTCGCGGATGATCTCGTCCGGCAGTTTGTCGGGAATGGTCGTGCGGTAGGCGGGGATGTCGTCGCAACGGGCGCCGGCGGCGTCGAGCATTTCGGGCAGCGTCTTGCGGGCGATGTCCGAGCGGAGCAGGAGGCATCGTTTGCCGGTCAGGTCAGTTGTGCCGAGTGCCTGTGCCAACGACTCGGCGACGAACTCGTCGGGCACTAGATCGGGCTCGACAAACAGAGTCCGCAGACGGTCGGCCGTGGCCGGACCGATGGCGGCGATGCGGACGGCGGCCAGGGCCCGGGCGTCGAGGCCCAAGTGGCGCATCCGGTCGGCCAGGGCGTCCGCGCCGTTGGCGCTGGTCAGGATCAGCCAGTGGTAATCGGGCAGGCGGCCCAGAGCGTCATCCATCGGGCCATGGTCGCAGGGCGGCTCGATCGTCACCGTGGGGGCCTCGATGACGTCGGCGCCCAGGGCGCTGAGCCGGCCGGCCAGCACGGCCGACTGGTGCCAGGGCCGCGTCACGAGGATTCGCTGCCCGAACAGGGGGCGGCGCTCGAACCAGTTCAGCTCCGGCCGGACGGTGGCGCGGGGGCCGAAGAAAAACAGGGCCGGCGAGGTGACGCCGGCGTCGGCTGCCTGAGCGGCGATGGTGTCGAGCGTGCCGCTGAGGACGCGTTGGCCGGTGCGGGTGGCGTCCTCGACGATCGCGGCCGGTGTGGTGCCTTCGAGGCCGCCGGTCCGCAGCGCGTCGCAGATGCGGTTCAGGTTCCGCTCGCCGACGTACACGGCCAGGGTTCCGCCGCGGGCCAGGGGGGGCAGGCCGGGTGGGACAGCATCCGGCTCGTCGTCGGAGGCGCCGGGCGCCAGGGAAACCGCGTCGGTTGTGCCGTGCGCGCTGAGCGGAACGCCAGCGTATGCGGCGGCGGCCAGGGCCGCAGTGAGGCCGGGAACGACCTCGAACGCCACGCCGAGACCCGAAAGGGCCCGGGCCACCTGGTCGGCCCGCTCGAAGACAAACGGGTTGCCGCCGGTCAGGTATACGACGCGACGGCCGGCTTCGACGTGGGGTCGGATGGTCTCAGCGATCTGAGCCGGCGTCGGGCTCGAGCCGCACCCGGGAACGGGGACCCTCTCGGCATCGGGTGCCAGCAGGTTCCAGATGGCCGAGGGATGGTAGCCGAAGTCGTAGAAGACGACGTCGGCCTGGCGTAGACGGACCGCCCCCTTGACCGCCAGCAGCCCCGGGTCGCCCGGTCCCAGACCTATGAAGCAGACCGTGCGCTTTGGAAACGGCCCGATGCGTTCGACGAATGCGGTGAGGGTATCGTCCATGCCGGATGTCGCCCTGCCCGGGTACGGAAGACCAGCCGCCCTGCTTCGAGCCGTATCCTACACGCCGGGCCGGGGCACGCCAGCGGTTCACGGGGGTGGCAAACCGGATGCGGGCGCAAGTCTAGCTCGCGGCGCGCCGGCCGGTGGCCGATAAAACCACCGGAAATATCATGACGACGGTACTGGACAACCCGCCCTCCGCCCAAGGCCCCGCCCGGGAGCGGCCGAGGTCCGCCGCGTCCGATGCAGATGGCGCCGCGGTGTTGATCGGGGCTGGGCGGCGCACGGTGATTCTTCACGCGGACGACCTGGGTCTGGTGTACGCGTTCAACGAGGGGATTCGCCGGGCACACAAGCAAGGCTGCCTGACCAGCACGTGCCTGCGGGCCAACGGCTACGCGTACGAGCACGCGATTCACGAGGTGCTGCCGGCGTGCCCGAAGCTCGGCGTCGGGGTGCACCTGTGTCTGAACGAGGCGGACTGCGTCGCTCCGCGCGACGAGGTGCCGCTGCTGCTGGGATCGGACGGCCGACAGCGCACGGGATACGGCTGGTTGATCAAGCTGGCCGGGACCGAGGCGGGCCTGATCCAGATCGAGCGCGAGCTGCGGGCGCAGATCGAGAAGGTGCTCGGTGACGGCGTGCGTCCGGATCACCTCAACTCGCACCAGCACGTGCACATGATTCCGGCGGTCTTCCGCATCACCTGCCGGCTGGCAGCGGAGTACGGGATCGAATGCGTCAGGCTGGCTCGCGAGCCGGCCTACCGGGCCGGACCGTGGCGCAAGAGGATCGAGCCGCTGATCAGCACGAACTACGTCAAGCACGTGCTGCTGAACCACTACGCGCGGGCGAACGCGACCGCGGCGGGCGAGTTCAAGCTGGCGACGCCCGATCACTTCGTCGGGGTGAACTACACCGGGCGGATGGACGTCGGCACGATCACGGCCGGTCTGGAAGCGGCCGGGCGCGGGGCCGTCGAGATTCTGTTGCATCCGACTGTCGCGCCGGACTCGCGGGACACCGAGTATCCCGCGGCCTACCTGCGTGAATACGTCGCGACTCCCGCACGGGCCAGGGAACTGGCGGCTCTGACTTCTACGGAGCTGCGCGACTTCCTGCACCAGGAAGGCTGGACTCCGGCCAGCTTCGGGGGCTGGATGCAGGCGCGTCGGCGCAACCGGCCGGAGGTGAACACGCCGTACATCAATGTCGAGGTACGGCGATTGTGCGAGGCGACGGTGGTGGTGAGTCCGCCGTGGGTGTCGGCCGCCCATCGCGACGCCCGGGTGTTTGCCCAACTGGTGATCTCGCAGGTGCAGCCCGGACAGCGGGTGCTGGACGTGGGGACGGGCAGCGGCATCCTGGCGATCTGCGTGGCAAAAGCGGGGCATCAGGTGGAGGCCGCGGATGTGTCTAATGCGGCGGTCTGCAACGCGGTCACCAACGCAGCCGGCAACGGGGTTGGTTTCGAGTGCTACCGCAGCGACCTGCTCGAATCGGTCGAGGGACGGTTCGACCTGATCGCCTTCAACCCGCCGTACAACTTCCGGCCGGACAACTTCGCCAGCAACGTGGCCAAGAACCTGCTGCGGCGCATTCCGTGGGTGCGGCAGAACAGCGGCGGGTCCATGCCGCGGTCGGTGCTGCGGTTCCACCTGGGTCTCATCGGGCGGCTCATCGCCCAGGCGCCCGAACACCTCAGCGCCGGGGGGACGCTGATGCTGCACGTCTTCGAGTCGGAGGTGGAAGCGCTGAGCGGCATTCTGCCCGCCGGGGCGAGAGTCGCCCTGCTGCGTCATCCCGACCTGTCAGCCAACCGCACGGTCGGGATGGTGATTCGTAACCTCGCAATCAACAACCGCTAGACAGCAGAACAGCGGACGTGCGTGGATCGTGATCGCGGTATCGCGGTCAACGGCTGTCGACCGCCGGCGCTTCTGCGATCGGCTTGCGGGCGTGGATGGTCACGACGTCGAGGAGGGTGCAAGGGAGGTTGAAGCGATCGAGCAGCGCGGCGGCGGGGATGGGCGTCGGGCGGCGGCGGAATGAGAACAACAGTCGCTCCAGCAGATACCGGGCCGTGTACCAGCACACCTCGCGTTGGACACACAAGGTGGTCAGGCCCACCCGGGCCAGCAGGCGTCGCAGCGCGGGAATGGTGAAAAACCAGAGGTGCTCCGGGAGGTTGAACAGGTGCCACCGCGGTCCGGTGAGGCGGGCCGCCAGCGAGCCGATGTCTCCCGTGCTGAGAGCCAGGACGCCGCCGGGCGCCAGGCGGTCGGCCAGGAGCCGCAAGGCCGCGTCCGGGACCGGCAGATGCTCGATCACATCCCACAGCGTGATCAGATCGAACGTGCCGTCGAGCCGGTCCAGGTGCGCTTTGTCGAGCGGTCCGTTGACGATCTCGAGGCCCAGGCGCTCACGGCCGTAGTCGGCGGCGAATCTCGAGACCTCCAGGCCGCGGGCGTGCAGTCCCGACTCGCCGGCGTGTTGGACGAAGAATCCGGGGCCGCAGCCGACGTCGAGCAGCGTCCGCGCTTGGGGCGTCAGTCGGCGCAATCGGCGAATGCGGGCCGAGTTCGTTCGGCTCATGGCCGCGGCCATCGAGAGGTAGTCGTCGTACCCCTTGGGGCGATCGGTGCCGACGAAGTAATCCCGATCGTAGAACGATGCCGGGTCGAGGTGCGCGCCCCGCGACCAGGCCAGCAGACAGTGCCGGCACTGCACGATCCAGAAAGTCCCGATGCGGTGCAGGAGTCGCGATCGCGTCGCCCCACAAGCCAGGCAACGACCCATCGAGACGTCCCGGAGTTCAGGAATGGTCGCAAGTCTGCAGTTCACGTTCGACGGCCTCGGGCGAAGGAGGAACGGACTGGCCGAGCGGGGCGCCCGCCCGGTGGAGTTCATCGGCAACCAGCGAAGGGATGCGGCGCAGCTTCTGGGCCCGGTCCTCCGCAGGGTCGCGCCCGGGAGGGGCGGCGCGATCGGCCCGTCGCGGCAGAACGTGTTGCCGGGCGTCACCGGCGGGCGACGCAGGCAGGCGCAGGCCCTGTGCGTCGGCCACGATGTAACACGGGCGTCCTTTGACCTCGTCGTAGGTGCGGGCGATGTACTGCCCCATCAGCCACAGGCCGGTCAGTTGCACGCCACCCACCAGCAGCACGATGCCGACGGTCGAGGCCCAACCGGCAACGAGACGGTAGGCTTCCACGTCCAGGGCCCATCCGATCAGGATCACCATGAGGTAGAGGCCGGACAGGGCCGAGAGACCCAGCCCGACGACGCCAAGGTACTGCAACGGTCGAGACGACAGCGAAAAGATGCCGTTCATCAGCAACAGCAGCCGTCTGGCAAACGAGTAGGACGGCCGACCCCGCTGGCGCAGGGCCTCGTCGTAGTGGACCGCGGCGTGGCGGAACCCGATCCAGCGGGCCAACCCGCGGTTGAAGCGGCCGTGCTCACGGAGCTGACACAACGCCGTCACCGCGCTGCGGTCGTAGAGCTTGAAGTCGGCGGACTGCGGGACGATGTCCACCTCGCAGAGCCGTCGGAGCATGGTGTAGGCCAGGCTCCGGCACTTGCGGATCAGCGTGGCCTGCCGGCGGGTGGGACGACGGATGGCGTGTACCACGTCGTAGCCCTTCTCCCACTCGAGCAACAGGTCGGCCACCGTCTCGGGCGGGTGCTGCTGGTCCGCGTCCATGGTCACGACCACCTGACCCGAGGCGTGGTCCAGACCCGCGAGCAACGCGTTCTGGTGGCCGAAGCTGCGCGACAGACGCAGGAGCTTGACCCGACCGTCGGCGGCACGCAGTTCGCCGACCGCCTCACCCGTGGAGTCATCGAAGCCGTCGCAGACGAAGATGATCTCGAAACGCTCGGTGAACCGTGTGATGGTGTCGCGCAAACGATCGACGAGGAGCGGGACGTTCTCGGCCTCGTCGCGGGCCGGGACTACGATGCTGACCAGCGGGCCGTCGGCGTCGGCGGCCGGGCTTGTGGGCGGCAAGGATTGGCTCAACGGATTGTCGGTCACATCCATCACTCGTGTCTCGCTGTCAATGGCTCTGCGGTGCCAGGTCCGGACGCCGGGCGAGGAACTGCTCGTAGGTCAGGGGCAGAAGCCGGCCCTCGCCCTCGCGCCATAGGAAGAAGCGAGTGGCGGCGGGTTCGATCTCCCAGACCCGGTCCCAGGCGGCGTTGGCGTACAGCCGGTCGCCGTCACGACGCACCAGGGTGGCCACGCGGACGGGCACCTCGCGGCGGAGGCTCAGTGCGCCGGACACGCCCCAGGAATCGGTGAAGCCCCGCCCGTACTTTCGGACGCCGTCGATGACCAGCAGATCGCCCTCGGAGGCGGCGGGGTAGACTTCATCGAGCGAGGTCAGCACTTGGTCGGTGACGCGCGCCCGCGTTGTCCATTCGTACACGTATCCCAGTTGAAAGACCGACAGCACCAGCAGCAGACAGCCCAGCACCGCTGCGCTGACGGTGCGGGCGCGCGGGCCGCGCGACACGCCAACCGCCGACGCCAGGACCATGGCCAGGCCGATCGCCGGGACCAGGGTGTGCCGCGGCTTGATCGAGGCGTCCTGCTGCAGGGCCATGATGCCCATGCCGGCCAGCACGATGACGGCGCCGACCGCAGCCAGTACGGCCAGGGATCGCCCGTTCGACGAGGCGGGCGGAAGTCGCCGCAGGAGGTGGACGGTCGCGGCGACGGCCGCCGCGAGCAGAAGCGAGCAACCGATCAGGAGGATCGGATCGGCCGCCGCCATCCGGCTGAGGCTTTCCCGAGGCCCCGCGCCGTAGAGCGATTGGCGGAACGGCTCGAGGACCGACATGTCGAAGAAGGACCACAGCACCACCCCGAGATTGGAGACGAGGCTGGTCACGGTCGGATCGAGTGGGCGTTCCGTGCCGCGGGCGGTGGTCATGGTGGTCAGGCCCGCGGTCAGGGCGACCAGCCAGAAAGGGACGGTGCCCAGAGTGACGCGCAGCCGCCGGCCCGGCGGGCCGCCCAGGCAGGCCAACAGCGAGAAGGCCGCGGCTGTGCCCAGATGTTGATCGTGGAAGTTCACCGAGACGGCAAAGACCGCCAGAGATGCGAACCACCACGACCGGGTCCGAGACGAGCCGAGATACCGCAGGTAGAGCAGCAGGGCCGCCAGCGCGGTGCAGTACGCGGGCAGCATCTCCAGCCCGCCCGCCACCCACACCACCATCGACGTGTACGAGGGCCAGGCCGCCAGGATCGCCCCGGCGGCCAGGGCAACGCCCCAGTCACCGGTCACGCGCAGCGCGAACAGATACACGAGGAGGCACAGGGTCAGACACAGAGCGAGCATGACCGCCTGCTGAGCGATCGGGTACTCCCATAGGGCTTGCTGACAGATCAGCACGGCCGCAAGGCCCAGGGGACGAAGCAGGCCGTGGGAACTCCAGTATTCCCGACAGGCCCCCCACCAGTTGCTCTGCTCGACGGCGAGCCGGTTGGGAAAGTCATCGCTGTAGTGGGCCCGCTGGTGGATGGTGGGCGCGTAGGTGCACAGACACATCAACGCGATTGCGCCGATGGCCGGCAGGCTGCGGCGGCGCGTCGGGGGAACGCGGGGGCGGGAGGCATCCAGGGCCCCCACCCTGTCAGTCGGGCCTGACCAGACGTTGGGAGTTGCAGCCTGCATCGTGGCCCGTTCTCCAAGGCGGAACGGCTCTCGCGCAGCCGGCGCGCCTGCCGGCGCGCACGGGCGGCAACGCAGAATCGGCGCCCGCTCATCGAATCTATCGGACCTTGTTGGACGCGGCTGAACCAGGTTCGGGCAGCCTGGCGAGATGGCGTTCGCCCGGCAGGGACCGTGGCCATATCGCCCGCCCGGGGCCTGAAGCACGCGGTCCTCAGTTCGATCCGGCGACAAAAACAGAGGCGCAACTGCAATACGTGCGGGCACTTATGACGATTCAATTAAAGAGCAGCTTTTGGCGTTGTTCGGTGAGCAGGACAGTAGTATAGTAGCTCCATCGTCGGGCGTGTTGTGCGCATACAACTGAAGAAGCATCTCCCGATCATGTCGCGGTGAGCGTGTTCGAGGTGCAGGCGCGCGGGACTGGAACGTAGCGTTCCGTTTGTGCGAGGTTGCAGGCCGCGGTTTCAGTTGGCGCGCCGCGCCGGAGAGCAGATGTAGCCGAGGCCCAATCGCGGCGGTGTCTGTGACGCTACCGGTCGGGTCGGCAACTTCACTTCGAGCCGCCGTCTCAAGGGCCTGAAAGCGTAAGGGGGAGGAAGCGTCGTTCCGGCAGGTTGTGTGGTCGGGGAAGCGATCGGGAAAGGGGCTCCGTTGCGTCGATCCCGGCAGGACATGCGTTCCAACCACAGACGGTCTTCGCGTGGTCAAGCACCACGAGTTCCGACCGTGCGCTTCCATAGCCATAACGGCTCCGCTCGAAAGACGCTGTGTACCGTCAAGACGGCGGCACTGATCGTGTCGCTTCCCCTCGGCGCGTGGCTGATGGCGGCCGTCGCCGGGCCGACCCGCCAAGCCTGGCTCGGCTGGTTTTCCTTGCTTCCGCTGTTCTTCGCCATTCGGTACTGGCGACCAACGGCGGCCACGCTCGGCGGCGGGCTGTGGGGCTTGGCGGTTTACGTGTTCTCGGTCAGCCGGCCCGAAGCGGGCGTCCCCGCGAGTTTTGGCGCGCTGCTGTTGACTACCGCGATTCCGGCGTTTTACGCGGCCGGTGGCGCGTGGCTCACCCGTTGGATCGGCTTCAATCCGTTCGTTCTGGGCGTCGGCTGGATGGGCGTCGAACTGGCTCTGGCACCCACGGGCCTGTCGGCGGCGGTGCTCGGCCCGGTTGTGGGAGAGGGCACGCTCCTGCACTGGGTAAGCAAGACGCTCGGCTACGTGCTGGCCGGGTTCCTGGTGGCGTTGGTCAACGCCTCGGTGGTGTTGGTGCTCAGCGGCGTTCAGCTTGCACTACCGCCGCTTCGGCACCGCGCGCCATCGGCAGACGGCGGCGGTTCTGGGCACCGGCCGGCGTTTTTCTTCCCTTCGCGCTTTGCCATTCGCCTGTTGCAGCCGCGTGCCCCACCGACCTCGCTGTAAGGAACGAACAGGGTTGCGGCGAGCCGGACCTGCTCCCGGCCGACCGGATGGAGACCGGGCGCATAGCTCGCCGCTGCTTCGCCCGGCGGACCTGCGGCGGGTTGTCCGGCTGAAAACGGCTTTCAGTGTTTGTCTTTGGCCAAATGTACATACTGACCAATAGGAGGACAGGGGATGACCACAAGAGCGATAACGGGGCTCGTGGTGGCGTGCGCGCTGATGGCGTTGGCTCTGGCGCCGGCCGCTACGGCCAGTGATCCGGATTGCAGCAAGTGCAGTCGTGAGCTGAACGGGGAGAATTGGGTCGAGACCTGCGCTCCAGGCATCGATGAGATCGGCACGTCCACGATCAAGGTGGGGGTCAGTACGGACCTGGATTGTGTTGCGGAGACGTTCCTGGAGTTCAGCGGCCCCTTCGTGGTACAGCGAGGCACTCCGGTCGGCGGCGTGATCGCCACGGAGATCGTCGAGATGCAGTTGAGCGCCGACGGCGGGAGCCTCATCCTGCGGGCGGGCACAACGTTGGCGCCCTACCTTCCACCGTCAGTGGGGCAGATCGTGGACAACGGAGATGGCACGGCACGGGCTTACTTCGAGGTCTACTTCCAGATCGAGTACGGGGAGGGGCTCTTCGGGTACAATAAGGTCCCGCTGATTATCAGAGAGACGGTGCCGCTGGAGTGTCTTCCGCCGGACCGCGACTTCCAGCCGAATCCCGATGCCCCCTACTTCGATCCCACGTGTATCCCGCTGTGGGACACACCGGGTGACGGCGGGGTTCAGATCGGCAACCTCACCGTCGGCGAGGAGGACCTTGCACCACAGCACGACGCGTATTTCCGCGCCATTCCGACGGTCTCCCAATGGGGCCTGATCGTCCTGGGGCTGCTGGTGTTGACGGCCGGAGCAGTCATCGTGCACAGGCGCCGGTCGATGGCCGCCTGACCACGGTGACCGGAGAACGCCCCAGAGGCGTATCCGTAGCAAACGGGGCGGGAAGCGGGGCGAGCCTGAACACCCGGCGGGGTGTTCGTCAGAGGGCCGAGACCGCTTCCCGCCTCGTTTCTGCACGTAGACGAGGGCGTCGGGCGGAGCGGGAGCATCGGCCGTCCTGCGCATCGGGCACGTTGACGCGCGGGGCGGCTGGTAGATAAAGTTGTCGGCGACCCGGCAGCAGGAGACCGATCATAGACGTGCTCGAAGCCATCCGAACGCGCCGTAGCGTACGCTCGTATTCGTCGAAGCCGATTCCGCCCGCCGTCCTCGAACGCATGCATCAGGCTTTGCGCTGGGCGCCGTCGGCCTGCAACTTCCAGCCGTGGCGGTTCATCTTCGTGACCGATGGGGAGCTTCGTCGCCAGGTGGCCCAGGCCGCATTCGACCAGCTTTGGCTGGCGGAAGCGCCGATCATCGTGGTCGGTTGCGGACTGGCCGAGCAGGCCTACAAGTCGATGGGCGGGTACGGCAACAGCGCGGAGCTCGACGTGGCCATCGCCCTGGATCACCTGGCGCTGGCTGCGGTGGCCGAGGGCCTGGGCACCTGCTGGATCGGCGCGTTCGACGAGCGGAAGATCAAACACCTGCTGGGAATACCCGCTAAGGCCAAGCCGGTGGCCATGATGCCGCTGGGCTACCCGTCTTCGGCGGACCTGATCAGCCCGCTGGAGGACGCCGACCGCAAACCGGCCTCGGAGGTCTTCAGCACCGACCGCTACCCGGCGTAGTACAGGGCGTCGATCCGCTCTGCGCAGACGATCCTGCTACCGCAGCGAGCGGCCCAGGGCCATCAGGCCGTAGGCCACGCCGTAGGGCCGGTCGTAGCGGTGCATGTCGTAGTCCCAGATGGAACCGTCCTTCTGCTGAATCTTGATGATCTCGTGTCGCAGCTTGGGCCAGTACTTCGCCTGGGCCTCGGGGCCCAGCCGCTCGATCACCAGGGCCGCGTAGTAGTGCCCGAACATGTAGAAGTAGCCGGAGTTGTAGTAGTAGGCCTCGTGCGGGACCGGCTTGTGCATGGCCAGGTCGAGGAACTTGTGCTCGCGGAAGAAGTGCCCCATACCGGTGAGCAGGTCCTCCGGCGGAACCGGCTCACCCGACAGGATCAGGGCCGCGTGGCACACCTGAATGCGCGACAGCGAGCCCTTGACCTGATCGATGTACTCCGAGTGCAGGTTGGGGATCGCCCGCACGTGATAGGTGTAGCCGCCGTTGGGCAGGCGGCAGTGCTTGATGATTCGGATGGCCCGATCGATCACGCCCTGGTCCACCTCGAGCCCGTTGCGCCTGGCCTCCTGCATCGCGACCACGGCCGCCGCGGTCATGAAACTGGTAGCCCACTGCGGGCGGCGGGTGCGCGGGGCGTTCAACTCCAGGTAGCCCCATCCGCCACTGACCGACTGGAACCGGGCCAGGTTGTGGACGTGCTTGGCAACGGACGCGGCGATCTCGGCCCGCAGCGGTGAATCGGCGTACCGCGGATGTCCGTACGCGGCGGCCAGACCCTGCAACCCGTAGATGTAGGCCCAGTTGTTCATCGTGTCCCATTCGTTGGGCCTCTTGACGTCGGCATTGTCGATCAGATAGCGGATGGCCCGATCGGTCGCGGCCACGGCATCGTCCGAGGTGCCCACCTCCAGCAGCGCGGCACAACACAATCCCGTGACGGCCACCTTCCAGGCCCGGTGGGTCTCGGGGTTGGACCAGATGCCGCCGCTCCAGGTAGTCAGGGAATCCCCCTGGCCGCCCCATGAGCCGTCGTCATTCTGAGCCTTGAGCAGGAAGTCGATGCCGCGCCGGATGGCCTGGCGAACGTCGTCGTCCGTGGGCGGAGGAATCTGGTCCGCGCGGGCGCCGGCCTGACCCGAGGACAGTGGCGTGACCTGATCGCCCGCCGCATCGGCGGGACCGGCGTCGGGCGGCCCAGTACCTGCCGCAAGCAGGAGGACTGCAATCAACGCGTTCATGCCTGCTACTCCCCCGCCTGCGCTTTCTTTTCGTTCTCTTTTTCCTTCTCCTTGTGCTTCTTCTCGCGCTCGCGTTGTTTCTGGGCCATGTCCACGTGGTGGTCCTCGATCTGGACCTCGAGGTTGGCGATGTCGCCCTCGGCCTTCAGCACCCCGATCTGATCGCCGAGCCGCGAGGCGTCGGCATCGCGCTGGGCCTTCTCCAGAGACTTGGTCTGTTGCTCGACCTTCGTCTCCTGCTCGGCCTTCTCCAACGGGATGGTGAGTTCGGTCAGGATGGTGAACTCCTCCTGTCGCAACTCGAGGTCCCGCTTGGCGCGTTCCAGCCGCCGGCGCTCCCGCTCCAGCACGATCTCCTTGGTCTGATCCGCGAAATCGTCCTCGGCGTACATCATCTCGAGCTGCTTGAGCTCTTCCTCGGCCTCCTTGGTGCGGTCCTCGGCCCGGGTCAGATCGAGCTTGGCCCTCTCGACGCGGTTGGGCACGGAGCGCTCGACGAAGATGCGGTACCGCTGCCGTTCGAGCTCGAGGTCCTTCTCGGCCTTGGCGACGCTCACGGCGTTTTGGGCCTCGGCGTGGGCCATGGCCAGTCGTGCCTGGGCCAGGCGTTCGGCGGCAAGGTTGAGGTCCCGCTCGATCTTGGCGAGCTTGCGGGCGTCTTTGGCGTCGTCCTCGGCCTGCTTCAGCCTCTCCTCTTCTTCGTCCGCCTCGTCTGCGGGTTTCTCGGCATCCTGCTCGGGCCCGGCCTCGGCAGGCGCTGCCGCCGGAGCCCCGGGCGCTTCGGGGGCAGCGACAGCCGGCTCAGCCTGGCGTTCGGTGATGGCGCAGCCGGTGAACGTGGCCGCAAGAATAACGACGGCAATCAGTTGAACAAGGATGTAGTTTAACTTGCGCACAGCTTGGGGCCTCCTGATCTGTGAGACGATGAAGACGCCTGCGTTCGCCGGCGCCGCGGTCTACTCGCCGACTCCGGAGACTACCACAATCGCGCCGGGCACGGTACCGCCCGCCAGCCGACCGCCGGACGGATATGACGAGATATTACAAGCGCCGCCCGACTCCTGGAGACTTCACCGACGGCCGCTCGCATCCACCATCCGGCGCAGGGCTCGTATGTGTTGCGGAGTGGTGCCACAGCAGCCGCCGATGATGGACACGCCGACTTCGATCAAGGCCCGCGCCCGATCGGCCATGAACTCGGGCGTCTCGCGGTACACGGGCTTGCCGTCCTGCATCTGGGGAAGCCCGGCGTTCGACTGGATGATGAGCGGGAGGCGGCTGTGCTCGTGGAATTGTCCGGCGATCTCGACCATGCGCTCGATGCCGTTGCCGCAGTTGGAGCCCACCACGTCCGCGCCGGCATCGGCCAAGCCGCCGGCCGCCGCCTCCACGCTGACTCCCATGATCGTGTAGAAGCCTCGCGGCGTGGCGTCGAAGGTCATCGTGGCCAGCACGGGGATCGACGGCGACGCGTCCTTGGCAGCCTTGACGGCCAGGGTCGCCTCGTTCAGATCGACCATCGTCTCGACGCAAACGCAATCGACGCCGGCGTCAATCAGGCACTCGATCTGCCGCCGGAACCCCGCGTAGAGGTCCTGCGGATCGGTGTCGCCGTAAGGTTTCAGGATCCTGCCGCTGGGGCCGCACGATCCGGAGACGTAGGCGCGATCGCCGACCGCGTCGCAAACCGCACGGACGGCCGCTCGATTGATGCCGTCGGTCCGGTCCGCGAGCTGGTGCATGGCCAGCCTGGCGGGTGAACCGCCGAACGTGTTGGTCTGAATGATGTCGGCGCCGGCCTCGAGGTACTGGCGGGCGATCTCCAGCAGAACCTGCGGGCGGGTCAGGTTGAACGACTCGGGACACTGCCCCGGTTCGAGCCCCTCGGCCTGCAGCATGGTCCCCATGGCGCCGTCGGCCACCAGGACGTCGCCGGCCGCGAGTCGTTCGAGCAGCGGTTGCATCTCAAGCCACGTTCACCAGGCTCTTCACTCGATCGACCGCGTTGGCGGCGTCGAAGCCGTAGGCATCGGCGCCGATCTCGGCCGCGTACTCGGCGGACACCGGCGCGCCGCCGACGATGGTCTTGACCTTGCCCGAGAGACCGCGTTGCTTCACCAGGTCGGCGACGTTCTTCATCATGGGCATGGTCGTGGTCAGCAGTGCGGACATACCGATGACGGAGGCGCCCTCCTTCTGTGCCGCGTCGACGAAACGCTCGGGGGCGACGTCGTTTCCCAGGTCGATGACCTCGAAGCCGGCTCCCTTGAGCATGATGCCGACCAGGTTCTTGCCGATGTCGTGCAGATCGCCCTGCACGGAGCCCAGCACGATCTTACCGATCGGCGGAATGCCCTCCTCGATCAACAGCGGTTTCAGTTGATCCATGCCGGCGTACATGGCCCGTGCCGCCAGGAGGACCTCGGGCAGGAAGATCTCGTGAGCCTTGAAGCGCGCCCCCACGACGTTCATGCCGGCGATCAGGCCGCGGTCGAGGATGTCCTGCGCGGGAAGCCGCTGGTCGATCGCCTGGCGGGTGAGCTTGCCCACCTGCTCATCCTCACCGGAGATCAACTGCTCGGAAATCTGCTCCAACAGGTCCATGTTCACACTCCGCGGGTGGGCTCAGGGTTGGATTGGTCAAGAAGTTTACGGATTCGCTGACGGCAGCCGTGCGTCTCGCACATGGTGCAGGACGGATAAGTGGATCGGAAGTCGTGGATCTCTCCGGGACCGGCAATGATGACGCCGGAGACGGATTTCAGCGGGTCCATCAGGTAGGTCTCGCGAAGGGAGATGCCGATTTGTTCGGGCTCCAGATACTTGAAGAGCCTCCCCTGACCGCTGATGTGCCAACCGCAGTAGCCCGGGCTGTAGCGCAACACGCCCGTATCCGGCTTCATTCGTCCGTTGTCAGAGAGCGCCGCGCAGAAGCGGCGCTCGACGACGTCGGCCGCCTTGTCCGCTGCCGCCGACGCCGCGGCGTCCAACATGGCCGCCATGGCCAGATCGTTCGACTCGAACCGACTGGTGATCTCGCGGCTCACTTCGGGGCCGAGCGTCGCCGCGAACAGGGCCAGGTGTTCCGATCGAGGGAAGATGTCCCCCACCGGCGTGCTGGGCTCGTTCCATCCATCGCCGCGATACACGCCCGCGAACTCGTCCACCGACAGCTCCGCCAGGATGCCGACGGGTGCGGCCACTTTCGTCAGCAGGTCGAAGGCCGCCTGGTACACCGCCTCGGTGGCGGGCGGCAGCACCTCGTCGGGCGGGATGCCCTGGTTGTCCAGGACGGCCGCCCGGTCCGGCACGATCTCGTCGGCTGCGATGGTCAGGATTTCGCTCATCGGTCCGTGTGCGGGAGGCCGGTCATGCCGTAGCGGCGGGCTTCCGCTTCCATCAGCCGGGTCAGTTCCGTCTTCTTGTCGTCGGGCAACGCGCTGGGCCGGCACTCGGAGACGAGTCGTTCCACCTCGTGGGCGGCCCGCTGACGCAGCGTAATACTGCCCTCTTCCTGCCAGCGCGATCGGTTGGCCCGGTCGATCGCGGGCCCCGGGAAGTAGTGCTCCTGGCGCAGATACCGCCGGGTGTGCTTGGAGATCAGCAGGTGTTTCTCCCTCAGCAGTTCCTCGAAGCGGGGGACGGCGGGGAAGTCGTCCTTCGGCTCGATGCCGCGGACCAGGCGCAGGGTCATCCCGCAAATCTCGTTGTCCAGCACCAGTTTTTCGAGGCTGAGGCAGCTTTCGAAGTCGAGCATGCCCGGACCGGAGATGTTGTTGATGCCGGCCAGAGCGGCCAGCGTCGCGCCCATCGAGGACTCCAGGCCGGCCTGGGCGTCGAGCTGTTTCGCGTCGCTCAGCCCGATGTAGGCCTGCGTCGGCAGGCCCAGACGCTTGCCGATCTCGTTGTAGGCGCAGTCGATCATCATGGTCTCGACCGCGCCCATCGGCGTCGTTTCGTAGCGAACGTCGAAGATGGCCGGTGAGCCGCCGTAGAGAACCGGCGTGCCGGGGTTGGTCAGTTGGCTGATAACGATGCCGGACAAGGTCTCGGCCGTGTGCTGCACCAGCGATCCCACCAGCGTGACCGGAGCCACGAACCCCGCCAGCGGCATCGATATGTATTCCACGGGGATGGAATACTTGGCGCAGTCCACCACGTTCTGAGACGTCACGTCGCTCCACTTCAACGGCGCCGTCGGACAGCAGGAGAACACGGTCAGGGGCTTCTCCTTCAGCGCCTCGGCCGACCCGCGCACCGCGAGCTGCAAGTCCTTCATCAAGTTGAAGGCGTCGATCGTGAACGCCCCGGTCACGACCGGCTTCTCGCAATGGATCAGGCTGAGGTAGAGCCGGTAGCTGTCGGAGATGTTCGGATGCACGTCGGCCGGGATCATGGCCGTGCTCTGCGACGCGATGTGGTCCAGCCCGGCGACGAGCTTGGCGTACCGCACGTAGTCGGCCGTCGTCGGTCTGCGGATGACGCCGGTTTCGTTGTCGAGGATGTGGATGGCCGCCGAGCCGGGCGTGAAGTGCACGTTGTTGCCCGAGAGGTCGAGCGTCCGACGGCCCAACACGTCGTACAAGGCGAAGGACGGCGGAGCGGCCTCGAGCGCCCGGTCGATGATCTCGCCGGTGAGAAAGACGCGTCCGCTGTCCGCGTCCACCCCGGCCCCGTGGTCGGACAGCATGGCCAGGATGCCGTCGTTGTGGATCTCGACGCCCAGCGTGTGCAGCAGGGTGCGGGCCTCGTCGATGATCCGGTCGGCGAGCTCATCGCCCAGGAAGATGACACCCGGTCTCATGCCGATGCTCCTTTGAGCCTCCATTCGCCCCAACGTGTCCGGGCACGGCGACGATAGTCCGGTGATCCTACCATAAGGTATCCGAGCGCACCAAGGACGGCGCTTCCGGGCGAACGCCGGCCGGCGGAGAACCATCGCCCACGACCCGCAACCGGTGCGGTGGCATGTCTCCCGCGTCGGGCCGACCTGCACCGCTTTTTCGTGCAACCGGCCAGGCCCCACGTGGTTTCAAGGATAGGAACCCGCGTAGCGGCCTCCGGCAGCACTCAAATCGCCAATGCCGGGTCGGAACGATTCCGCGGCCCCATCGTCCAACAGAGTATGACGCCATTCGATTGACCTCGATTCAAGAAGGAGAACGAGCGATGAGACGGACTGGATTGGCAGTGGCGGTGCTCGTCTGTTGCCTGGCGACCACCGGCCGGGCGGACGAGGCAATCGAGACGACCGGAACCGTGGACGCCGTCACCGTCTACCGAGGTCAGGCCTACGTGACGCGGGTCGTGGAGGTGGCCGGCCCGGTTGGCCTGCGGGAGGTGGTGATCACCGAACTGCCGGAGCAGGTGGTGCCCGACAGCATCTACGCCGAGGCTGCCGACGGAGTCGAGGTGCGCTCCGTCCGCTATCGCGTCCGCCCCGTCGAGGAGGACGTGCGGCAGGAGGTGCGCGAACTCGACGAGAAGCTGCGGCAGGTCGGCGACAAGATCGAGGCCAACCAGCGTCACCGGGAACTGATGGACGAGCAGAAGACCTACCTGGACAACCTGGAAGCGTTCGTGGCCCCGACCGCCAGCACCGAGTTGAGCAAGGGTGTGCTGAACGCCGACACGCTCAAGACCCTGACCGATTTCGTCTTCGAGAAGCGGCAGACCATCGCGGAAGAGGAACTCCGACTGCAACAGGAAGGCCGGGCATTGCACGATCAGGAGCAACTGCTGGACCGGCAGCGCAAACTGCTGACCGGCACCTCGGCCCGCACCGTTCGTGAGGCGGTGGTCTTTGCCAACGTGCGCGCTCGGGACGGAGGCCGCCTTCGCCTGCGCTACCTGGTCAACCAGGCTACCTGGTCGCCTTCCTACACGGTCCGGGCCGGCGCGGACCGGCGCGAGGTGCGCGTCGATTACTACGCCTCCATTCAGCAGATGAGCGGCGAGGAGTGGCCCGACGTGGCCATGGCGCTCTCGACCGCCACTCCGTCGCTAACGGCCAAGGCGCCGACCCTCGACCCTTTAACCGTGGCGCTGACTCCTGCCGCGGAGCGGGATTACAAACAAGCTCGGAAGGAGCTTTCCCAGCAGATGCAAATGGCAGCGCGGGATCGAATCAATCCAGCCAACGTTGCACAGCTTCAGAAGCGCCCGCCGTCGCGGCAGCAGGCTGAACCGCCTTACTTCCAGAGCGAAGAGTACGATGAAGTCCTGAACGAGTTGGCCAGGCAACTACAAGTCGTGGATTTCAACCTCGATGAGAGGATCACGCGCCGCGGCGAGCCCATGCGCCGCGGCGACGACGAGAGCGTCAGCGTCAGCTATCAGCTACCGTCGCGCACGACGCTGCCCAGCCGGTCGGACCGGCAGCTGATCCAGATTGCAGCGCTGGACCTGAAGGGCGAGTTCTACAAGCTGGCCGTGCCGGTGCTCACCGACTACGTCTACGAGGAAGCCACCGTGACCAACGACAGCGAACTGGTCCTGCTGGCCGGGCCGGTTTCCACCTATCTGGCCGATCAGTTTGTCGGCCACGGAGAGATTCCGGTGGTGACGTCCGGCGAGCGCTTCCCGGTCGGCTTCGGGATCGACCCGTCGCTGCGCACCTCGCGCGAACTGGTCGAGCGGCGCGAGTCCGTGCAGGGCGGCAATCGGGTGGTTCATTTCACGTATCGGCTGGCCCTGGAGAACTTTGGCGGCGCCGCGGCCGCAGTCCGTCTTCTCGATCGGATTCCGACGGCCAACAAGTCACAAGTCAATGTAACCCTGGTCTCGACGGGTCCGGACCTGAGCGGCGATGCCGCATACCTGAAAGCGGAGGGCAAGAAGGGCATCCTCCGTTGGGACGTCGAGGTGCCGCAGCAGGCGACGGATCTGGAGGCCTTCGCGATCGAGTACGAGTTCGATCTGGAATACGACAGGCAGATGACGGTCGCGGCCGTGTCGGTGACCACCCGCTGATCGTCGGTGGCCTGACCGGGCCGATGACATCGGGTGTCACCGGTAGCGAATCTCCGGCCCAAGTTGTGCGCTCAATAGGTCCAGCGGAACCAGCGCAGGGCCAGCACGAAGGGAATGACGCCCCAGGCCGCCAGGATCAGCAGCGGCAGCGCCTGGGAGGGCAACGACGCGCCGTCCAGGATCACGGCCCGCAGGGCGTTGTTGAGCTGGGTCAGCGGCAAGGCCTGGATGAACGGCTGCATCACGTCGGGGAACCGGCTGGCGGAGAAGAACGTCCCGGAGAGCACCCACATCGGCAGCATCACCAGGTTGAGCAGGCCGGAGATGGTCTCCAGCTTCCTGGCCCGGGAAGCGACCAGCAGCCCCAGGCCCGCGAAGCTGAGCGCACCCACCACGGCCACGCAGAAGATGCTGATCACGCTGCCGACGACGGCGATTCGGAAAATCAGCCAGGCCGCCATCAGCAGGCAAAACATCTCCGGCAAGGTGAACACCATCCGCCCGCCGATGACCGACAGGAGGAAGTCGCGCTTGCGCATGGGGGTGGCCACCAGCCGCTTGAGCAGTCTGCGGATGCGCATGTCCACGGTGACGAACCCGACGCCCCACAGCCCCCCACCCATCAGGTTCATGCCCAGCAGTCCGGGCACCAGGAAGTCGATGTATCGGCCGCCGCGCTCGGTGACGTGCGTGTCGGCCACCTGCAGCACGTCCGCGCGCCCGGCCGCTCGTTGCAGGGCGTCGTCCACCCGGTGGCGGGCCAACGTGGCCTCGGGGCGCGTCGAGTCGAACCGATATTCGTATCCCTCACCGTCGGCCACCACCAGAATGTCGACATCGCCCTTGCGCAGAAGGCGGGCGCACTCGTCGGCGGAGGCCACCTGCAGATCGAAGCCCTCGTCGTCCGCCAGCACCGCTCGAATCTGCGCGGTGGCCGGCATGTCCTCGACGGCCACCTCCACCTGCCCCGGCGGACGATTGCGAAAGGCAATGCCCAGCCCGATGGTCAGCAGGATGGGAAAGCCGTAGGTCCAGAAGATGGCCTCCGGCTCGCGGTAGAACTGCCGCATCCGACAGAGGAAAAGTTCGTAGAGGGCGTAGTATTTCATGGTGCGGTGTTGTCGGTCTCGCGTTCGTCAGTCAGGTGCCGGCCGGTCAGGTTGACGAAGACGTCCTCCAGGCTGGCGTGGCGCGTGGTGAGGCGGGCCAGTTCGCCGTGGTCGGTCCGCAGCGTCGCCAGCAGCGCCGGGATGCAGACGTGCGGCTCGGTCACGGTCAGGGCGTATCCCCCGGCCTCGAGGCGACAGTCGCGCACCGACGGCAGCGCCGCCAGCATCTCGGGATCGGGACCGTCCGCGTCCGCAGCGCCGTTGGCCAAGGCGAACTCCACGACGTGCTCGCCCCCGAGCCGGGCGATCAGCTCCGGCGGCGAGCCCAGGGCGATCACGCGCCCGTGATCGACGACGGCCACGCGGTCGCACAGCCGCTCGGCCTCGTCCATGTAGTGCGTGGTGATCAGCGTCGTTCGCCCAAGCTTGCGGTGATCGCGCACGATGTCCCAGATCTGGCGGCGCGACTGCGGGTCCAGGCCGGTGGTGGGCTCGTCCAGAAACAGCAGTTCCGGATCTCCGACCAGGGCACAGGCCACCGCCAGCCGCTGCTTCTGACCGCCCGACAGCTTCTGCACCCAGGCACGGGTCTTCTCGGTCAGTGAGACGGCCGCGATCACCTCGTCCGGCTCGCGACCGCGGTCGTAGAAGCTGCGAAACAGCCGCACGGTCTCGCCCACGGCCAGCTTGTCGGTCAGCTTGGTTTCCTGCAGCGAGATGCCGATCCGCTGGCGGATGGCCTCATCGTGCTCGCCCCAACGCATCCCCAGGACCTCGACTTCGCCGGACGTCGGTTCCAGCAGCCCCTCCAGAATCTCGATCGTGGTCGTCTTGCCTGCGCCGTTGGGCCCGAGCAGGCCGAAGCACTCGCCGGCGCGGATTTCCAGGTCCAGCCCGACCAGGGCGTCGACCGGGTCCTTCTTGCGCACGTCGTAGCGTTTTTTGAGATTGCGACAGACGATCGCGGGTTTCATCACAGGGTCGATCCCTCGGCGGCGGGCCAGGTGTAGCCGGCGCGGAGCCGCTCGGGAGCGGATCAGCGCCGGAACAAACGCACCGCGCTGGGCGACTGTGGGCCTACGGGCTGAGCTCGAACCCGGCCACGCCTGAGAACGTCCGCAGATTCAGTTGGCCGACCTCCTCGTACGCCCCGCTGCTGGCCGGGTCGATGAACGCGATCAAGCGTGGCGTCACATCCCGCGTGACGCCGCCCAGAACTCCCTCGAAGTAGGTCAGGCCGCCGACCTGCTGAACGCCCGCAATGGGCCCGGCAAGCACGGCCGTGGGTTCTAAAAACCCTCCGTCGAAGTCCGGATCGATCCGCCAGAGCAGCGCATTGGCCGGAAGTACCCAGTTCTCGACGGTGTACAGCAGGCCGTCGTCGGGATTCCAGGCCAGGGAAGTCGTCATGGAGGATGCCTGGCCGACCGCCCGGAACTCGCCCACGAAGACGGTCTGGGCGGTGTCCTGGTTGATCGCAACGATCCGGGCAAGCCCGTCGCCGGAGATCCCGTAAAGCTGATCGTTGAAGCCGTCGTAGGCCAGACCGGCGATGTTGCCGATGGTGAACGGGCCGGCATTCGGGATGGCGCCGATCGTCTCGCTGATCGCCCCCGTATTCACGTCCACCTTGATCAGGTAGTCCGCGCCTTCCTTAATCTCGACGCCGTAGAAGAAGCCACCGGTGCCGGGAATCTGCGTCAGGGCCACCACTTGGCCGCCGAGGGGCCCGACTTGCATCGCGGCGGCGCTATCCACGTCCAGCCGCCACAGCGAACCGTTGGGGGAATTCACCGCAAACAAACCCGGGCAGGCCGGCAGCAGGTCGCATCCCAGGTCGTCGCCAAGGTAATCGCCGCCGAAGGAGAGGCACAGCGCCAGCGTCTTGGCCTCGCACGTGCCGTCCGGCAGGCAGCAGGCGCCTTGGGCCACGATGGAAACGCATTCGTCGGTCTCCTCATCGCAGGACGCGCCGATGTTGCAGGGGTCGCCGCTCGACACGCAATCGCCGGTGTTCGAATCACAGGATTCCGTGCCGTTGCAGAAGAGCCCGTCATCCAGGCAGTTCACGCCCGCACACGGATCGACCGACCCGTCGCAGGCGTCACCCATGCCGTCGCCGTCGCTGTCGAGCTGGCTCGGGTTCGCGACCATACGGCAGTTGTCGCAGGGGTTGCCCACACCGTCGCCGTCGAAATCGAACTGGCTGGGGTTGTAGTCGATGCGGCAGTTGTCGCAGACATCGCCGATTCCATCCGCGTCAGTGTCAAACTGGCCCCGGTTGGAACGGTAGGGGCAGTTGTCCTGAGCGTCACCGATACCGTCGCCGTCGACGTCGCCCGCGGTTCCCGGATCCTCGTCGCAAACATCACCGGCGCCGTCCTTGTCCGCGTCGCTCTGATCCGCGTTGGCCGTCTGAGGGCAGTTGTCGCAGGCGTCGCCCACGTCGTCGCCGTCACTGTCCGTCTGACTGACGTTGGCGATCACGCGGCAGTTGTCGGACGTGTCGGTGATGCCGTCGTTGTCGTCGTCATCGTCGCACGCGTCGCCGTCGTCGTCCGCATCCGCGTCGGCCTGATCCGGATTGCTGATCCCGCGGCAGTTGTCGCAGCCGTCGCCGACGTCGTCTTCGTCATCGTCCCGCTGATTGGTGTTGAGATTGTCGGGGCAGTTATCGCAGGCATCGCCGATGCCGTCGCCGTCCCTGTCGTCCTGGTCACGGTTGAAGTCATCGGGACAGTTGTCGTCCACGTTGGGCACCTGGTCGCCGTCGTCGTCCAGGGCCAGGTAGATGTCAAAGAAGCGCGCCGGGTACAGATAGCCCCGCTGGAAGGGGAACTTCCCGGGATCCTCGGGATCGGTGCCGAAGTCGATCTCGGTCTGGTCCGGCCAGCCGTCGTGGTCCGCATCGAGACCCTCGCCGGGAAGCGGCTCGGGGTCCGTCTCGTCCGGGTCCATGGGGTCGGCGAGCTGGAAGTCGGCGAACTCGTTCTCAAGCGTGTCGGGGTAGCCGTCGCCGTCCGAGTCGAGCAAGGGGTTGAGGGAATCGTCGAAAGCCTGGACCACCGCCCCGGCCTTGCCCAGCAGCTTGCCCGGCCCCCCGCCGCTGACCAGCCCGTTGCCGACCACGTAGGCCTCGGTGGCGATCGACGGCCACACGTCGTAGGAGATGAATCCGAATCCGCCGTCGGCCCACTCGTAGCCCCAGGAGTTCATCAACTTGATCGCGCCGAGCCTGTCGTCGTAGCCCACCACCAGCATGGCGTGTGAGAACTCGCCGCTGTCGCCGGCGGTATCGTACACCTCGCCGGCAGCAAGCTCACCGAACTCGGTGCCCACTTTGCAGACTACCACTATCGGGATTTCCTGATTCAGATAGCTCTGGATCGTGGCCACGTCTCGCTCGACCGAGCGCCAATACTCGATCCGGTATTCCGCGGCCTTGGAGATGAGGCTCTGGTCCGGTTTGGCGGCGCAGTCGTCCTGGAAGTCCTCGTAGGGCATGTCCTGCCACACGACGCAGCCGGTGTCCTGCAACAACTGGAAGAGGTCGCTCAAAAACGTGCCCGCCTGGGCGCAGTTACTGAACTTCGATCGTCCCAGTTCGGCCGCGTTCGCCTGATTGAAGATGAACGAGGGGCTGAAGTGCCGGTTGGTGAAGTCCAGACCGACCCAGCCATCGATGTTCCTGGCGGCCAGGTAGGTCATCAACCCGTATCCGCCGGCAAAGGCGACGCAGGAGCTGAGCGAGCCCTGACTGCACGGGGTGGGCACGAACCCGGACAGGTCCACCTGGGCCGGGCGCTCCGCCGTCTTGATCCGGCGCGGCAGGCCCGGCGACGGAATCGACGAGTAGCGGACCGTGTCGTTCAAACCGGACATCTCCTCCGGAAACGCGCCACAGCCCGGGTAGCCGACCTCATCGTCACCTTCGCCCTCGCCTTCGCCCTCACCCTCTCCCTCACCCTCACCCCCGCCGCCGGGTTCGCACTGGCCCGTGGCGGCGTTGCACTGCCGGCCCTCGGGACACTGGACGCCCGCGCAGAGGCCCCCGTCACCGTTGCCGCCGCCACCGCCACCCGACGAGCAACTCGCCGTGACCAGTCCCAGAGCGGCAAGAAGAACGACGATACAAGACCCCGTTCGAATCATGGTTCGCTACCCCCGATTTGGCGACCTTGATCATCCGCGCCCCCCCAAGCGGCCTCGCACGGCCCGGATTCCTCAACCCGAACCCACTGCTCTGTCGAAGCGCGCGGATCACATCGCAAGTAAAGCGAAATCCTAATCTGTCTTCGAGACCCGTTCAAATGCAAAACCGATCCGGCCGTCAGCGGAGAATCCCTCCGCATCACTGCCGAACGTGCAGCCACAGGCTGCCGAGCCACCGCTGCCAATTCTGGTATACGATACGATTATGGGACCGGGCCAGCACGAAGTTGCCCCGGCACACGCATTCGTCACGCCATTGACCGGGGCGTGGCCCGCAGTATGATCCCGCCCATGAACTCGATGGATGCACCCCAACGCGCGCTGCCGCTGGCCAACGCGGGCACACGACGGCTGCTGGTCCAGGTCGCCGGCGTCGTGGCCTTCGCCGGGCTGACCGCCGTCGCGAGCCAGATCCGTCTTTACCTCCCCGGCACGCCCGTTCCGGTCACGCTCCAGACGCTGGTCGTGCTGCTGGCCGGGATGACGCTGGGGCCCTGGCTGGGTATGGCCGGCATGGCCTTCTACCTGTTGCTGGGAATCTGCGGATACCACGTCTTTGCGGGCGACGCGTGGCAGTCGGCCTATCTGTTCGGGCCGACGGGTGGCTATCTTCTCGGGTTCGTTCTGGCTCAGCCGGTGATCGGCCTGCTCACGCGGCGCGGGGGCGGTTGGGGCGCCCTGCTGGCTGCGGCACTGGCGGGCAATGCGATCATCTTTGCCGCCGGGCTGACCTGGCTGCACCTGTGGTCAGGCGCGTCTGCCCTGGCCACTTTGACCATGGGGCTGTGGCCCTTTGTCCCGGGGCTGATCCTCAAGACCGCCGCCGCCACCGCCGGCGGACGAGCCCTTCAACCGGTTTCACGGCGGTTGTTCGCCGCCCGGTAGTCGCAGCGACCTCGCCAGCCCTACGCGTCTTCGTACTCTTCGTGCCAGGCGATCTGGATCGCTTCCAGCTCGGCCTCGTCGGACGCCTGCGGGTTGTCGCCGAAGTCCTCCAGCTCACAAACCCAGCGATGGAGATCGGTGAAGCGGACCGTCAGCGGGTCCAGATCGGGGAAGCGTTCGTGCAGCGCTATGGCGATGTCCTCGCTGTCCGTCCACTTGAGCGGGTGTCTCATAGCTGCTCCCTCCCCGCGGTCGCAGGATTAATGAGGCTCCTCCCTGGCCAGGTTCCGGTTCCACGACGGGATTTCCACAACCAGGTCCCCGGAGCCGTTCGGAACGGCCTGGCAGGCCAATCGACTGGTGGGCTTGAGCCCCGGGGCCGAGTCCAGCATGTCCTCCTCGTCCTCGGTGGCCTCGTTGAGACTGTCGAACCCCTCCGTCACGACAACATGACAGGTCGAACAGGCGCAGACCCCGCCGCAGGCGTGGTCGAGTTGGACTCCCGCGTGCAGAGCCGTCTGCAACAGGCTCCCGGGCTGACCGTCCTGGCCGTAGGGTAACTCGTCCGGATCGACCTCGACCGTCAGGTTCATCGGCAGGAACGTGACCTTGTATCGCCGCGTCGGCAGGAGCGCTCCGGCCTCCCGGATGTAGGGGTTCTGTCCGCCCATCAGTCTTTGTCTTCCCGCAGCGTGGCCGATATGGCCGCGTTGGCCAGCGGCACGGTCATCCGCCCGAACTCCTGCAACCGGCGGTGGATCTCCTCCGTGTCCGAAGACGAGTCGGCATACTGTCGCAGGTCGGCCGCAGCCCGGCGCAAGGCCTGACACTCCTCGGCCGGCAGCAGGTCGCCGTGTTTGGTCAGCATCTGCTCGGTCTTGTTGGTGTCGAAGACGACCTGATTGCGCAGGTCCACCAGGCGGTGGGCGGTCATGTCCTGACGGGCGAAAGCGACGCTCTCCCGTTCCATTCGCCGGACTTCGTCCCGGGTCAGGCCGTGGGCCGGCACCACCTGGATGCCCGCCTCGGTCCCGCTGCGCTGCTCGTGGGCGGTGACGGTGAGGATGCCGTTCTGGTCGATGAGGAAGGTCACGTCGATTTTGGGCATCCCCGCGGGCATGGGCGGAACGCCGGTCAGCTCGAAGACCCCCAGCGAGCGGCAGTCCGCCGCCAGCTCGCGCTCGCCCTGCAGCACGTTGATCTTCACGTTGGTCTGACCGTCCTGGAAGGTGGTGAACGTCTCGGTGGCCTGGCAGGGAACCCGCATGTTGTTACGGATCAGCTTGCCCATGGCCCCGCCCAGTGTCTCGATCCCCAGTGACAGAGGCGTGACATCGAGCAACAGCACGTCGCGGCGGACGCCCGCCAGGATCGACGCCTGAACCGCCGCCCCCAGAGCCACCACCTCCTCCGGGTTCCACGCGGTGTAGGGCCGGCACTCGAACAGGTCGCCCACCCGCTGGCGAACGTGCGGAATGCGCGTCGAGCCCCCCACCATCACCACGTGATCCACGTCGCCGGCGGTCAGACCGGCCGCCCGCATGGCCTGACGGCACGAATCCAGCGTGCGCTCGATGTAGGGGTCGATCATGCCCTCGAACTCGGCCCTGGTGATGACCCGCTGGTAGCACCGCCCGTCGCCCAGGTCGATCTGCAGGGTCTTTTGCGCCTCGCTGGACAGGGCCTGCTTGACCGCCTCGGCGAACAGGCGCAGGGCCTGGCGTGTGGCCGGCGCTTGAATCTCGACCCCGAACCGCTCCTTCACCTCACGGGTGGCCAGGTCCATGATCTGACGGTCGAAGTCGTCGCCGCCCAGGTGTGTGTCGCCGTGCGTGCTGAGCACCTCGAACGTGCCCTCGCGCAAACGCATGAAGGACACGTCGAACGTGCCCCCGCCCAAATCGTAGACCGCAACGGTCAGGTCCTCCTTGCGGTCCAGGCCATAGGCCAGGGCGGCCGCGGTGGGCTCGTTGACGATCCGCACCACCTCGAGCCCCGCGATCTGCCCGGCGTCGCGAGTCGCCTGGCGTTGGGCATCGTCGAAGTAGGCCGGCACGGTGATGACCGCTCGGTTGACGGGATGCCCGAAGTGCTTCTCGGCCCGCGTTTTGAGTTCAGCCAGGATCAGGGCGCTGAGTTGCGGAGGCGTCAGGGCCCGGCCCCCGACCTCGACGGCCGCCACATCGCGCCCCTCTTCGTTGCCCGGCCGGCGGACGACCTTGTAGGGCAATCGGCCCACGTCGTCGCCAAGGTCGGCGAACCCCCTGCCCATCAGCCGCTTGACCGAATACACCGTGGTCAGCGGAAGCTCGACCGCGTGGGCCCGGGCCTGGCGCCCTATGGTGACGCGACCCGATTCCGGGTCGAAGCCGATGACCGAGGGCAGGATTCCGCCGTCGCCCGCTGCCGGGTCCTCGATAATCACCGGGCCCTTCTCGTCCGCGTAAGCCACCAGAGAGTTGGTCGTTCCCAGGTCGATCCCGACGATCGTGTCTTTGCTGTCGCCCATTGAAACGCTCACCCGGTGTCGGAGGGGCCGGCCTGTGGGCGGGCGGACACCCGGCCCGAACCGATCCCCGTTCGCCCACCCTACCCGACAGGCAGCTCGGCCAAAAGGTTCTCGTAGTATTTGACTGAGTTGAGCAACGACCGCAGCGTGGTCTTGTCCTCATCACCTGCATTGGCCAGGTCGTCGGCCAGTTCGGCGATCCGGGTCAGGATCTCGCCGCGCCGGGCGACGACTCGCCGGCGAACCGACGCGGCGGCGGTCTGATCTCCTTCCGCCGCCTCCAGCTCCTCCCGCAGCATCATCACTTCGCTCAACACCGACGGGGGAACCGAATGGTCCTCCGACGCGCTGCGGCCGCCGGACTGCTCCAACAGGTAGCCCGCCCGCAGCACGGGGTCCTTGAGCACGCGATAGGCCTCGTTCAGCTCCGCGCTGAGCCGGACGGCCAGCCGGCACATGTCCTCGGAGTGCCCGGTGAAAAAATCGGGATGCACGTTCCGCGTGATGGCCAGAAAGCGATGCTCCAGATCGCCCAGGTCGATCCGGTAGCGATGCGGCAGTCGGAACAGCTCGAAGTAGTCCAGCGGCTCGGGAACCGGGTACAGCTTATGGCAGCCGGTGCATACGATCGGTGACTCGAGCTCGGCACTGCATGAAAGGCACTTGCTCGGAACGGTCTGATCTGTGGAAGCCATTCAGCCTCGCCGTGACGTTCACGCCACACCCGCACCAAAGACGGGCGCCGCCGGGCGGAACGCCGTCACCCGGCGCCTGTGTCCCGTCGCCGCCTATACGGAGAAGCTCTGCCCGCAGCCGCACCGCCCCGTGGCCGACGGGATCTCGAACGCGAAGCCGCTGCCCATCGTGGTGCTCTTGAAGTCGATAGTCGCGCCGTCGAGGTAGATGTGGCTCTTGGCGTCGCAGATCACCTTCACGCCGTGCTGCTCGAAGACCT
Organism: Phycisphaerae bacterium; assembly: GCA_035528995.1. Lineage (GTDB taxonomy): Bacteria > Planctomycetota > Phycisphaerae > UBA1845 > UBA1845 > DATKXO01. The sequence goes on along the minus strand of DATKXO010000372.1, from coordinate 2,639 downwards.
CGTCGTTCTCGCCCAGCGTCTCGGTCAGGTCCAGGGTCTGCTTGAAACCGCTGCACCCGCCCCCCACCACGCCGACGCGCAGATACATGGGCTTGGCTTCGGTCGCCGTGGCGCCGCCACCCTCACCTTCGGAACCGGACTGGCCGGCCTCGTCCTGACGGTGCTGCTCGATGATCTGCAGAACCTGTTGGGCCGCCTTTTCGGTGAGTGTGATCATATCGCTCGAACTCCCTGTTCGTCAGTTTCCAGTCTTTCCGACACCCCTCGGAAACGGTACCGAAGCCGATCAGGCGCCGACCTCTTCTTTCTTCTCGGTCTGCGGTGCCTTCCCGTCGCCGGCCTGCTTGCGCTTGAGGTCCGCGACGGCGGCACGGATGGCGTCCTCGGCCAGCACGCTGCAATGAATCTTCACCGGCGGCAAGGCCAGCTCCTTCACGATGGTCGTGTTCTTGATCTCCAACGCCTCATCCAGCGAGCGCCCCTTGACCCACTCGGTGGCCAGCGAACTGCTGGCGATGGCGCTGCCGCAGCCGAACGTCTTGAACTTGGCATCCACGATCCGGTTGTTCTCGTCCACCTGGATCTGCAGCTTCATCACGTCGCCGCACTCGGGCGCACCGACGATGCCGGTCCCCACGTTGGGGGCCGACTTGTCCAGCGAGCCCACGTTGCGCGGATGCTCGAAGTGATCGACGACCTTGTCGCTGTAAGCCACGACCGATTCTCCTTACCGCTCGCCCGGCCCCGGGCGGTCCTCACTGTAGACCGGTCCGCGGGCCCGACTCCCCTCCGGCCCGGCGCCTAGCGCGCCGCCCAATCGACCTTGCTCAGGTCAACGCCCTCCTGGGCCATCTCGTACAGCGGGCTCAGCTCGCGCAGCCGCCGGACGGCCGCAACCACCTGCTCGACGGCGTAGTCCACCTCTTGCCCGGTGTTGAAACGTCCCAGCGAAAAACGGATCGAACTATGAGCCAGGTCCTCACCCACGCCCAGCGCCTTGAGCACGTAGCTGGGCTCGAGTGACGCGCTGGTGCAGGCGCTGCCGCTGCTGACGGCGATGGTGTCGAAGCCCATCATCAGCGACTCGCCCTCGACGTACTTGAAGCTGACGTTGAGGATGTTGGGCAGACAGTGCTCGGCGTCCCCGTTGCGGGCGATCTCGTCCAGCCGGCTGCTGAGACCGTCCCACAGCCGATCGCGAAGGCCGCCCAGTCGCTCCGCCTCCACGATCATCTCGCGACCGGCGAACTCGGCCGCCGCCCCAAGGCCCACGATCCCCGGCACGTTCAGCGTGCCCGAGCGCATGCCCCTTTCGTGACCCCCGCCGTGCAGCACGGCTTCGCAGCGCACCCGTGGGTTCTTCCGCCGCACGTAGAGCGCTCCCACTCCCTTAGGCCCGTAGATCTTGTGCCCCGAAATACTCAACAGATCGATGCCCATCTCTTCGACGTCGATGGGCAGCTTACCGAAGGCCTGCACGGCGTCGGTGTGGAAGAGGACCCCCTTCTCCTTGCAGATCCGCCCGATCTCGGCGATCGGCTGGACCGTCCCGATTTCGTTGTTGGCGAACATGATCGACACCAGGACGGTGTCGTCACCGATCGCGTCGGCCAGCTCGTCGAGGTTGATGCGACCCTTGTCGTTCACCGGAAGGAAGGTGACCCGGGCACCGTCCTGCTCCAGGAACTTGCAGGTGTCGATGATCGCCTTGTGTTCCGTCTGCTGCGTGATGACGCGGTTGCCCTTGTCGCGATGTCGGTAGGCCACGCCCTTCACGGCGATGTTGTCGCTCTCGGTCGCCCCGCTGGTGAAGATGATCTCCTTGGGCGTGGCGCCGATCAGGTCGGCCACCTGCCGGCGGGCCTTGTCCACGGCCTCCTCCGCGACCCAGCCGAAGCGATGGCTGCGGCTCGCTGCGTTGCCGAAGTGCTCCCGCAGAGAAGGGAGCATCGCATCCAGGACCCGCGGGTCGAGCGGTGTGGTGGCCGCGTTATCCAGATACACTTGGCTCATCAGACCTTGCCCTCAGCGGCCCGTCCCACGTCGGACTGGGCCTGCAATTCACTCCCGATGATCTCCGCCAGCGTGACGCCGGCGAGGAACTCCTTGAGCCGCTGCTGAATCCGAACCGCAGGGGCCTGCACCGGACACCAGGGCGCCTGACTGCACGAGGTCGGGGCGCCGCCGTCCGCGCACTGCACCAGCCGCATCGGACCCTCCAGGGCCGTGATGAAATCACCCAGACTGACCTCGGCCGGGTCCACCGCGAGCTGGTACCCGCCATGCGCCCCTCGGACACTCGCGACGATCCCTTCTCGTGAGAGTTTCTTCAAAATGTTCATCAACACTGGAAGAGGAATCTTGTGGTGATCTGAGATGTCTCGTGCGCTGCAGACGGTCTCTCGCGTGCGTGCCAGGTGGGACAGCGCGACCAGAGCATAGTCGGATTTGCGCGTGAGCGAGATCATAGGCTGCCCCTTATCGGGCCGCGTCACCAGTTGCGGCCCATATAGTACCATGGGCCTCCTATTTCGACAACTACTAATGATATAGAACCGAGCCGGTGCTATTTCAAGGCCGCTGGAAGAAGACAACGTCCGATCGCGGGGCGCTTGGACGAGCTCGCTCGGGCTCTTATC
>DATKXO010000371.1:0-6529 GCA_035528995.1 Phycisphaerae bacterium | reverse complement strand
CATGATGATCCCGGTCGTCGGCGACTGGGCCAAGAAGCTGCGACTCAGCGTCTCCAAGCTGATGATCCCGCTGAGCTATGCCTCGATTCTCGGCGGCACCTGCACCCTCATCGGCACCAGCACCAACCTGGTGGTTAACGGGCTGGTCATCTCCGAGACCGACCTCCCCCCGCTGGGCATGTTCGATATCGCCTGGGTCGGACTGCCCTGCGCTGTGATCGGGATCGTCTACGTCATCATCGCGAGTCGCTGGCTGCTCCCCGAGCGCAAATCGGTCATGAGCCTGATGGACAATCCCCGCGAGTACTCCGTCGAGATGCTCGTCCAGCCCGGCAGCCCACTGGTCGGCAGGACCATCGAGGAGGCCGGCCTGCGCCATCTGCCCGGCATGTATCTGATGGAGATCGAGCGCGGCGGCACCCTGCTCCAGGTCGTCGGTCCACAGCAGCGCCTTCAGGGCAACGACCGTCTCGTCTTCGTCGGCATTGTCGAGTCGGTCAGCGATCTGCAGAAGATCCGCGGGCTCACCCCCGCCACCGACCAGATCTTCAAGCTCGACGCACCCCGCACCCAGCGCTGCCTCATCGAGGCCGTCGTCTCCAACAGTTGCCCACTGGTGGGCAAGACCATCCGGGACGGACAGTTCCGCACCGTCTACAACGCCGTCGTCATCGCCGTCGCCCGCGACGGTAAGCGCATTCGGGCCAAGGTCGGCGACATTGTCCTGCGACCCGCCGACACCGTCCTCCTCGAGGCCCACCCCGGCCTGGCCGAGCAATACCGCGACAGCCGCGACTTCTTCCTGGTCAGTCGCGTCGAGGACTCGACGCCCTTGCGGCACGAGAAGGCCTGGATGGCCACCCTCATCCTCGTCGCTATGGTCACCGTCGTGGCCATGGGTTGGTTGAGCATGCTGGTGGGGGCCATGCTCGCCGCAGGGCTCATGCTCATCACCCGCAGTTGCTCGGCATCGGCCGCCCGACGTAGCGTGGACTGGCAGGTCATCCTGGTGATTGCCGCGGCCTTGGGCATCGGACAGGCCCTGTACCAGACCGGCGCCGCGGGCGTCATCGCCGGGCGGTTGCTCGCTCTGGGAGGCCAGAATCCGTTGATCGCCTTGGCTGTGGTCTATGCCCTCACCAGTCTCTTCACCGAGATCATCACCAACAACGCCGCCGCGGCCCTCATCTTCCCCATCGCCGCCGCAAGCGCCGATGAACTTCAGGTCAGCTTCATGCCCTTCGTCATCACCATCATGGTGGCGGCATCGGCCAGCTTCGCCACGCCCCTCGGATACCAGACCAACCTGATGGTCTACGGCCCTGGCGGCTACCGTTTCTCCGACTACCTCAAGATCGGCCTCTCCATGAACGTGGTGATGGGCATCACCACGATCCTGGTCGTCCCGTCGGTCTGGCCGTTCTGAGGCCAGTTCCAGCACGACTCTGCCGATTGACGAGCCGCGAACTTCAGTTCGCGCGGACTCTGTAGCCCGGACACGCCGACCACCCAATCGGCATGAACAAAACGTAAACGGTATGACGCCCGCAGCCCGGCAGTGCCACCCGATGCCACGCACAACCAGCGCTCGCCGACCGAGTCGGGTCGTATTCCGTCCGTCGATGGTGCAGGCAAAAAGGGGGGGCGGCGCGGCTGCCGCCGGGTGAACCTACATGCCCACCTTGCCGCGGAGTTCGTCCACCTGGTCCGTCCGCTCCCACGTGAACGTGGGCAGCTCTCGCCCGAAGTGACCGTTCCGGGCCGTCTCCAGGTAGATCGGGTGCAACAGGTCCAGATGCTTGATGATGCCGCGCGGCTTCAGCGGGAAGACTTTGCCAACCGCTTCATTCAGTTTCGAGTCCGCCACCCGACCCGTGCCGAACGTGTCCACCAGCACACTGACCGGATCGGCCACCCCGATGGCGTAGGCCAACTGCACCTCGCACTCCTCGGCCAGTCCGGCCGCCACGATGTTCTTGGCGATGTACCGGGCCATGTAGCTCGCCGACCGGTCGACCTTCGACGGGTCCTTGCCGCTGAACGCGCCGCCGCCGTGCCGGCCTCGGCCACCGTACGTGTCCACGATGATCTTCCGACCCGTCACCCCGGAGTCCCCGTGCGGTCCACCGATGACGAACCGACCGGTGGGGTTGATGTGGAAGCAAATCGAGTCCGACCAGAGCTGCTCGCACTCCCGCATGATCACCGGCTTGATCGCCTTCTCGATGATCTCACGGGTGGCCCTGTCCGATAGGTTGTGCGTCTTCGGGTCCGTCGCCTCTTCGGTGTGCTGTGTGCTCAGCACCACCGTCGTGATCGCGGTCGGCACGCCGTTCTCGTACTGCACCGTCACCTGGCCCTTCGAATCCGGGCGAAGCCATTTGATCGCCCCGGACTCGCGGAGATCGGCCAGTTGCTCCATCATCCGGTGTGACAGGTGGATGGGCAGCGGCATCAGCGCCTTGGTCTCGTTGCAGGCGAAGCCGAACATCAGCCCCTGGTCACCCGCCCCTTGTTCGCCGTGCAGCCCCCTGCCCTCGCTCACGCCCTGGCTGATGTCCTCGGACTGGGAGTGCAGCGTTCGGATCACGGCGCAACTGCGGTAGTCGAAGCCGGACTCGGGGTCGTCGTAGCCGATCCTGCGAATCGTCTCACGGGCGGTCTCCTCGGCGCGTCCCAGAGCCCTCTCGGCCCCGTCGCTGTGTACCGTCACCTCCCCGGCGATCACCACCAGACCCGTCGTAACCAGCGTTTCGATAGCCGTTCTGGCCTGTGGGTCGTGCTCCAGCAGGCTGTCCAGGATGGCGTCCGAAATCTGGTCGCACACCTTGTCCGGGTGCCCCATCGAGACGGATTCCGAGGTGAACGGACCGGTCTGCCGATTGTTCGTCGAAGCCACCGCCAACTCCTTACGCTCGAGACGTACTGCCCTGTCCAAGTCACGTAAAACAACCGCCCATGATAAGCCCAACCCGGCAGCCCGGCAACTGCGGCCACGACCGGCGGACTGATACGGGCCCGTGACACTTCCCGCGGCATTCGGTTTGGGGTGCCACGGGCGGCTTGTCCGCCCGTGCGGTCTCTCTCGTGGGCGTGTGGAGCACATACACTGGCAGGCAAGCTGCCAGTGGCACCCACCTACCACCGGTTCACGAGCCGAGAACGGAACCCGTCCCGACGGCGTCGGGAGTTCGCGCGGCTTGCGTCGGCTGAGAGACACCCACTCGGCGGTCCTCGCCCCGACTGGTGCGATGAGCTACACGCCCGGACGGACCAGGATCGCTTTCGGGCTGGTCGGGCAGTAGAGCTGGCAGACCCCGCAGCCGACGCACCCGGGGTCCATCACCTTCGGCGGTCGCATCCCGGTCAACTTCAGGGCCTCGCTCCCCAACGGGCACTTGTCTACGCAGATCGTGCAGTCCTCGCCGTCCAGCCGCACGCACAGGGCCGGGTGGACCCGGGCCAGACCCATGGCCACGTCCTGCGGCTTGTCCAGCGGAAGAAGCGCCCCGCTGGGGCATTCGTGCGTGCAGACCAACCCCTCGCACAGCACACACGCCGCCGCGTTCGGATTGATCCACGGCGTGCCCGATGATGGATGATCGCCGGTCGGCTGCGGCCGGATCGCATGGACCGGACAGACCTCCACGCACACCCCGCACCGAGTGCACGTGTCCAGAAACTCGTCCTCGGCAATCGCCCCGGGCGGACGCAGCCGCAACCGCCGCGTCGGCTCCGCCATGTGCTTGTCCAGGTAATCCGCCAGCGGGCCGATGATCCGGGCCAGACCGTCCCGGAAGAACCCCCGCCGCCCGGTCGCCCAGTCCTCCGTCGGCATCAGCTCGCCTCGCCGCCTCGCTTGAGCTTCTCGACCTCCGCCGTCAAACGCCGGACCCGCTTGTTGAAGTGCTCGAACAGCGCCCGCACCTCCGCATCCAGCCCGACGCATCGTTCACAATGGAAGCGCGTGGCCGAACTCTTCGGCACCGGATACTTGTAGCCCCGCCCGCAGCAGCGGCAGGTCCGATCCTGAAGTTCGTCGTCACTCATCGTCGCTCATCGCCTGCTTACCGGCACGCGTCTCCACCGCCCCGGTAGTTCGGGAATCGTTGGCGCCCATCGCCGCCTGGCTGTCCACCAGATCGACCGGTTCCAGACCGCACGCCACCCGCAGCCCATTGTCGGCCGCCAACAATTTCTCAAGCTGCTCCTCGCTGAGCACCAGCGTCTTGCCACCCAGCGTCACGGCCGCTCGCCCGGCCCGCAGCATCGGAAACGCCACCAGAGCGTGCGGCGCACCCCGATCATAGACCACGATCAACCGCCCGTCGAACGTGGTCCCCGGCACCGGCCGATAGACAAACTGCCTCTCCCAATCCGGCGCCACGCCCCCGATCGACTTCGGCAGCGCCCCGTCGTGGGCCACTGCGTAAGCCCGCAGCGCCTCGACGACCTGCCCCAGTCGACGCAGCGCCTCCCGCGACGCCGCCGCCCGCCGCGACCGCTGCACCAGCAGCATCGCGTACCGAATCGCGGCCACACCGATCGCCGCACACCCAAACCATACGACCAATGGAATCTGTTTCAGGAACTCGGCCACGAAGACATCGTCGCCCGGTCAGGGGTGCTCCGCAACCGAGAGGATGGCCCGATAAAAAACCGCAGCGCGCAAAAACGGACTCGACGGGTTACGCCCCGCGAGCCCGACCACCCCCAACCGCTTCCCCCGTGGTGTTCTTGCTCTCCCCTAGCAGAGCGCCGCGTAGGTCAGCGCGGTCAGAAGCACGATCTTGGCCTTCCGGCGGAAGAACCAATATATGCGTGCTCGAGTCATCCTGCGTTCGCCTCCTTGGGCTGGCTCGGATTCCCCCGTCCGAAACATGGCAAAGCGGCGACCGACGCAGCATTGCCGACTCCGAGCCGAATAGCTGCCTTAATCTATTCCCAGAAAGCGACTTATGAACGTGTGAGCCTGGGGAATCTTTCCGGCCTGTAAGGACGTGATGACCCCAAGAGGCGCCCCCGTCGGGCCCACGAGCTAACCTCCGGTGGGCCAAAGAATTGCGCTGTTTCGTTTCGCCAACAACAACCCGCTTTTTCAGCGGCTGATGTTGTGGTAAAAGCGCGCTTTCCGCGCACGCGGGCCGGCGGTTACCGGAACCTCACGGCGCACGCGTCCCGCGGGCCGACAGACCCGCACCACGGAAGGAGAACGCATGGCTGTTTCGCCAGGCATGATGGACAAGATCGTCGCCCTCTGTCGCAGGCGAGGCTTCATCTTCGGCAGCAGCGAGATCTACGGCGGCATCGGCGGATTCTGGGACTACGGACCCCTCGGCACCGAGCTCAAACGAAACGTCAAGGACGCTTGGTGGCACGACATGGTCCGCAACCCGCCACCCGGACCCGACGCCCGAACCTACCAGATGGTCGGCCTCGACTGCTCCATCATCATGAACCCCAAGGTCTGGGAAGCCTCCGGCCACATAGGCGGCTTCAGCGACCCCATGGTCGACTGCCGCGAGACCAAGGCTCGCCATCGCGCGGACCAGCTTCGCTGCTATCGGGTTCGCCAAGTCGTTGATGAGGAGGAAGAGCAGCGGGAACACGTCGGCTTCGTCGCCTTCTTGGACGAGCGGGACTTTGAGCAGTTGTTTGTGGACCGGAAGCATCACAAGCGCTTCTTTCGACTGCTTGAGGCCGCCTTCAGCAAGAAGGATCTTGAACTTGAATTCACGCCGGACCCGATTCCGTTCACCGCCCTCAAAGACTACGAGAGGGCCGCAACGCTGGGGCCAGGTGCAAGCGAGGTCGGGACGCTGACCGAGCCGCGCGCCTTCAACCTCATGTTCCAGACCTACGTCGGCGCGCTCCAGGACGCCTCCGCCATTGCCTACCTCCGCCCCGAGACCGCCCAAGGCATCTTCGTCAACTTCCGAAACGTCCTCGACACCAGCCGCGTCAAGCTCCCACTCGGCATCGCCCAGATCGGTAAGAGCTTCCGAAACGAGATCAACCCGCGTAACTACACCTTCCGCTCCCGCGAGTTCGAGCAATACGAGATCGAGTTCTTCTGCCACCCCTCCGAAGCCGACCTCTGGTACGAGTTCTGGCGAGACCTGCGCCACCAGTGGTACGTCGGCCTCGGCCTGCAAAGCGAGAAGCTCCGCCTGCGCAACCACGATCCCGACGAGATGGCCCACTACGCCAAGGGCTGCGCCGACGTCGAGTACGACTTCCCCTTCGGCATGAGCGAACTCGAGGGCATCGCCAACCGAACCGACTTCGACCTCAAGGCCCACATCGACAAGAGCGGCAAGGACCTCACCTACTTCGACCCCGAGCGCAAGGAACGCTTCGTCCCCTACGTCATCGAACCCTCCGGCGGCGTCGACCGAAGCGTCCTCGCCTTCATCACCGAGGCCTACACCGTCGACGAAAACCGCGCCAGCCCCGAGTTCATGAAGTTCCACCCCCGCCTCGCACCCATCAAGGCGGCCGTCTTCCCCCTGGTGGCCAAGGACGGCCT
>DATKXO010000370.1:0-2064 GCA_035528995.1 Phycisphaerae bacterium | reverse complement strand
CGCGTGCTGGACCGCGGTCAGTTCGTTCTCATCCCGCGGGTGAGCGCCGAAGAGCGTGCTTCGGTGCTGGCGGGCCCGTTGCCCGGCCCGGACGGCAGCCTGGGCATGGTCTACATCGATACGGGCGATTCCGACCGCATCTACGACGCGGGCGACCTGGACTATTTCGTGCCGATGCTCAACTTCATCGCAATTCATTTACACGCCATTTTCGAGCAGCTGGCCCGCAACCGGGCGGCAACGGTGGACGGGGAAGTCAGCGTGGCCCACGCGATTCAGTCACGCATCACGCCGCGCAAACTGCCCCAGTGGGAAGAACTGCAATTCGGCGCTTTCCGCGAGCCGGGGCGGGAGCACACCGGGGACATCTACGACGTGGTCCGCCTGTCCAACAAGATGGCCGCGTTCATGGTCGCGCACACCAGCGCCCTCGGGCCCATGCCGAGCATGCTCATCGCCCAGGCGCAGGCGACGTTCCGCTCGGCGTGCATGCACCTGGACGCGCCGCACATCTTCATGCGCTCGCTCAACTTCCTGCTGTACGACGGGCAGCGGGACCATCCGCTGGACGGGTTCATGGGGGTGATCGAGCCGGCCACCGGGAATATGCGTTACGCCATTGCCGGGCGGACCGGGGCGTACATCATCGGGCAGCGTGGGGACGAGCGCCGCCTGGGACCGGCCGAGCCCAATCCCTCCCTCGGGCTCAACAAGAACGCGGCCTTCGCCTTGCTGCCGGAGCAGCTCGAGCCGAGCGAGACGCTGGTTTTGTACACGCCCGGCGTGACCACCGCGAAGAACCGACACGACGAGCCTTTCGGCAAGGAGCGTTTCATCAACCTGCTGTGCGACGGGTTCGGCCAGTTGGCCAGCAACATGCTGAAAGAGATGCTCAACGGCCTGCGCAACTTCACCGAAGGCGGCGTGCAGCCGAACGATATCACCGTGCTGCTGGCCCACCGCGTCTAGCACGAGTCGCTTGCCCCCCAGACACGAAGGCACGAAGGAAGATCCAGGTGGGTGGCAGGTCTCGAAGACTCGACCTGCCCTACAGCGAAGGGACGCGAACGCCTCGCCGATTCCTGTCCCCCACGGCTGAAGCCGTGGGCCACCCGGTCTCCGAACCCTGAACCCCACACCCCGAACCCTTTGGAGTTAGACACGCGGGCCGGTGGGGCCTATGATGGCGGGGCCACGGCCAAGCGCGGTTGGTGGTGGTCTTCCCGAGTCTGATCCGGTCGCGCCATGCTGGTTCGTCACGAGCGACCCCGAGATTTGCGCTGGTACTTGGCCGGGCCGATGTTCTTCGGCGACCTGGGCACCAGCCGACTGTACGTGCTCGGCCTGGCGTTGTTCTACGCCGGCACCGCCGCCCCCTACTACGTGGCCGCGATCTGCGCCCTGGTCCTGCTGGTCGGCTGGGCCTACACGGTCATCTGCCGGGTGAATCCGGACGGCGGCGGGGTGTATTCCTCCGGACGCCTGCTCCATCCCACGCTCGGGGTCGTCGGCGCGCTGCTGCTGTTTGCCAATTACGTCGTCACGGCCGCCATCTCCACCTACGTAGCCGTCATCTACATCGGCGGTCCGTTCGGTCTGGACCGCGCCTTGGCCCCCTGGATCAGCGTGATCGCGATCGGCCTGCTGGGTCTGCTGAACTACGTTGGCTCAAAACGGGCGGGGACGTTCGCCCTGCTGGTGGCGGTTTCCGCAATCGCCATCACCGCCGCGCTGGCGTCACTGACCATCAAGCACGTGCCGGCCGGTTGGGGGGCGATCACGCCGCCGACGGGCAGTCCGTGGAACATGTGGCTGACGTTCGTGGCGGTTGTGCTGGCGCTGTCGGGCGTCGAGTCGATCGCGAACATGACCGGGATCATGGTCAAGCCGGTCAAACGTACGTCGAGACTCTCGATCTGGCCGGTCGTTTCCGAGGTCGTCCTGCTGAACCTGATCCTCGTGCTGGTGGTCGTCAGCATCCCTAACCTCGGCGAGCTGGGCGTCGACGGCATCATCGCGAACAAGACCCCCGATGCGATCACCGAATACGAGCACTCCGTGAAG
>DATKXO010000369.1:0-2675 GCA_035528995.1 Phycisphaerae bacterium | reverse complement strand
GGTGACACGGGGGGCACGGCAAACCCCACCGGGAGCAAGGCCAAATAGGGGGCGATGGTGCGGCCCGCACCGCTCGAGCCCCGGGTTGGCCGCTCGAGTCGGCCGGCAACGGCCCGACCCAGACACATGGCCGCGTCCGCCGGAGTCCCGGCTTGCCGGGACGAAGGCGGAAACAGGATTCGGCTTACGTCCCGCTCGCCGGCTCCTTTCTGTTATCGCGCAGCCGCTTTTCGGCCCGATTTGACTTTCTCTAAAAGCGCGGTATACTATCCCGTAGAAAACGCTTTTAAATTGCCGCCCTTCGCGGGCGCAACCATACCTTCACAGGGGCCGCGTGCGAGGCGCAGCTCCGAGGTTTCGAACCGTGCATCGTGCATCGCCTGCGCCGACCGGAACAAGTCCCAATCCGCAAGGGGGCTTTTCCTTCTGCGCGGAAGATCCGGCAACACCGTACGCGTAAACCGGGACTCCCCGGTAAGAGGTTAAAGCGAGGGGGAAAACACAAGGAAGGAGGCTTTGGTATGAGAGCGAGAACACTGTTGTGGCTTTTCGTAGGTTGCATCGTCTTGGGGGGCATCGGGACCCGAGCCTTTGCCGTAACCGACGACATGGAGCAGGACCTCTGGACCCTGGGGCACGTGAATGGGACGTATGACGGCGTCTGGAAGGCGGAGTACTCGACCGCCGATGCCGTGTCGCCTACCCGCTCCATCCATCTGTCTCTGTCCGGCGGCGGGACTTCCGGCCATGACGGCGACACCGTCTCCGCCGTCCGCCAATTCGCCGGCAACCTTCTGGGCCGGCGCCTCCAGGTCAAGTACAACATCGCCCAGCAGACGGACGGCGCGAATCCGGCCGATACGTGGGGCGGGATGCACGGCTCGGCCGACGTGATCGTGTCCGTCCTGGACGCGACCGGCACGCCGCTCGGCTCCTGGACGTATCGGCTCGCCTGCAGCGACCTCCACGAGGTGCCTTCCTGGTACACCCACATGAACGGCGATGCCGGATCGCCCTGCCACCAAACCGGCAACATCACGTACATCGGGACCCCTAACGAAGATGGCGGCGAATATGAACCAGGGGCCGGATGGAAAACGCTCGACGTGGCCCCCGCCGAGGACATGCTCGTCGATTGGACCCGCGTCACGTCCGTCCAGGTCAAACTGGTCGTCGATTCCTGCTATATGCACCTGGACACTTTCGGGGTCTACTTCGACGACCTCAACCTGACGCCTGCCCCGGCCACGGTGGACATCGATCCCAACACCCTCGACCTTAAGAGCCAGGGCAAATGGATCACCGCCTACATCACGCTGCCCGAGGGCTACGACGTCGGCGACATCGATATCGACACCATCCAACTGGACGGCATCGACGCCGCCTGGGGAGATGACTTCGAGGACGACGAGCTCATGGTCAAGTTCGACCGCGAGGCCGTCATCGCCTACCTCAAGGGTAAAGGCCTGGCGTTGCCGACCGACGTTACTCTGACGGTGACCGGCATGATCGGCGACCTCCTGTTCGAGGGCTCCGACACGATTCGGGTCATCGAGCCCCCCAAGCCGCCCGCCGGGCCGAAGGGCGGCAAGGGCAAATAGCGGGCGTACAGGCACCATCGCCTCATCACGCGGTGGTGAAGTGCACCGATCGTTGCGCGGTGGGCGACTCCGCCCACCGCGTCCTTTTTGCCATACCCAACCTACGAGCGCGGGCGATTAAGTCGTCCTTGGCGATCTTTGCGGGCTTTGAGGTTCAACACACGTTTCACGCAGCGCGCGAAGGGGTGAAAAAGAGAGCGGCGACCCGAAGGTCGCCGCTCGGTTTCTTTCCCCCTCACCCTACCCTCTCCCACAGAGGGAGAGGGAGGTATGAAACAGCGTGTTACTTACGCTTCCTGCCGAGGACCAGGCCGAGGCCGCCGAGGCTCAGGAGGGCCAGGGTGGCCGGCTCGGGAACAATACCAGCACCAAACTGGCTGTTATGGTCCAGCACCGCCCAGACGGCGTGTTCGGTGCCCGAGGTGTCCACGCCGTAGTCGCCGAGGTTCATGCCGTTAAGGCCGAACCAGTCGCTGTATCTGGAGTCACCCGCGAAGGCCGGGGTGCCGCCGGAGTTGCCGTCGACGGCGTTCGTCCAAAGCGAGGTGCCGGGGTCCAGCCAAGCCAGGTAGATCTGCCCGGCAGAGGCCATGGTGTTTTCATCCCCTGGCAGCAGGGCGGGATCGTAGGTCACCTGGAGAACGAAGATGTCGGTCAGGCCGCTGCCGTCATCCATGCCGGTCAGGTTGACCACGTCGCTGGCGAGCAAGGTCTCGGTGGTTGTCCGCGTCCTCCAGCCCATGCTGACGATCGAGGGGCTGGTCGGTGTGATGAGGCCCTCGTTGATGCCGGCCAGGATGGTCGCCTTGGATCCCAAGGGCGCCGCGCCGCTGCTGCCAACCGTGCCGGTCACCTTGGATTCCAGACCGGCGTAGGACTGGCCCCATGCGACCGCTCCGGTCAACGGCGACCCGAACGCGCCGGCCGAGTTGGTCCTGTCCGCCGTGGCGTTGCCGACGTTCGCGCCGATGGTGATCGTGGGGGCGATCGAGCCGGCGGTTTGCACCGAGAGGGTTTTGCCGGTGATCGTTTGATAACTGGACGTGGTGCCGGCGGCCAGGCTCAACGTCGAAG
>DATKXO010000368.1:0-3340 GCA_035528995.1 Phycisphaerae bacterium | reverse complement strand
CTCAACGAGCGGCTGCCGCTCAAGGACGAAATCGTCGGCGTCTACCAGGAACTGATCGACGCCAACAAATCGGACAAGCCCGACATCTGGGCCGCCCGCTCGGTCACACTGAACGAGGACGAGAAGCTCACGCCGGTGCTGGTGGCCGCCTGGGATTCGGGCACCGACCCGTCGGTCTTCACGGACCTGCTCTGGTCCAACCCCTACGAAAAGCCCGACGGCGGCGACACGGACGGCAACGGGTACGTCGATGACGTGCACGGCATCGCCTACGACATCCACGCCAACCGCACGACGGGATTGCTCTGCCCGCTGGGAGACGCGGCCGATCGCATGCCGACGGTCATGGGGCACCTCAAGGGTCTCATGGACCTGCAGGCGGCCATCGACAGCCCCGAGGCGACGGCTCTGAAGCAACACATGGCCGGCCTCGACCCGGCCGACGTTCAGGGCTTCATCGAGGACCTGGGTTTGGCCGGCAATTACGCCCACGGCACGCACGTGGCTGGCATCATGACCGAGGGCAACCCGTTCGCAAAGCTGCTGATCGCCCGGCTGAGCTACGACCACCACATGACGCCGGTGGCCCGCACCGTCGAATGGGGCACTCGCGACGGCGCCAAGTGCCGTGACACGGTCGAGTACTTCAAGAAGCACGGCGTGCGGGTGGTCAACATGAGCTGGGGCGAGGCTCAGGAAGACGCCGAGGACTCGCTGGAGAAAAACGGCATCGGCGCCAGCGCCGAGGAACGGCGGGAACTGGCCCGCAAGGTGTTCGCCCTGCAGAAGGAGGGCCTTTACGAGGCGATCAAGGACGCACCGGACATCCTGTTCGTCTGCGCGGCCGGCAACGCCGACAACGACGTCGAGTTCGACCAGTACATCGCCTCGTCGTTCGACCTGCCGAACCTGCTGGTGGTCGGGGCCGTGGACCAGGCCGGCGACCCCACCTCGTTCACCAGCACCGGGCGGACGGTGCAGGTGTACGCCAACGGCTTCGAGGTGGAGAGCTACGTGCCCGGCGGGCAACGGATGAAGATGTCGGGGACCTCGATGGCCTCGCCCAACGTGGCCAACCTGGCGGCGAAGGTCCTGGCCATCGCCCCGGACATGACGCCGCCGAAGGTCATCAAGCTGATCAAGAAGGGCGCGGACAAGAAGACCGTCGGCCCGCAGTCGTTCCTGCTGATGAACCCGAAGCAGACTATCAAGAAAATCCGGTCCAGCGGATAAGTCCGGTTTGAGGAGGCGTGCTTGCCCGGGCCAAGCCCGGGCAAGCGTGTCGCCGTCCATCATCTCGGTGGCCACTCCCGGCACGCGCCGCCGCGCCGGCTTCATGCTCTGACGATCCACCTCCTCACCCCGCGGAAGCAACGTTCCTCACACCAGTCGCAACCCTGACGGCCGGTAATCGCGCAGCGCTGCGACGCGCGTGGATGGTCGGACCGCGACAGAGTATCCTGCGCCGCAGAACGGAGACCGGTCGATGGGGCGTCCCGGGCATGTCATCACGACACTGGCGACGGCGGTGACCGTGAGTCTCTGCGCGCCCGCGGCGATCGCCGGCCAAAGCTCCAACGATGATGATGGAGCTGACGCCATGACACACGATCCTTCATCGGAACGAGGCAAGGCAACGCCAGGTGGGCCGGCCGATCTGTTGATGCCCACGCCGCGACAGATGGCCTGGCAGGAGCTGGAGCTGATCGCGTTCGTTCATTTCGGGATCAACACGTTCACCGACCGCGAATGGGGCGACGGCACGGAGAACCCCCGGCTGTTCAATCCCAGCAGGCTGGTCGCCCGCCAGTGGGTGCGGGTGTGCCAGGCCGCGGGCATGAAGCAGATCATTCTGACCGCCAAGCACCACGACGGGTTCTGTCTGTGGCCCAGCACGTACACCCGTCACTCGGTGGCCGCCGGCCCGTGGCGCGAGGGGCGCGGCGATCTGGTGCGCGAGGTCTCCGACGCCTGCCGCGAGGCGGGGATGAAGTTCGGCATCTACCTGTCGCCCTGGGACCGCCATGAGCCGTCCTACGGCGACTCCGCCCGCTACAACGAGTTCTACAAGAAGCAGTTGCGCGAACTCCTGATCGACTACGGGCCTGTCTCCGAGGTCTGGTTCGACGGGGCCTGCGGCGAAGGGCCCAGCGGCAGGAGGCAGGTCTACGACTGGGCCGGATACATCGACATCGTCCGCAGGCTCCAGCCGGGCGCGGTCATCTTCTCCGACGCCGGGCCCGACGTGCGCTGGGTGGGCAACGAGGACGGCCACGCCGGCGAGACGAACTGGTCCATGCTGCGGCGAGACGAGTTCTTCCCCGGCACGCCCGAGCACAAACAGCTCACCGAAGGTCATCTCGACGGCACGCATTGGGTGCCGGCCGAGTGCGACGTCTCGATCCGTCCGGGCTGGTTCCACCATGCCGGTGAGGACGATCGGGTGAAGTCCGTCGAACAGCTCGTGGACATCTATTACAAATCCGTGGGGCGCAACGCCGTGCTGCTGATCAACGTGCCCCCCGACCGGCGCGGGCTGATCCACGAGATCGACGCCGCCCGTCTGGCCGAGTTCCGCGCGGTGCTCGACGAGACTTTCAAGACCAACCTGGCGGCGGGAGGTGTGGCCGCGGCCACGAGCGTCCGCCGGGACAGTCCGGACTTCGCGCCAGCGTCGATGTTCGACGGCGACCGGACCACGTATTGGATGCCCGACAACGGCGACGGCGAGGCCTCGGTCACAATCGATCTCGGCGCGTCCGTGACGTTCGACCGGGCGTTGATTCAGGAGCAGATTCGGATCGGCCAGCGGGTGAAGGCGTTCGCGATCGAGGCGTGGGACGGGCGGCAGTGGCGGCAGATCGTCGAGGGCACGACCATCGGCTACAAACGCCTGCTGCGCTTCGCAGAGGTTACCACAGGGCGTGTGCGCCTGGTGATCCGCGAGTCGCGGGCCGCCCCGGCCATCAGCGAGTTGGGACTGTTCAAGGCGTCTCCGCGAGAGGGAAAGTCCATCGAGGCGTCTTAGCCGGCTTCGGTCATTGCCAGCAGCGAGGTGCGGAATGGATGGGGCGATGCGACGGACTGTGTCATGCAACTAACTTCACTGGACTGGACGGTCATCGCAGTCAGTCTCGTCGTTGCCTTCTCGCCGGCGGTCTTTCTGGCCCGCCGGGCGTCCCGGGGCACGGCGGAGTTCTTCGCCTCGGGGCGAGCCGCGCCCTGGTGGCTCATCGGCACGTCCATGGTGGCCACCACCTTCAGCACCGACACACCCAACCTGGTCACCGACTTCGTCCGCACCGACGGGGTGGCCAAGAACTGGGCCTGGTGGGCGTTT
>DATKXO010000367.1:0-2576 GCA_035528995.1 Phycisphaerae bacterium | reverse complement strand
TCCGGAACCGGGACTTGCTGGTCCGGCATGGTCGCATTCTGGAAGCAGTGTCCGAATTCATGCGAAACAAGGAATCGGAGCGTTTCGTCATCGTTCTTCAGGACGTTGGTGAAGATGGTCACGGTGCACCAATCCTGTCCCGGAGGTTGGATCGCTTGCATCGCGGCTCTCGCGTGTTTGGCAGCCGAGAAGACGATCGCCATCTGACTCGGCAGGCTGCCGAGCTCGTTGAACGGCCCGACGGTGTCGGCGATCGTCTGACGCACCATGTCGGGGTGGGCTTCGGTCCAGCCGACGTCGACGGCGTCGAGGTCGGGAACGTAGATCGAGAAGGTCGTGCCGCTCGCCTCGACCAGCTCGACCCGGAGACAATCCGCGACGCCAGCCGGGACGGCCCACCCGTCATAGAAGCTGGCACAGTCCTCGACCGGGGACGCCTCGGCGCTGGACCAGCTTGCGAGCTGGATGCCCGTGCCGACCGGCCGGCTGCTCGCCGTAGACTCGGAGTCGGCCATCGCGGCGAGCCGATCGGGAGTGAAGACGAGCCGCTCCAGCAGTCGGCTGATCTCTGTTCGGGCTGCCGGGTCGTCGCCGTCGCGGACGTACTCGTACCCCATCGCGATGATCCCGGTCGCTTCGAAGCCGGCGAACGTAGCGGGATCGCGGAGGACGCCGGTCTCGGGGACCTCACCGGCCAGCAGTTGGAGTGTCTGGATGAGTCCAGCGGCAAGGGTCCATTCCCCGGCCTGAACCTTCGCCAGCAGGTTGTCCTCGTAACTGCGCGCTGAGAGGTCGCGGCCCGGCAGATCGGCGAACACGGGTTCTGGGGGCGGAGTGACCGTCGGCCCGCGGCCCAGCGCGTCGATCCCCGACACGAGTGCGTCGACCAGCGTCCGCGCGACCACGCTGCCCTCCTCATCCGCGGTGAACCTGGGTCCGATGTAGATGACTTGGACGACGACGTCCTCCCGGAGGGCGACCAAGATGCGCCGGCCAGGATTCCAGAACGCGACATCAGCGGCCGTCGCGACTGGGCGGAGCTCTTCTCCTGGGAGTAGCCGGGATGCCAGCCGGTCGTCGAACTGGTCGCGCGTGGAGCCCGTCGCGAGGGAGAGCCGGACGACCGGCTCGCCCCCGTCGGCGAGGTAGTCGCAAAGGCTTGCATCGTCCTCGGGGGGGACTCGTCTCTCGGCGACCGTGATCCCCAACAGCTCGGAGGCCCGCGCCCCATCGACGAGGTCGCAGGGCTGGATCGAATCGGGAGCCGGATCGACAACAACCACCGCGGAGGCGGGCGGCGGAGGCGACAGGGTCTCGCTGCTACTGCCGCAGCCAAGTGCGAAGAGCGATGCCACTCCGATTCCCGCGACGAGGCGAAACCGAAGGGACCACCTGGACCGTCGCGGAAGCCTGCGGCGCGTGAGACGCAATAGAGGCCCTCCTCGGCAAGCGCCCCGTCAGCCGGCGGGCTGTGCCGGACGTCACAATACGCCATCTCGATGTCGCCATTGCGGACTGGGACGACGCGTCGGTCATGAACGTGGCGAAAGAAGCCGGCGATTCGAGCCTCAAGACGCGCAAGCGCTGCGCTACGGTGACCGGCAAGGTCCGCGCGTGCAATGCGGCCTACGGCAACAACGGATGGCTCGGTGTTGCCCAGATATGGGCCAAAGGGAGCCACATCGTCAAGGGCACCGCAAAGATGAACGATTTCTACCTGGCGTCGCCGTCCTACACGGCCACAAATCGCCAGCACGTCATCTGCCAGGAGATCGGCCATCTCTGGGGTCTCGACCACCAGGACGAATCCGGGGCTGACCTGAACACGTGCATGGACTATTCGAACGCCCTGGACAATCCGCATCCCAACGTGCACGACTACGAGCAGCTCGACATCATCTACAACCACCTCGACGGCAGCAGCACGGTCGCGGCGCTGCCGGCCGGCTTCGCGCATGCCGACGTCCGCGCGCAGGCGAACTGGGGCAAGCAGGTCTTTACAGCCGCCGACGGACGCTCCGCCATATTCGTCCGTGACTTCGGCCGTGATCTGCGGGTCGTCACCCACGTCATTTGGGCTCGGTAGCGGACGATCGGGCCACCGAGGGAACGTCCCGGTCAAGCAACCGGGCGAACTCGCATCTGCCCTATTGACATTGGAGTGAGTCCAAGGTCTAGGTTTTCGTGGAAGGCACCGCGCCGGCCGACGTCACGGTGAAGCCCGCTTAGTCGCTCGCTGGACGTCGTGGAACCGCAGCCACGAAGATCGCGATCGAGCCGATGGTTTCGATCTCCACGTGCTCGAATGATGCTGCCAGCATCTCGCGGAGCCCCTCCTCGGTGTCGCTGAGGTTATCGAAGCCGCCCTGCCGGTTGAAGGCGCCGAGCATCCTCCGCGCCGCCCACGTGTGGTGTCCCGAGGTCCCCAGGACCGATGCACCGAAGAGCACGCCGCTCGGTGCGAGGACGGCAGCCACGTTGGCGACGGCCCGGGCCTTGCGTGCGAGCGGGCCGGGCAGACAGTGAATAACGAGGTGCAGCGCGGCAGAGTCGAACGGTCCGCTCACCGGAAGCGG
>DATKXO010000366.1:0-2104 GCA_035528995.1 Phycisphaerae bacterium | reverse complement strand
GAACGCGTTCTTTGACCTGAAGGGTGCCATCGGGCGGCGCTATCGGCGGCAGGACGAGGCCGGCACGCCCTTCTGCGTGACCGTGGACGGCCAGACGTTGGAGGACGGCACGGTCACCATCCGCGACCGCGACACGTTGGCACAGGTTCGCGTCCACAAGGATCAGGTCGTCCCCTGGCTGCGCGAGCGGCTGGCGCAATAGCGAATAGCGAATAGCGAATTAAGAATGGCGAATGAAGAGGGGACGTAGTGTGCCCTGGGGCCCGGGTTGTCGGAAACGCCGGGTGCCACGGGCGGCTTGCCGGGTGCCCCATCCTTCGCGCAGCGAAGGGTGGGGGACAGAACGGCTCGGGATGTCGCCCCCTTGCCTGCGGCAAGGGATGGGGCACCCGCCTTGTGCCGGGCGTTCTTGCTCCGTGTCCTCTGTGCCTACCTTCGCGGGTTGTCGGAAACCCGCGAAGGCGCTATGCTTACCCGCCAGGGCTCTCTTATGCAGTTGCGGTCCAGGTCCGGCGTCGCAGCCGGCTTCAACGGAGTACTTGCCCATGTGTGAACGAAAATGGCTCAGCGGGACGATCGTGGCACTGCTGGTCTTGTCGTCGGTGACTGTCGCCCCGGCGGATATCACCTCGCTCAGCGGCTCGGTCAACGCGACGGTACATGAGTTCCGGGTTGACGCCCAGGGCGACATGGACCAGGCCAGCGACAGCTATCCCGGCACTAGCGAGTTGCCGCTGCAAGTAATCGCCCGGCTGATCACCGAGTTCCCCGACGAAGCGGCGGGGATGGCCGCGGCCCAGTTCGCCGACCCAGCCGAGCTCGACCAGCCCAACCCGGAGGAGTTCGCCATTAACCTGACGCTCAACAGCATCTCGGCGAACATCCGCTATACCGGTGAGGCTAGCTCACGGGAGGTACGTGGGATACTGTATTCGGAAGCCGAGCTGGGGCAGCCGGCCGGGACTTCCGTCCCGCTGGTGGGGCGGCTGTTTCTCGACGGGGTGCTGGTCGTCTTCAGCGTTACCCCTGACCGCGACCTGACCGGGGCCTACGTGCGCCTGCGTGTGACGGTCGTGAAGCAGGTTACCGGGCAGGAGGACGAGACCGTCTTCAACGGCTCGGTGGAATTGAACGGCGGTCCCGGCGGGACGGCCACGACCGCTTCCAGCGGACAGTTTCCGACAGCCAATCTGATCCTGACCGACCTGTCGCTCCTGCCTGACGAGTTCGGCGCTCTCCACACGCTCGTCTTGCCGGACCTGGTAATCGACTACGACTATCAGGCAACGGTGGCCGAGAAGTTCACGCTGCAGGCCACGGTCGAAGTCGAGGCCGCCAACCTGGCGGATGCGGTCGGCGTCGTCGCCCTGATCGGCACCCCAACCGACACGTTCACCGAAGTGATCACGCTGACGCAGGGTCAGGAGGCGGCCGCCAAGCTGCTCTCCACGATCCAGAAGGAACGCGACGAGCCGTCCGGGCAGCCGGCTTTCCCCGACCAGACCACGTTCGCCCCGCCGCTGTTCGGGCTGTGCGGCGTGTTCGGGCTGGAGGCGGCGGTGGGCTTGTTCGCGCTGGTGGGGCTGAAATTCGCCAGGAGGCGGTGGCTCGACCTCCGCGGCTAGCATGTTCTTCCTCCGTCTGATCATCACGGCCTTGCGCAGCCTGGAAAGTCACTTTCTACGCTCGCTGCTGGCGACGCTGGGGGTGTTGATCGGGGTCGGGTCGGTGGTGGCGTGCATGTCGATCGTGGAGGGCGCGACCACGGAGATCATCCAGGACCTCAAGGCGCTCGGCTCGAACGTTTTGCTCATTTCGCCGGCCATCGCCCGCATCGAGGGCCGACCCGCCGGGATGGCGCAGACACTGGTGATGGAGGACATCGATCAGCTGATGCGCGAGCTTCCCGAAGAGATCGACGCGATCGCGCCCGAGGCCCTGGGAACCAGCCCGGTGAAACGCCTGCAAAAGTCCCACACCTTCACCGTGGTCGCCACCTCGGACATGTACTTTCAGATCCACAGCTTCGAGCCGCGCTACGGCCGCGTGTTCGACAGAAACGAAGCTAACGACGAGCTGGCCTCGGTCGTCTGTCTGGGCTCGA
>DATKXO010000365.1:0-2363 GCA_035528995.1 Phycisphaerae bacterium | reverse complement strand
CGGCAACACGGAGATCATCGGCGGCGAGGCCGTGTTCGAGACCGCGGCCGGCCGGGAATACCTCCGATGCAACTTCAGTACGCTCTGCCTGCGGTATGTCGAGACGGTGAACGAACTGGCGATGCGGGGCCGGGTGAGTCGCGGATAGGCGAGGCGGTCGCGGACAGGAAGGGCGGGGCTTGGCGAGTCGAGGCGAGGCGGTCATGGTACGGCGCGGCGAGGTAAGGCTAGGCCTGGAGCGGAGCGGCAAGGCGGTCGAGGAGGGCCCGTTATGGCTCGGCATGGTATGACATGGCAGAATAGTACATATATGTAACTCTGGTTGTCCAGGTTGTCCAGTTTTGGCTTGCTCAAATCTTCGCATTTGCGAAGAATAGGGGCATGGCAGAGCTTGAAGACTCAATTCAGACGAATGCCGAGGGTCCGAAGTCGGCAAGTGCGGACGGGGTAAGTGTACAACAGCACTCCCTCGCCGACCAAATCGCAGCCGACAAGTACTTGGCCGCGAAGACCGCCGCCCACGCCGACCCCCGCAAGGCGTTCACTCGCGTCAAGATCGTACCACCTGGTGCAATCTGATGTGGCCGTTCAAGCGTAAGGCCCCGGCGGGTGCCCGCATCCGACTCATGCGGGCCAAGTTCGACAGCGCCCAGACCACCTACGAGAACCGCAACCACTGGCTCCAGGCCGATAACCTCTCAGCAGGCGCATCCGTCAGCCCCGGCGTGCGGCAGATCCTCCGCAGCCGGGCCCGCTACGAGGTCGCCAACAACTCCTACGCCCGCGGCATCGTCCTGACCCTGGCCAACGACGTCATCGGCACAGGCCCCCGGCTCCAGATGCTCACCAAGAGCGCCGCGGCCAACAGCATCATCGAGGCCGAGTTCCTGGCCTGGTCCGTCGCGGTGGACCTGGCCGGCAAGCTCCGCACCATGCGGATGGCCCGAGCCCAGGACGGCGAGGCATTCGCCATCTTGTCCACGAACGACCGACTCCCCACCCCCGTCAAGCTGGACCTTCGCCTAGTTGAGGCTGACCAGGTTGCCCTCCCGTCTATCCTGCCGACCAACTTGAACGACCAACCAAACGACGGCATCGAGTTCGATGAGCAGGGCAACCCGATCAGTTACCAACTCCTGGTGACTCACCCCGGCGATCCCGTCGCGGACATGAGCACGTCGCTCACGATCCCCGCCGCGAGCATGTTGCACTGGTTCCGGGCCGACCGTGCGGGTCAGACCCGGGGCGCCCCCGACATCACCCCGGCCCTGCCCCTGTTCGCGCAACTGCGGCGGTACACGCTGGCGGTGCTGGAGTCGGCCGAGACGGTCGCCAACATGTCGGTTATCATGAAGACCCCGGCGCCCGCCGGCGGCGCCGCTGCCGAGGTCGACCCGACCGTCGAGATGGAACTGTCCCGCAACTCGGCCCTGTTCATGCCCGAGGGATGGGAACCCTACCAGATCAAGGCCGAGCAGCCCACGACCACTTACGCCATGTTCAAGAGCGAGATCCTCAACGAGGTCGCCCGCTGTCTGAACATGCCCTACAACATCGCCGCCGGCAACTCCGCGAGCTACAACTACGCATCGGGGCGGCTCGATCATCAGATGTACTTCAAGAGCATCCGCGTGGATCAGGCCCATTGTGAGGCCGTGGTGCTGGATCGCATCCTGACCGCGTGGCTCTACGAGGCCCAGCGGGTGCTGTCCGAGCTGCCCACCATCGAGCAGACGGGGCATCAGTGGTTCTGGGAGGGCCGCGAGCACGTCGACCCGGCCAAGGAGGCCACTGCCCAGGCCACCCGCCTTAGCAGCAACACGACCACCCTGGCGGTGGAATACGCACGGCAGGGCCGCGACTGGGAAACCGAACTACGGCAGCGGGCCAAAGAGGCCAAGCTGTTGAAACGTCTGGGGCTGACTCCGGCACAGGCCGCACCTGCTGTGCCGGTCGCCCCACAACCAGACGAGGACGAAGATGATGAGCAATCGACGCCGGAAGAAGAATAAGGCCCGCGGCATGTACCTCGCCGCGGCCGCTGCCGATGACAGCTTCCAGTTCAACGCCACCGGCACGGTGGACATCACCGCCGCGGCCGGCGAGGGCAAGGTTCCGAGCTTCTCGCTGCTGGGCTACACCGGGGGTGTCATGAGCGTCTGGCGAGGAGCAACCGTCATTGACCTCGCCGGGCTGGCCCTGCCCAAGACCCTGCCCGTCCTGCACGATCACGACCCCGGCGATCCCGTCGGTCACGGCACCCCGACCATCGAGGGCAGCAACCTGACTCTGAGCGGCACCTTCTCCGTTGCGGAGTCGACCAGCGCCCAGAAGATCATCGCCAGCGCCAAGCGGGAGTTCCC
>DATKXO010000364.1:0-2134 GCA_035528995.1 Phycisphaerae bacterium | reverse complement strand
GAGATAGGTGAGGATATGAAGATGAGACGCAACCCCGGACTGATTCTGCTACTCGTCATCGTTCTGGCGGTGGCGTCGTTCGCTATTGGCCGCGCACAGGAAGCGTACCACGTCCTGCTCCCTGGCGAGATGGCCGTGTGTGCTACGTGTGCGCCGTGTGAACCGGACCTGACCCAGACGCTGGAGCCATCACCTACGTCGCCACCCACGAACACGGCGGTGCCGCCCACGTCCACGCCGACTGGCGAGCCGACTAGTACGCCCACCGACGAGCCCACGGCGACGAGCACGCCACCAGCGCCCACGCCTACGCCGACAGAGCCACTGCCCACGGCTACCGCGACACAGACACCGGAGCCGACCGCGACGCCAGTGCCCATCCCCGGCTACCTCATCCGGGTAGGCGACGAGTGGAAGTATTTCAAGGGCCTGTCCGAGCCTCCGGCCGCGTGGGGCGGTGTGGGATTCGACGATAGTGCGTGGGACGTGGGGCCAACAGGCATTGGGTACGGCGACGGCGACGACGCGACGGTGCTAAACGATATGAACGCCACGTATATGTCCGTCTACATGCGACGCGCCTTCACGGTCGCAGGCCCGGTGACGGCGCTCATCTTGGAGATGGATTACGACGACGGGTTTGTCGCGTACCTGAACGGGACCGAGGTGGCGCGGGCGAATATGCCGGCGGGCATCATCTCATACAACACGCCATCCCCCGGCGGCCACGAGGCCGGGACAGCCGAGTATTTCCGCATCAATCCGGGGCTACTCCGAACCGGCATTAACGTGCTCGCCGTCCAAGGCCACAACCACGGGATGTGGTCGACTGATTTTTCGATGATCCCCGCGTTGCACAACGAGCCTACCGGACCGCAGCCGACGGCGACGGCGACGGATGAGCCGACCGAGACCCCGTTGCCCCCCACGGCGACGAACACGCCACAGCCTTCTGCGTGCGACCTGTACGTGTCATCCGGCGGCAACGACGGCAACCCTGGCACGCTGGCGCAGCCGTTCCGCACCGTCCAGCACGGCGTCGGCGAGCTGTCCAGCGGTGACGTGCTGTGCGTGCGCGGTGGCACATACAACGAGCAGGTGAGCATCGACGTCTCTGATGTGACGGTGCAGGCGTACCCAGGCGAGGTGCCGGTGTTGGATGGCGGCGGCAGCGGCCACACCATCGCCGTTGACGGCTCCCGCAACGTCATCGACGGCTTAGAGGTGACGAACGCGGGAGAGCGCGGCATCGCAGTCCGTGGCGCGGGGAATCTGATCCGCCGCTGCGATGTGCACCACAACTACAAGAGCGGGATACTGGTCGGTGGGCAGGATAACGTTGTTGAGGATTGCGTTGTGTGGCAAAACTCGCAGCGAACACACGTGGACGGCAGGACGAGCGGTTGCCTGAGTGCGACAGGGGCCACGGGGACGGTGTTCCGCCGCAATATCGTGTTCAACAACTGGGGCGAGGCGATGTCGGCTTTCAAGGCGCGCGGCACCATAATGGAGGATAATGTCATCTATGACAACGCCGCCGTCAACCTATATCTGGACAACGCGCCGTACACCGTCGTGCGTCGCAACCTGATTTTTGGCCGAGGCGGTGATTGGTCCTCAGCACCGTGCATTCACATTTGCGACGAAGTATACTCATCAGGGATGACCGGGCAGAGTGAGGGATTGGTCATCGTCAACAACGTGACACTGGGATGTAACGCCGGGTTCTATTTCCGCTATGACAACGCCGGGCAC
This sequence comes from Phycisphaerae bacterium, assembly GCA_035528995.1. Classification (GTDB taxonomy): domain Bacteria; phylum Planctomycetota; class Phycisphaerae; order UBA1845; family UBA1845; genus DATKXO01. The sequence continues at coordinate 379 of DATKXO010000364.1, read as the reverse complement.
GGGCTCAAGGACTCGCTGATCGCCAACAACACGTTCGTGGATCCCGAGCGGAACTACGTAGTCGTCATCCGCGACGCGCACCACGAAAACACGCGCTTCGTCAACAACGTCGTCGTGGGTTCCTCACTGACGAACGTCGGCAACAGTTCGGGCGGCATATCGTTCTCCCACAACCTGTGGTCACAGACACCGCCGTCTGTGGTGATCGGGCCGGGCGACGTTGTCGGAGATCCGCTGCTGGCCTGGGGGACGGGCACCCCGGTACCTGAGTGGTTCCAGTTGCGGGCCGGCTCGCCCGCCATTGACGCGGGGTTGGCGCTGCCCGAAGTGCCCGCGGACTTCGCGGGCACGGCACGGCCACAGGATGCGGGACACGATA
>DATKXO010000363.1:0-13292 GCA_035528995.1 Phycisphaerae bacterium | reverse complement strand
CTTCTTCGATGTACGCTAACGCCTGCGAGGTTCAGTTTCAAGCCCCCTTGACAGGTTGTGTCGCGACTTCGCAACGCCCATCACGCCGCGCCGACCGGGTCATTGGGCGCGGTCCTTCGGTATCATGGCGATGGCCTCGATCTCCACCAGGAGTTCCGGCCGGCAGATTCGGGCTTCAATGCACGTGCTGGCCGGCAGCGGGTCGAGCTCCTCTTCCTCGTAGAACGCGTTCCGCACCTCGTTGAACTCGTCGTAGGTTCTGAAATCCGCCAGGTAGCACGTCGTCCGCACGATGTCGTGCCAGTCGGCGCCCTCGCTTTCCAGCAACGCTTTGATGTTCGTGAACGTCCGGCGGGTCTGGGCCTTCACGTCGCCCGGATGAATCGAATCGCCGTCCTCGTTGACGCTGGCCGTCCCCGAGATGAAGAGCATCACCGCATCACCCAACTCCACCCGCATGCCACGGACGAACGACACCTTCTTGCCGTAATCGTACGCCTCGTTGAGGACGGTCTTGTTCTCGATGGGGGTCTTCTTAATCCGAGTCTTCTTGTCGGTGCGAGTTTTCTCGTTGATGCGGGTTTTCTCGGCCACGGTCATCCCTTTTTCCTCTCCGCGATGTGCCACGATGGGACCCCTTCGCCGCACCCGGATCGACGGTTCCGGCGGGTGGCCGGCCAGGGCGTCATTGTACCGCATCATTCGCCCTATGTTGATCCCTATGTGCTAGACGCCACGTTCCCGATTCTGACGGGCAAACTGCGAGTTTACTTAATGCACTTTCATCTTATTCGCCGCCGCCGGAGGCGGCTCCTGCCGGACGACCAGCCGCCGGTCGGCCCGAACCCGCTCCAGCGTCTGCCGGGCCCCGTCAGGCCAGGATACTTCGAGCCGATCGGCCGCCTCACGGTCACCGAGGCCGAAGTGCAGCCGATGGTCATGCTGCGACAGGTAGCTCCCGGCTGACAGCCGGGGCTGCACGATCTGGCGATCCCCCACGGTGACCTTCACCACCGCTCCGATCGCGTCCCGGTTCGGCGCTCGCCCGACCAGCTCCACCGTCAACCAGTGTCGTCCGTTTCGCGGCGTGTCGTTGCGCAGGAGCGCCGGCCGTGCGTTGAGATTGCTGACCAGCAGATCGATGTCGCCATCATTGTCGAAGTCGCCTCGGGCCACACCGCGGCTGACGAAATCGCTTGTCGGGGGTCGGTTGCTCGTGCCCGGCGTCTCGCCCTGCATCGTTGCCGCCACGCCCTTGCCCATCGACACGTTCACTCCCCGGTCCGACACGATCGCGAAGCGCCCGCGCCCGTCGCCGCGAAAGAGGCAGTTCGGCTGGGCCGCCAGTTCGCACGCGTGGCCGTTGGCCAGGTACGCGTCCAGGTCACCGTCGAGATCGAGGTCCGCCAGGATTCCGCCCCAACTGTGCTGACGGTTGACCGCCGCTCCGATCCCGGAGCGGACGGCCGTGTCCTCGAACATGCCCTGCCCCAGGTTGTGGTACAGGCAGCACATGTCCATGTCCGGCACCAGGATGTCCAGCCGTCCGTCGGCGTCGTAGTCGGCCACCTCGACGGCCATCGCCGCCGCCCCCGCCCCGGACTCGCTGAAGGCCGTGCCCGCCATCAGGGCGTGGTTCTCGAACGTGCCGTCCCGATCATTGTGCAGCAGGTAGTTCTCCATCGCGTCGTTGGAGACGAAAACGTCGAGATACCCGTCGCCGTCGCAATCGAGGGCGCCGACGCCCATGGCCCGTCCGACCGGCCGGATCAAGAGCCCGGCCCGCTGGGTCACGTCGGTGAACGTACCGTCGCCGTTGTTGTGGTACAGGTGGTCCTGCTGGCCGGCGTAGGCCAGCGGGCTGCGCACCACGTCCCGGGCGTGCTCCGGCGTGATGCTCGGATCGTACGTGATGTAGTTGCCGACGTAGAGGTCCAGCCGGTTGTCGTGGTCGTAGTCCAAAAAGACCGCCCCGACGCTGAACAGCGGATCGTCCACGCCGGCCGACGCGCCCGTCTCCGTGAACGTGCCGTCGCCGTTGTTGCGGTAGAGGAAGTTGGCCCCGTGGTTCGTCACGTACAGGTCCCGATCGCCGTCGCCGTCGTAGTCGGCCGCCACGACCGCCATTCCGAAGCCCGGCCGCTTCAGCCCGGCCGCCGCCGTCACGTCCTCGAACGTGCCGTCGCCGCGATTGCGGTACAGCCGATCGGTGGCGCCCGCCAGTTCCGCGCGCCGCTCGGGGCCCAGGCCGGGATCGGATATCCCCTCTTTCCAGCAGCCGTTGACCAGGTAGATGTCCAGGTGCCCGTCACCGTCGTAGTCCACGAAGCCGCACCCGACGCCCGTAGACTCGACGATGTTGGTCATCCGGTCGTCGCCGATGGTCTCGACGAACTCGATGCCCGCCGCAACGGTAACGTCCGTGAAGACAATCGGCGTTTCCGCCGCTGGCTCGTCCCCGCGCGCGCCACCGGCTGTCGCCAACAGGGCGCCCGCGAAGGCGAGGGACGCTACGCACGCGAAGCGGGATGAGTCATAGTGCCGACGTGCCCGGTCGGTCACGGCGTCATGCAAGCATGGGTGATCTTGGCAACAGGGGAGACTGCGGGCCCGCCCGGTGCCCGGCGAGAGAAACCGACTCTGTTCCACCGTCCCTTGCGCACGACCCATTGGCTCAAGCATCCAACTCAGCAGGCAAGCCGACCGGTTTCCGGACTTCACCAGTCAGCGGGCGTCGTCCCGTATGCGCCCGGTCCTCGGCAAGCCGAGCTACGCACTACCGCGGGACCGGCCGCTTCGTCAACCATGATATAAGTTGCCACTGAAAAAACCAGCCCCACAGCCGGTGGCAGGGCGACTTCGGGCGCCGGTGACAGGTTTCCACAGATTCTGGGCTTGACAGGCCCGTATTGTTGTATTATAGTCACAGTACACTAGTGATCCGATACATGCGACAAGCAGCGGAGACGGGCAGGCCCTCATGCAGTTCACCATCGATCCAAAAAGCGGCGTGCCGTTCTACCGGCAGATCATCGACCAGGTCCAGTTCGCGATCGCCGACGGGCGGCTCGGGCACGGCGACCGCCTGCCCACCGTGCGACAGCTCGCCGTCGATCTCAAGGTCAACCCCAACACGGTCGCCCGAGCCTATCAGGAGCTGGAGATCAAGGGCGTGGTCACCACCCAGATGGGCACCGGCACCTTCATCGGCGACGAGAAGATCGAAATCTCCGAGGTCGAGCGCAAACGCATGTTGGACCAGATCTGCACGGAACTGCTTTCCCGAGCGTCGGCCTACGGCCTCACGCTGGACGAAGTGATCGAGGCTTTGGGCGATCGACGGTCCGGGTAAGCGAACGGAGAAGGGACAACCATGATCCGGCGACCGGAAGACAGGCCGACTCTGGTGCCCGACGCTCCGCGGCCGGTTCCCAAGTGGTTCTTCATGCGGCGGATGTGGGCCATGGCGTTCTGCGGTCTGCTGTTCACGGTCCTCGGGCTGGCCTTCGGGATCGGCCTGCCGGCGTTCTTCTACGTTTGGAGCGGAGGCGTTCTGCCGACGGTCGATCTGGCCCTCGATCGGGACCACGCCTCGGCCGCGGCCGTCATCACCGACAAGGACTTCATGCGCTACACCAACATCAACAATCGGCAGCCCTGGAAGGTGTCGTTTCGCTTCACGACTCCCGAAGGCGCGACGGTGGACGCAGTGGGCTACACACTCGACCGCTCGTTCGCTGACCGCAAGGTGGGTGACGCGATCGACGTCGAGTACGACCCGGATGACCCGTCGTTGGCACGGCCGGTCGGCGGCACCGCGGCGATGCCGCCTCTGATCGTGTACCTGATCGTCTTTGCCACTCTCGTGCCGGAACTGATCGTCGGTGTGGTTCTGCTGATGTTGACCTGGACTCGCGCTCGCAGCGAGCGCCTCCTGCTGGCCCACGGCCAGGCCGCGGACGCGGAAGTCGTCGCGGTGAAGAAGGTCTGGCACATCAGCGTGGGCACAAAACGCCCGTACGACGTGTACTACCAGTTCGCCGGCTCGTTGGGCCGCAAGGTGACCGGCAGGGACAGAACGTACCACTACGCCTGGGCGCAAGCGTTAAAGCCGGGCGAGAAGGTCGGAGTCGTCTATCACCCGCAAGCGCCGGAAGTCAACGTCCTCTGGCTGCACGGGCGGGACGTTACGCCGGGCGCATAGCGGGTTTGCGGCGGTCGCCTGGACGGGCGGTCGCCACCGGGCGAGACCCGGGTTGTCCTGAAAACAGAGGCCCGTTTTGAGGAGGTCATGAGATGGCCGGATTGAACATCAATCTTCCGAAGCTTTCGCTCGAGAGGTTCTCGATCACATCCCGGGCGGACTACCGCTTCTCACCGTTCAACGCCCTGCTGCTGGTGGCTTTCATGCTGATCGGGTTGATCGTGCACGTCATGTTGTACGAGTTCAGCGTGGTGGCTGTGGTGTACACCATCGCCGCCGCTCTGGTGTTGGCCGGCATGTTCCGACTGACGCAGCTCTGGGAGGGCGTCGTCGTGATGGGCGCCCTGGTGACGCTGGCTGGTTACCTGCTCTTCCGCACGACGTTCGTGGAGCCGCGGGTGCTGGTCGCGGCCACGGTGGCGGCCGCCCTGATCGCTCCCTGTGTCCAGATCGCCTATCAGTGGGAGCGGGCCGTGCTGCTGCGCTTCGGCAAGTTCGTGGGCATTCGCGGGCCGGGACTGTTCGTCGTCCTGCCGGTCATCGACAAGGTGTCGCAGTTCGTCGACCAGCGGATTCGCGTCACCGACTTCCAGGCCGAGATGACCCTCACCAAGGACACCGTGCCCGTCAACGTCGATGCCATCGCATTCTGGATGGTCTGGGACGCGGAGAAGGCCGTCCTCGAGGTCGCGGACTTCGATTCGGCCGTCGTCCTGTCGGCCCAGACGGCTCTGCGGGACGCCATCGGACGCAGCGAGCTGGCCGACCTGCTCTCCCACCGTGATCGGCTGGGCAAGGAAATCCAGCAGGTCCTGGACCACAAGACCAACCCCTGGGGGATCACCGCACAGTCGGTCGAGGTTCGCGACATCATCATTCCCAAGGGCCTCGAGGACGCCATGAGCAAGCAGGCCCAGGCCGAGCGCGAACGCCAGTCGCGGATCATCCTGGGCACGGCCGAGACCGAGATCGCCGAGAAGTTCGCCAAGGCCTCCGAGGCCTATCAGAACAACCCGGTGGCGTTGCACCTGCGGGCCATGAACATGGTCTTCGAGGGCCTCAAGCAGAAGGGCTCGATGGTGATCGTGCCCTCCACGGCCGTCGAATCCATGGGCCTCGGCGCCCTCGGCGGCCTGACAGCCCTGGGCCAGCCGGTACGGATGATGCCATCAGCCAACAGCAGCCCGAAAGCGGAACCGTCGGACGTGACCGATCAAGCGTGACGGATCGAACGTGACCGATCCGACGGAGCAGGCGTAACGATCCGGTTTCCCGATCGCGTAGGGCGGACGGCATAGGAGTCAGGTCATGAGCGGCAGGGGCGAACGCAGTTGCGTGCGGCTACCCCGGCTCGGCGCACGGCTGTACGACCGCCTGGGGCAGACCCGAGCGACCGGGATGCAGGTCCGCCAGATCGCTCGGTACCTCGTCTCGCGAATCCCTCGCGGCCGGCTGTTGGACATCGGGACCGGGCCGGGGCACCTGCTGCGCGAAGTCCATCGACTGAATCCAAAGCTTCAACTTTGCGGGCTGGACGTGTCCGGCGCGATGGTGCGACTCGCCAGGCGGAATCTACAGGGCATCCGCGCTGACCTCCGCGAGGGCACCATCCGCCGGACCACCTACCCGAGCGACACGTTTGCACTGGTCACCTGCACCGGCAGCCTCTACCTGTGGGACGACCCGCGAGCCTGCCTCGAAGAGGTGTTCCGCATCCTGGAAGGGGGGCACTCGGCCTATCTCTTCGAGACGCACAGGGGTCTTCAAAGGGACGAGTTGCAACGGGCCTTGGGGGCCAACCTTCGAGGGGAGAGCCTGCTGAGCCGGCTGCTGTCGCGCCGGTTCCTCAAGCAACAGCTCAGGATGACCTACCCCCGCCAGGAGCTGGACGCGATTCTCCAGCGCTCGCCGTTCGCCGACTCCTACTGGATCAACGAGGTAACCCTGGCCGGCCTCCCCATCTGGCTCCGCATCACGCTGACAAAACCCCGGCACCCCGCACCCACCGACGGTCGCCCAACCGCGCCCCCGGCTCAGAGGCTCGTCCCCGGAAGAGCACGTCGCCCGGCGAGCGCAACGGTGCGCTGACTGTCGCGGCGAATCCCTGAGAAGCCATCCGTCACCAGGCTCCTCAGTCCATCATGTCAAACACGGGCCGTTTCGCGCTAACAGAGTAGAAAGGTGCGGTGCGCGCCTGTTGCGCTGGCCCGAGTTTGAGTTGCGCCGCCACCAGCATGCCGCGGACGCGGACCGCGCACAGCTTGACTTGCCGTCGGGCGGTTCCTAACTTGGTGGTTGGCATTTGAGGTGATTCATCCAACACGTGCTGCCAGCGCATCGGGCCGGGCGGGCGGTCTCGGTGGGAAGGGGTTCATGGACAGACATCGTCGCAGGCGAGGTCGCGGGGTCCGGGTCGTCGCGTTGGCGGGGCTCTTGTCGGCCGCGTGGGTTCAAGTGGCACTGGCCGGCGAGCCGGGCGCTAAGCCGAAGGCGACCCCAAAGGTTGATCGGACCGCCAAGCCCGACGCCGGCAGCGCCGCCAAGCCGTTCGTCGACATCGCCGACCAGGCCGGCGTCCGTCATCGGCATCACAAGCCGGTTCTGGACAAGAAGCTGGACGGCATCATGCCCTGGATGGCGTCGGTGGGAGCCTCCTGTGCGGCCGCCGACTACGACAAGGACGGCGACATCGACCTCTACGTCGTCAACTCCCAGATGGGCGAGCCCAACAGCCTCTTCCGCAACAACGGCGACATGACCTTTACCGACGTGGCGGCCTCGGCCGGCGTGGCCAACGCCAACGCCGAGCACGGCGCCAGCATGGACGCCGTCTGGGGCGACTACGACAACGACGGCCACCTCGATCTCTACGTCGTCAAATGGGGCTGGAACATCCTCTACCGGGCCAACGGCGACGGCACCTTCACCGACGTGACCGAGGCGGCCGGCGTCGGCGACAAGGGCAACGGCAACGCGGCCGTCTGGTTCGACTTCAACGACGACTCCCACCTCGACCTCTACATCGGCAACTACTTCCGCAACGTCGACCTGTGGCACCTCCAGGACTCGCGGCAGATGCACGAGGACTTCGAGACCGCCCGAGACGCCGGACCCAACGTGCTCTATCGCAACGACGGCGACGGCACCTTCACCGAGGTCGGCAAGGAGATGGGCGTTGACGACGCCGGCTGGACGTTGGACTGCGGGGCGGCCGACTACGACAACGACGGCGATCAGGACCTGGTCAACGCCAACGACTTCGGCCAGGACCGCGTCTTCCGCGTCAACGCCGACGGCACCTTCACCAACGTCACCGACACCGCCATCGGCTGGGACACGCACAAGGGCATGAACGTCGAGTTCGGCGACTACAACAACGACGGCAACCTCGACCTCTACGTCACCAACATCTGGACCAAGGAGTACGTCAAGGAGGGCAACCAGCTCTACCGCAACATGGGCGACGGAACCTTCAGCGACATCTCCTTCGAGGCCAACGTCTACGACGCCGGATGGTGCTGGGCCGGACGCTTCTGGGACTACGACAACGACGGCTACCTGGACATCATCGTGGCCAACGGCTACATCTCCGGTAATCCCGACGACGAGTACTTCGCCAAGCTGGCCACCGAGGTCACCAAGCCGGGCTTCGACCCCATCGACGCGCAAAACTGGCCCATGATGGGCGACTCGACCTTCTCCGGCTACGAGCCCTCACGCGTCTGGCACAACGAGGGCAACGAGGTCTTCACCGAGGTGGCCACCGACCTGGGCCTGGCCGACACCGGCGACGGGCGCGGCCTGGCCATCGCCGACTTCGACAACGACGGCGACCTGGACGTCTACATCGCCAACCAGGGCCAGGACAGCTCCTTCTATCGAAACGACCTGGGCAACGGGAACAACTGGCTCCAGGTCGAGCTGACCGGGACGAACTGCAACCGCGACGCCATCGGCACGCGGGTGACGGTGGTCTGCGGCGGGCTGTCGCAAATCCGTGAGTTGGACGGCGGCAACGGCGATCACAGCCAGTGCCCCTACCGCATGCACTTCGGGCTGGCCGGGCACGACAAGATCGACCGCCTCGAGATCCGCTGGCCGACCGGTTACCAGCAGCGCTTCGAGAACCTCCAGCCGAATCAGTTGCTGCGCTTCACCGAGAACACGCCCAAGGCGTTTCTGGAGGAGCGGCGCAAGTTCAAGGAGGCCCAGCTCGAGGCCTTCCTGCTGGAAAAGGAGAGGGAAGAGAAGGAGGCCAAGGCGGACGCGGACGCCGGCGAGGCCGAGCCGCAACTCAGTTGGGACGAGATGCAGGACTTCAAGAAGGAGTACCTCGAGCACAAGCAGGCCGTCGAGCAGGACCCGCGCAACCCGCGCACCCGCTATGAGTTCGCCATCGTGCTCGACGCACGCGGCCGACGGGCCGCCGCCCTGAGCGAACTGGAAAGGGCCATCCAGATCGACCCCGACGCCCTGCTGTACTCCAACGCCTACCGCACGCTGATCCGCCGGCACGGCCACGTCTACTTCGACCGCTCGATCCGCTTCTTCGAGGACCTCGTCGAGCGGCACCCCGATAAGGTCATGCCCCGCCTGAACAAGGCCCTGGCCTACGTGGACAAGATGCCCTACCCCAAGCTGGGCATCGTCAGCCAGGGCAAGCTGTCCAACAAGTCGCTCGCGGAGCTGGATATCATCCTGTCGAAGCTGGACGCGGGTTGCTGGACGGCCAAGTACATCCGGGGCATGAACCACCTGCACTGGCCGCGGAAGCTGGGGCACGCCCCCATGGCCATCCGGGACTTCACGGAGCTGATCGAGCTGCAGAAGAAGCTGCCGCCCGAGAAGCAGCGCGACTACTTCGCGCTCGGCTACGTCGGGCTCGGCGACGCGTTCGTCAAGAACCGCGAGGAGGGGCTGGAGGAGAACATGGCCAAGGCCCGCGAGGCCTGGGAACGCGGCCTCAGCGAGTACCCCGACAATGAGGAGCTCAAGGTCCGCCTGGACCTGATGGGTCGCTCCACCGAGGAGCTCATCGAGTTCATCAAGGGGCTGCGCGGTCTCGAGGACCCGGTGGACACCGATCTGGCACGCGTGTGGGTAGATTGATCAAACAACAGGCACCAGGCGATACTGACAGACCGACGATTGCCGAAACCGAGCCGCGACCGTCAGGGAGCGGAACAATCATCGCCGGAACCGAGCCGCGAACTTCAGTTCGCGCGGACGTGCCTCCGCAGAGTAACCAGGTCGGGTCAACAGCCCCGACGTCCTTTCGTGACGGAGTAGTCTACATGTCCCACGTAATGCGGGTGGCGGCCCGACTGGTCACGCCGCTGTTATGTTTGTCTGCCGCCTCGCTGGCAGCCCCGCCCGACGCGAGGACGGCCGCCGACCTGGACGCCCGGCGCCTGGTCGGCAAGGCCTACTACGAGAACGACAAGTTCGCCGAGGCCGCCGCCGAGTTCCGCAAGTGTATCGACCTGGCCCCGGACTCGGCCGTGGACCGCTTCAACCTGGGCCTGATCCTAATGCGGGCCCAGGAATACGACGAGGCCCTCCGCGTGTTGGCTGAAGCCCGGCAACTCGATCCGGACCTGCTGGCCGCCCACTACATCGAGGGCATCATCCACAAGCGCCAGAGCCGGTTCGAGCCGGCGGTCGAGTCGCTCAAGCACGTCATCGCCCGCAATCCCCGGTGCAGCGGAGCCTATTACAACCTCGGCGTGTGCTACAAGTTTCTGCAGCGCTACGAGGACGCCATCGCCGCCTTCGGCAAGAACGAGGAGCTGTCGCCCACCGATCCCAGCACCCAGTACCAGTTGATCACCCTCTACCGCCGCACCGGCCAGGTCGACAACGCCGAACGGCACATGGAGATCTACAACCGGGTCAAGGACACGGTCGACGAATCCGAGAAGACGGCCGAGGCCCTGGAGCGCAGCCAGTACACCTACATCATCGAAGCCCCGCGGTTGACCGCCGACCTGAAGCCAGAGCCCGGTGCCGAAGTGCGATTCGTCGAAGCGACCGAGCAGTCCGGCCTGCCGAAACCGGGGACGTATGCCCCGGCGCTGGCACAGATTCGATCGTCATACCTGCCGTTGCCGGGCTCTGCCGACCCGGAGGCGCTGCGCAGCTATTGGGGGCCAATGTCGGGCAGTGCGGTTGCGCTGGGCGACTACGACGCCGACGGCGACCTCGACATCTACGTCGTCAACGCTTCGACAGACCCCCAGCAGGCGCCCAACCGCCTGTACAGGAACAACGGCGGTGGCAAGTTCGTGGATGTGACCGCCGAAGCCGGCGTAGCCGACCCCGGCATGGGCACCGACGCGGTCTTCGGCGACTACGACAACGACGGCGACCTCGACCTCTACGTCGTCAACTGCGGCCCGAACGTGCTCTACCGCAACAAAGGCGACGGCACGTTCGAGGACGTCTCGGCCGCGGCACGGGCCAACGAACCGCAGTCCGGGCGCAAGGCGCTGTTCTTCGACTACGACCACGACAACGACCTGGATATCTTCGTCGCCAACGACACGGATTTTGACGCCGCCCCGCGCGGCGAGCCCGATCCGGAAGCATCCCCGGATCTCTGCGAGCGACCGCTGCCCGGGCAGTCCGACACGCTCCTGCGCAACAACGGCAACGGGACCTTCTCCGATCAGACCGACGCAGCCGGCCTGCTGGTCGGCTTCTTTCACACGGCTGACGCGGTCGTTGCCGATTTCGACGGCGATCACGATATCGACCTGTTCGTCGGGAACGAGGACGCGCCCTCGAAGCTGTTCGGCAATGCCCGGATGGGCAGGTTCATGTCAGGAGGTTCGTTCTCTCCGCCCATCCCGACCGACCCCATCGGCGTGCGGGCGTTGGCGGCAGGTGATTTCAACCGCGACGGGCACAGCGACCTCGTTGTGGCGGCCGGCTGCGAAGGCCTCGACCTCTACACCAACGACGGCCATGCCGGCTTCAGCGGTACGCCCATCGCGCTACCCGACAAGCGCGGTCTCAGTCGCATCACTGTGCTCGATTACAACAACGACGGCTGGAACGACCTCCTCCTGCACAACTACCTGTCCCTTTCCCTGCTCGCCGGCGCCGGGAAAGGGGAGTTCGTGGACGTCTCCGGAACCGTCGGCCTGCGCGAGCCCCCAGGCGAACGGTTCGCGGCCACAGCCGACCTGGCCACCGGCGACCTCGACGGCGACGGTGACCAGGACATCGTCGTCCACACGCTCGACCAGGGGCCGAGAATCCTGCGCAACGACGGAGGCAACCGCGCCCACTGGCTCAACGTCAAACTCGTCGGCAAGAAGGTCAACCGCAGCGGCTACGGCGCCACCGTCGAGATCGCCTCCGGCGGACACTATCAGAAGCAGACCTGCACCGACGGCCCGGTCCACTTCGGCCTGGGCGACCTGGCGGGCGTGGACGTCGTCCGCGTCACCTGGCCCAACGGCGTCGCCCAGAACGTCATCAAGCCCGAGATCAACGCCACGCTCACCGTCGAGGAGTTCGTCAAGGTCTCGGCCTCCTGCGGCTTCCTCTACGCCCACAACGGCCGCGGCTTCGAGCTGGTCAACGAGATTCTCGGCATCGGCCCCCTCGGCGTACCCATGGCCCCCGGCGTCTACCACCAGCCCGACTGCACGGAGCTGACCAAAATCGGGGCCGACCAGCTTATCGCCAAAGACGGCGCCTACGAGCTGCGCCTCACCGAGGAGCTGCGCGAGATCACCTACGCCGACCGGATCACGCTGCGCGTCATCGACCACCCGGCCTTCCTGGAGATCGTCCCCAACGAGTACTTCACCGCGCCGCCGTTCCCCGAGGACAGGTTCTACGCGATCGGCGATCAGCACCCGCCGCGCTCGGCCGTCGACGACCGCGGGCGAAACGTGTTGGACGAAATTCGCTATCGCGACGACCGCTTCCCGACCTTCGCGTTCACCGGCTACGACGGCCTGGCCCGCCCGCACAGCCTCACGCTCGACCTGGGCGATCTGTCGGGCGTCAAGCGAATACTGCTCTTCCTCGATGGGTGGATCTACTGGCCCGAATCCAGCGTCGTGATGGCCATCGCCCAGGACCCGCGCTTCGACATTGCCCCGCTGAAGCTCGAGGTCCGCGACGAGTCAGGGGCCTGGCACACCGCGATCGAATCCGTCGGCCTGCCCACCAGCAAGGGCCTGGTCGTGCCGGTGGACCTGACCGGGCGCTTCCTCTGCGACGACCACCGCGTGCGCCTCTCGACCAACCTGTGTGTCTACTTCGACCGCGTCTTCGTCTCGACGCGCGATCAGTCCGACGGATGCCGCCAAACCGAGCTGCCGGTGGCCGGTGCCGACCTGCACTACCGCGGCTTCTCCCGCATGACCCGCGACGCCCTGGGCTTCGAGCGCTTCGATTATGCCGACGCAAGCCCCACCGGCTCCTGGGACCCGCCCAAAGGGATGTTCACCCGCTACGGCGACGTGACACCGCTGCTGGATCGGCCGGACGACAGGTACGTCATCTTCGGCCCCGGCGACGAGCTGACCATGCGCTTCGACGCCACCGGCCTGCCCGACCTGCCGCCCGGCTGGGCCCGCGACTTCATCTTCTACGCCAACGGCTGGGTCAAGGACGGCGATCTCAACACCCGGTTCTCGGGCACCGTCGAGCCCCTGCCCTTCCACGCCATGACCGGCTACCCCTACGGCCCCGACGAGCACTACCCCCAGACGCCCGAGCACCAGCGCTACCAGCGCGAATACAACACCCGCCCGACCCGCTCCACCGTCGGCACGCTGCCCGCCCCGGCGCCATTGCAGTGATGGCTGCCGCGTCTGCGTCGCCCGGGACCTCGCGGTGACGGGGGGCCGGACGCACTGAACGGACGGCAGTATCGTCCTGAGTCGCACGCTCCGGCGCATTCGCCCAGACCACAACGTCTCTGGGTCGAATGGCACTGCCGCTGGTTGTTGGGGATGACGGGCGCAGAGGTTGAGCGCGGCCGGGCTGGGAAGCTGTTGGCGGGGCGGATCGTGCTGGCGTTCGGCGCGTCCCTGCACCGGTCGGCGGCGGATTTCCCTTGTCGCGG
>DATKXO010000362.1:0-3428 GCA_035528995.1 Phycisphaerae bacterium | reverse complement strand
CTGGTCGGTGTCGCCGTCGCCGTCGAGGTCGCCGGGGCAATCGCCGCCGCTGCAACCCCAGTCGGCCAGCAGGATGCCCAGGTCGGCCTGGTCCGTGTTCCCGTCGCCATCAAGGTCGCCCACGCAACCCTGCTGGATGTGGACGTAGTAGACGTCCTGCTCGCCGTTGAACGTGGCGGCGTAGGCGACGCGCGCCCCTCCATTGTCCGAGATCATGTCGTAGTAGTCGCCCAGCTTGTTCTGCTGGGGCCAGCCGAGGTGCGGGTCAAACGGCGGCGTCACCGCCTGGTTCGCGGAGAAGGTCTGCCCGCCGTCCTCGGAGCAGGCGTAGTAGAGCTCGGAGTCGTAGCCGCCCTGGTCATCGCGTGTATCGTTCCAGATGACGTCGATGCGGCCGTTGGGGGCAACGGCCATAGTGCCGAACCACTGATAGGCGAAGTCGTTCGCATCGTCGTTGACCCGGATGGGGCTGCTCCAGGTGTAGCCGCCGTCGGTACTGCGCGAGAACATCAGATCCATCGGATCGGGTCCCGGCGGGTCGACCGAGGCGAGCAGGTAGACATTACCGCGGGTGGGACCGTCGGAGTGATCGACCGCGATCCAGGCCTGCCCCAGCAAGCCACCGGGGTTAGGCCCGCCCCCAAAAACCAGGCCGCCATCAAGACTCACGACCCGGTAGAAATCCCACTGCACGGCCTGGTTCGGGTCTTGCGCGTTGCTGGATTTCGCCACGACGAACCCGTCGCCGCAAACGTACAGTTCCCCGTCGGGCCCGACGGCCATCGTGCCCCAATTCGGATTGGCCGCCACCTGAATGCAGGGCTCGAACGTCTGCCCGTCGTCCGTCGAACGAGTGAAGTGTCCCGGATAGCAAATGCTCCAATACTGCGTCCAATAGGAATAAACGTTGCCACGGCCGATTCCGTCCGTGCGGTCGATGACGAACCACTCCTTGTCGCCGCCATAAGCGTACGTCCCGGAATCCCAGGACACGCCGCCGTCGGTCGATTTGAACAGGTGGCACCAGTACTCGTAGCCGCTGGACGTGAGGCTCAGGTAATAGAAGTTGCCGTCCGCGTCAGCATCCAGGACCGGGTCGGAGCGGAAGATGCCTGGCTCGATCACGCCGGGGAACGTCCAGGTCTGTCCGTCGTCGTGGGTGTAGGCCCAGCCGGCCTGGCGGAAGTTGTTGTAGATGGTGTCGAACTGTCGCCAGCCGATGACCATCCGGTTCGGGTTGGTGGGGTCCACGGCGATGGAGGGCTCGTTGGCGGCGTCGCCCACGATGTTCTGTCCGTTGTCATCCACGTTGACCTGCACGCTGACGTACCCGTCCCGGCTGAGGCGGGCGCCGGGGCTGGTGGGCTGTGCGGATCGTGGAACCTTGATGAACGGGTCGCCCGGGACCTCCAGGTGGCCGGTCTGGCCTGGCGGCTGAGGCGGTTTCTTATCGGGCTCCTGCGCCGCCGCCAGCTTCACCGAGGTAACGGCTACCGTAATCGCCAGCATCGGGAGAATCGTTCGGAATGTCATTGTGCAGCCTCCTTCGGGTGGGCGGTCCCTCACGGACCGTCTCGTATGCGCCTGGTGGCAGACCAGCCAGGCAGGGTCGCGTCCCAAGCTACGGCCGGGATAACGCTGTCCTTCCGCCACGCAGCAATCGGTTCCCCCGCGGACCGGGGGGCTCATTCCCGACCGGGTACCGCCCCTCAATGATATCAGGAACTTACTGCCGCAGCAAGGTCGTTTAGCGGTTCGCCCGCCTGCGGGTCCGCGCCATTAAAGCGAACAGCCTCGAGTCAACCCGGGCGCTTGCGGGGTCGGCGCCGCAAGCGGGGAGCTCGGCCCAGGCGCTGAAGGCGGCCGGGTTCCTCAGCCCCCGGCCTTCGGGGGACTCTCTTACGACGACAGGCGCGCGTCAGCGCGGCCAGCCCGGTGTGCCCTCCGGCCGGAGAATTGAGGCACACCGGGCTCGGCAATTCCTGGGCGGGCCGTTGCTCGGACCGGAGCGTTGCTCGACCGCCGGGAGTCACACTGGGCGATATGCCGCACAGGTGGCGGGTTTTCGCCCAGCCCGGCCGGCGAGCGCGTGCCGGTCCTAACAGGTCATGCGTTGTGCGTCTGGACTGCGGCATTCGGCGCAGCTCACCAAACCCCAACGGGCGTGAATCCCACGCCAGGGCACGTTGGGCGGCGGCGGCGCTGGCACGCCGCGTGCAACGCGTCCTGCCGGGAGAATTCACGTGGCCGGCCCCGTGCGCGACAACAACGGACGCCTGCCCGGCAAACCGTCCACTGTCCGGGCACGACGGCGAGGACGCCTGCTCATCGTCGAACCCGACCCGTTGACGCGCTGGTCGATGTCAACCTACCTAAAACGGTGGTTCGAGGTGATGACGGCGGATTCGTTCGACGAGGCGGGTGGCCCGCTGGAAGCGAGCACGCTGGAAGCGCTTGTCGTGACGGACGGGCTGCCCGCCGACCAGTCTCGTTCCATCGGACAGCGGGCCCGCCATCGCAACCCCGACGTGATCACCGTCCGGACCGTCACGGAGTTGCCCGCTTCGGACGCTCGTCTGGCCAACGGCGAGAAACTGCTGGAGAAACCGTTCGAACTGGCCCGCCTCGCACGACTGCTCGGCGTGCCCGAAGCGGAAATCCCACCTTAGAAGAGTCCTCTCCGGCACGCCGCCGAGATCTGAGGCCTGGAACCGCTCACGGTGGCGAACGAAGGCAAAATCGTCTGCGTCGTGGCGGCGACGGATGCCCCCTCGCTTCCGCGTGCGATCGGGCAGAATTCATACGCGACAAACGCGGCCCGTATCGGTACAATCTGCCCTGCTCGCCCGCCGGTGGTCGAGCTGCTCACACGCACCGGGGGGCGGCGGATCGTGCAGCGTCCGTATGACGAAGATTTGCTGCGCACCTGCTGAGGTTGGAGGAACGGGCGTGAACTCAGGCAACGCGCACATCCCGCTGATCGTCGCCGAAGCAAGAGTGAATCACGCGATCGGGATGATGCGTCATCCGGAGGGGCACAGAGACGGGCGGCGTGAGTACGCGTCCGCGACGGGGGTCAGGTCGCCTGGGGCGGGTTGGCAACTCACGGAAGGGGTCCAACGTGTTCGTGTGGGAGGAAACACAAGCTGAGAGGGGGCCGCGTCTAAGGGTACGCGCCGGGACCTGGGGTTCCCGTGCCCGGCAACTGAGCGGGGGGAATACTGCTTTCCAGTCTACCAGTGGGGGTCGGGACCAACAGGCACATATGCCGGGCACGCCCGGCGGAACCCCCGTCGCTGACCGCGGCGGGTCGCCTCGGGCAGCCCGTCGATCCGCCCAGCTTAGTTGTGCCAGCCGGTTGCGGACGACGGCGCAGATTCTGCGGGCGAAGGCGGCGGCGTCTCAACCGGGCGCGCCGCTCCTGCCGA
>DATKXO010000361.1:0-3546 GCA_035528995.1 Phycisphaerae bacterium | reverse complement strand
CGCGCAATTGCCAAGATAGGGACGATTGCGAGCGTGACGACAAGCAGACTGTCTATGCCGGACTCATTAACGGCGGGGTTCACGTCGGCCCGAACGGGCTGATATTCCTATCAACGAAGCACACGGATGCGGACATAGAGTTGCTGGCGGATAGTATTGTGGAGCAAGACGCATGCCTGGGTTAGACGAGTACCGGGACCGGCATAAGGGTCGCAAGTGTTACATCTTCGGCACTGGCCCTTCGTTAAATCGTTTCGATTGCGACAAGATGGCTCGTGACGGCGTGACGATTTGTTGCAACGCGTCGATCATGGCCCTGAAGTCATGCGACTACTTCATGTTCACCGACCTGCGGATTCGTGGCGAACTGGCGTACTATCCGACCGTATTCGATAAGGCTGGCGCGGTCTTGGCGGGCAACCAAGCTGTATGGGACGCGTGCATAGGTGACGCCGCGCCTGAGGACCACTGCCGCGTTTTCGTTCCGTCGGGCGAGCGAAGGTCGCTTTACGATAATGACTTCCGCTTCACTGAGCCGGGCAATAGACTCATTGCTGGCGGGGTCGTGCCTGTCGCCACGCACATTGCCTATATCTTCGGATGTTCGCCGATCATACTCGTTGGCGTCGATTTGGGCTGGGTAGACGGCCAGAAATACTTTTACGACCGAAGCGACAGAACATTATGGCCCTCACTTGGTGCGGAAGACCAAGAGAAAACAGACCAGTCGCTGTATGAATGTTTCACGCACTTGACCCAAATCAAGGCCCAAAACCCCAGCCTGCCCATATTTGTCGCCAACAAGCAAAGTAGGTTGTGCGAACTGTACCCGTCTATGGATTTGTCGGAGTTCCTCAAGTACACTGACATTTAGAGGAGACACAGATGATAAGCGTAATCATTCCCTGCCACAATCAGGGGAAGTACCTGAGAACTGCCGTCGATTCCGTGATGGTTCAGACGCGCGGCGACCACGAAGTCGTCGTGGTCAACGACGCCTCGTCTGATAACACGGAGGATGTGGTAAATGAGGTCATTGCGGAGAACCCCGGACGGGCCGTCCGGCTGGTGAACACGGAAGCCCAATCTGGCCTCAGTGCAGCCCGAAATCTTGGCATAAGTCAGGCTCAAGGCAATTATATGCTGCCGCTTGACGCTGACGACTTTCTGCACGCCGAGTATCTGCAACGCGTTGGGTCAGTGCTGGACACGACCGGCGTGGATATTGTTTCGGCGTCGCGCATGAACTTTGGGGCCGTGCCTCGGCTGGTAGTGACGCAGGCGTGCAACCCGAAGCTCCTGCCGGTCTACAACCAGCTTGGGTACTGTTCGATGTACCGCAAGACCGTATGGGAGCGCGCAGGAGGATACTCCGTCAACTATCCCAGAATGGGGTACGAGGATTGGGAGTTCTGGCAGCGGTGCGCGATGTGCGGGTGCAAGTTCGGCAACGTGCCGGAGATTCTGTGGTACTACCGCGACCGCGCCGACGGAATGGCGCACGGCGCATTGCGAGACGACGAATACCTGATGGCCCGCATGGTGACAAGGCTTCCGCAATGTTATGCGCCGAAGTCTGTCGAGCGGGCCTTTCGCGTGATCGAGGAGACACAGGATGAAGACAGTACTGGTTAGTGGGTGTTGGGACGTGTTGCACGGCGGGCACGTCCAGTTCCTGACGGACGCCGCTGCGCTTGGCGACAGGCTGGTCGTGACGGTGGCTGGCCCAACGGCCCTGGCCCAGAATAAGGGTCGGCTTCCGGCCATGCCTACGGAACACAAAGTCGAAGTCCTGCGGGCGTTACGATGCGTGGACGACGTGATCGTCACGCGAAGTACCGAGATCCCCGGCATGGACTTCGTGCCGTACCTGAGCCGGGTTCGCCCGGACATCCTGGCCGTCACGACGGACGACGCATACGCCACGGAAAAGAAGTCGCTGTGCAAAGATCGCGGCATTGAATATCGCATCCTGACGAAGTGGCTGGACTACGAGCCGGTCAGTACGACGCTGGTTCGCCGGCGGTGTGCGGCCCCTGCATGGTCGCCGCTGCGTGTCGATTTCGGCGGGGGCTGGCTGGATGTGCCGAAATTGGCGAGAGAGGACTCGTTCATCGTCAACTGCGCCGTAACGCCTGGGATCACGCTTACGGACAACTGGCCGGAACCCGGTTCGGGCCTGGGCGGGTCTGCGGCCTGGGCGATGATAAACGGGCACGAGCCGGTGAACTTCGAGTTGAAGTCTGGCGTTGGCTGGCAGGACCCGGCAGTTATTGTCGAGACGGGTCTGTGTGTATGGAGGTCGGGCTATCGGCCGGTGCTTGAATGCAAGTGCCCGGGCCGCTGGCTGGCGGGCCTCATGGCCATTCGCAAGACCGAGGGCCATCACCGAACGGTCGAGCTTGTCAATGCGCCGCGGAACTATAACCTCATCGTCGCCGCCGGCAGACTCGGCCTGGACGCGGTGCGGCATCAGTCCCTGGACGAGTTGGCGCGTACGATCCAGTTGACATCGAGGATGCACTTAGATGAAGGCATGTTGCCTCTAATGACGTTCGGGGAAATCGCGTCCAAGTATTGCGGGAGCGGATATGGCGGCTATGCCCTGTACCTGTTCGCAACTCGGGCCGAGAGGGACGCCTTCGTGTCATCCAGGAACGGAATTGCGATTGAGCCGTACGATAGATGGCGAGGTGTCGCATGAGGCGATGCGTGGTCTCGCTTGGGGTAGGCCAGAGGTATGGGGTTGGGCTGAAGCGCCTTGGCGCCGGGCTGGCGGCCAATGGGTATGTCGGCGCCATCAGCTTGAACAACGAATATCCTGCCGGGTGCCCGACTCACGAAGATATACCCTACGGGTTTAAGCCGTGGCTGATAGACCGGGCGCGACGGGATGGATACGACCAGGTGTTGTGGATGGACTCGGCCTGCGTGGCTGTCCGCCCGGTCGATGGCCTGTTCAGGCAGATGCACCGTGACGGGGTGGCGTTTGCGTACAGCCCGTTTCGGCTATGGGAATGGTGTTCGGACGCCTGCGCCGAGAAGATGGGCGTGTTACGGGCCAGGCTTAGGGGAATGTGCCCGTCGATGTGGGCCTGCGTGATGGGATTTGACTTTACGCACGCCAAGACCAACGAGTTCCTGGATCGGTGGCTGGCTCACTCAAGAGACGGCGTGACGTTCCACGGGGCATGGACGAACGATAACGGCGAAGTGTCGGCCGATGCGGACGTAAAGGGCCATCGGCACGACCAGACGGTCGCGTGCATCCTGGCGTTCGAGATGGGCCTGCCGTTCTCGTGGGACGTGGTGCAGTACGACGTGCAGAACATCATGCCGCTGGAAGGATACGAGTCGGCTCTGACCATTCCGGCGTTCCCGACCTACATCCTGAGCAATCACAACGTAAAGACGCGACCGCACGCAGACTGAGGAGACACAACATGATACGGACGATTATACCATCGAAAGACAGGGCCGCGCAGCTTGACCTGTTACTGCGCAGCATGAAGCGGTTTTTTGAGAACTGGGGCGATCAGACGGCCA
>DATKXO010000360.1:0-3934 GCA_035528995.1 Phycisphaerae bacterium | reverse complement strand
TCGTGCAGCCGCGACATCCAGGATGCCGCCTGGTCGGGCGTGCTCAGCTACGTGAGCGGGACGGTGAGCGGCACGACCGGCTCCTTCCTGCCGTTGTCGACAGCGTTGGCCAACCTCTTCGCCGGCCCAACCGGCGAGCAGGATCAGTAGAGCCAGCCGGCCGAACCCCGACGCGCCCAAACGGGTGCGGGGGCGTCGAACCGACCGAGTCGGTCGGGCGCTGGTTGTCGATCTGTATCCGCTCGTGTAAGGGCCGTTACGGGACGGCGAGCCGGGCAAGTCTGTTGCCGTGTCGGCATCTGTCGGCGCGAAGCGTCCCCGGCAGGATTCGAACCTGCAACCTTTGGCTCCGGAGGCCAACGCTCTATCCAATTGGGCTACGGGGACACGTCGATCAGCAGTGTAAGGCCTGGGGGCGTGTGAGTCAACCGGCGGGGCGGTCGCCGGACCGGCCGGGTCCGTGACACTTCCGGCGGCATTCGGTTTTGGGTGGCACGGGCGGCTTGTCCGCCCGTGCGGTCTCTCGGGTGGGCGTGTGGAGCACACACACTGGCAGGCAAGCTGCCAGTGGCACCCACCTAAACCATCACGCGCCCGGGTCGGCCGGCGGTGGGCGCCGTCGGCGACAGGGGTTGACTACTCGGGGCAGAACCGTGAAGAGGACGTTCTGAGCGGGGCGGGCGGTCGTGGGCCGCCGGGTCCGGGTGGACCGCGGCCGGTGCGACCCTTGCGTAGCGGTGGCGGCGGGCGTAGACTTGCTGGGTTCGCAGAGGGCGTGAGGGGGGTTCTTCGTACCTCAATTGACCGGGCTGTGGAGTCGAGAGACCAGCTATGCCAGAGTTGAAGAAGATCGAGACGCTCATCAACGAGAAGAAGTACGAGGCGGCGGCGGCCCAGTTGGCGGCCGTGGCGGCCGATGAGCAGGACGTCGCGGAGCTGGCGTTTTGCCGTGGTCTGCTCAGCGAGCGTACGGGAGAGTGGCCGGAGGCCATCGCGGCGTACGAAGAGGCCCTGGCGGACAACGACCAGCACGTGGAGGCCGCGTTCCACCTGGCGTACGTGCTCGATCTGCACGGCTCGGAGGAGCGAGCGATCGAGCTTTATGAACGGTGCCTGTCCGATGCTCCGCTGCACGTGAACGCGCTGATCAACCTGGCGGTTCTGCACGAAGACGCGGGTCGCTACGACGAGGCGGCCCGGTGCCTGGAACTGATCGTGAAGGAACATCCCAACCATGCGCGAGCGCGTCTGTTCCTGCGGGACGTGGAGAGCGCCAAGACGATGTACTACGACGAGGACCTGGAGCGTGTCCGGGAGCGGCGCAACGCGGTTCTGGACATCCCGGTCAGCGACTTCGAGTTGAGCGTGCGGGCTCGGAACTGTCTGAAACAGATGGACATCGATACGCTGGGCGACCTGCTGCGGATCACCGAGACGCAGCTCATGGCCTACAAGAACTTCGGTGAGACCTCGCTGGGGGAGATCAAGGCCATGCTGGCTCAGAAGGGGCTTCATCTGGGCCAGTTGCTGGAGGAGGAGACCGAGGTGGCGGCTCCGCCGCCCGTCCCGACGCTGGGGGAGACGGGCGTGTTCGCCCAGCCGGTGTCGGAACTGGAGCTGTCCGTGCGGGCGCGGAAGTGCTTGCAGCGGCTGGGGATCACGACGGTGGGCGAGCTGGCGGCCAAGAGCGAATCGGAACTGCTGGCCATCAAGAACTTCGGGCAGACCTCGCTGAACGAGATCAAGCGACGACTGTCGGAAATGGGGCTGTCGCTGCAGTCGTCGGAGTAGCGGTGGTCGGTCGCCTGGGGCGTCCCCGCCTCGGTGAGAAGGAGTCTCGTCGGTGCCGACCCACAGGGATGTGCCTTGGCGTCGTGGGGGACGGGTCGGTCGCATCCTGTGTATCAGCCTGTTTTCTGGCGTTGTGCTTTGGCTGGTCGGCTGCCCCGGACGATCGGGACCGGCCCTGACGGACTCAGGCCGAGTCCCGCCGGTGGTGGAGGTGCGCGACGTGCGCGTGCTTCTGGCGGCCGGGACCGAGCCGGTGCGTTTTCACGTCGATGGTCCTTACACGATTCGGACGGCGCGTGGCGAGAGCACGGCGCAGTCCGGGCGTGGTGACTGGACGGAGGTGGCGGCGGGTGGCGGGCTGCACGTAGGTGGGCGCCTGGTGGATGAGGAGCGGGTGGAAATCATCCCCGGGCGAGGGGAGACGTTCGAGCTGGCCCGCCGCAAGGAGGGACAATGGAGTCCGGCCGGTCGATACGGCGGTCGGCTGACGTTGCTGGCCAGGCCCGGCGGGCGGGTGTTGGCGATCAACAGCGTGGACGTGGACACGTATGTGGCCGGCGTCCTGACTCGTGAGCTGTATCCCGACTTTCACCCGGAAGCGTACCGTGCCCAGGCGGTGGCCGCCCGTACCTATGCTCTGTACGAGATGAGCCAGAAGGCGGGCCGGGAGTACGACGTTACGGCGACCGAGGCCTCACAGGTTTACGGTGGTCTGGCACAGGGTCGCAGCGCGCGTCGGGCGATCGAAGCGGTGCGTTACACGCGGGGGATCGTGTGCACGTGGAGTTCGGCGGGTGGGGAGCGGCTGTTCTGCACGTACTACAGCTCGGCATGCGGTGGAGGCACACAGGACGTGGCGGCCGTCAAGCCGGTGCAGTCGATTCCTCCGCTGGCGGGCGGTGTCCGCTGCAACTACTGCCGGATCGCCAGAGGGGAAGCCTACCGCTGGGGCCCGGTCCGGCTGGGCAAGGAGGATGTGACCAGGAAGCTGGTGGCCCGCTATCCGGAACTGTCGGAACTCGGGGCCCTGGGCACGATCGAGGTTTCTCGCAGGAGCCCTGACGGTCGGCCCACCCGTATCCGGTTGGTCGGTGTCGGCGGGCGGGCGCAGGAGATGGTCGCGGAGAACTTCCGGCTGGCGGTCGGGAGCCGGACGATGCGCAGCACGCACTGCCGGATCGAGGATGCCGGCGAGGAGATCGTTCTGTCCGACGGTCGGGGCTTCGGGCACGGGATGGGGCTGTGTCAATGGGGGATGGAGGGGCAGGCCCGGGGCGGTCGGAAGGCCGCCGAGATTCTCAAGTTCTACTATCCGGGGGCGCACCTCACGCGGGCATACTGACTTCCTGATCGGCCTGACCGCTCCCATCGTCCTTTCGGGGTACCTCGACAGTCGGTTCGGTATCCTCAGGAAGCCGGGCTGGGGGATTGGACGTCTCATGCCGGTTACAGTTCATTTGTGCCGATTGGGGCGCTCCTCGATTCAGCGTGGCTGGGGTGACATAGGCCGCGCGGGCTGAAGCCCGCGGCTCGGGAGTCGGCGGAGTCATCCTGGAACTGGTATCCAAACCCGGCGGCTGGTGAATCGGCGAACTGATCCTGGGGCTGTCTTCAGACGGCAGAGGCTCGTTCGTCGGTCTGTTGTTGGTGGGCGGCAGCAGCTCGGCGTTGGAGGGGCTCGCGGATGGATTCGAACTCGCGGGCCAGCGTGCTGTCGGGGAACAGGGTGGCGATTCGCCGGCCGGTCCCCAAGGCCCCGGCGTAGTCTCCGTCGCGGACCTGCCGGCCGAACTCGTTGCGCAGGCGGTTCAACTCACGTCGGACGAGGCGGTCGAGTTCGCGCTGGCCGTCGCCGAGTTGCGGGAGCGGTTCATCCGAGGCGGGCGGGGGCTCGTCGCCGGCGTTGTGGTCTTCCTCGTCGTCGTCCACGGCTGTGGAGAGCCGCGGGAAGGTATCCCGTTCGAGCAAGGCGGCGGCGAGTGAGGCGGCTCGGAAGTTCTCATCGGTGACCAGATCGACGGCGCGGGCAGTCCGATCGGCGGCCAGTTCGAGGGTGGTGACACGGGCCTCGAGGCGTTCCAACTGGCGGGCGGATCGCAGCGTCAGGCCGCCGAGCCGCAGCACGGCGGCGGCCAGGACGTCC
>DATKXO010000359.1:0-5244 GCA_035528995.1 Phycisphaerae bacterium | reverse complement strand
GCCTGCGCCCGCGTGTCGCCGGCCGAGTCCGGTACGTCAACCAGGCCGCCGAACCGCGTCCGAGGCGTCCACGTCACGCTGGGGAACTCGTGTCGCAGCGCCGCTATCATGCTGTCCACGCCAAGCAGTGCGAGTTCGTTGGACGCATCCGCGCCGGCCCTGGCATGGGCCCGTGTGGCCACGCGCAGGTCGCCGCAGACGAAGCTGGCCGTGGCCCGGAATATCCCGTCGGTCGCACCGCGCAGGTAGGAGTCCATCAACACAACCAGCGTGACGCCGATGGCGCAGGTGAGTAGCGGGAACAGGCTGCGGGACCGGTCGCGGAAAAGACCTTTGGCGAGGAAACCTAGCATACCGCCTCCGAGGCGGAAGTCCGAAGCTCGAAACCCGAATGACGATTCAAAACAGAAATCCGAATGGTCATCCCGCCGCCTCCGCGCACTCGACCACTGGACCACTTGAGGACTTGAGCACCTCCCGTCCTCATGTTCCGCGTCCGGCCAGCGCGTCGGTTGGCTTGAGCTTGGCGATTTTGCGGGTCGGGAGCCACGAGACGAACGTGGTGACGAGGAACACGAGCACGGTCGTGCCCAGTATCAGGCCGGCGGTGAAGGTCGGGTACAGCTTGTCGCCCAGGGAGAATCCCCACGAGTCGCCGCCGGGGATGCTGAATCCGTAGCGGCCGAGGTAGTAGAAGAGCGGACCGCCGTACACCACGCCGAGGACCGCGGCAAGGATGCTATGCAACGCACCCTCGATGGTGAACAGGACGATGACCTGGGCCCGGGTCATGCCCAGCGCGACGAGCATCCCGATTTCGCGCCGGCGCCGGAATACCGAGAGCACCTGCGTGTCGAATATCGCGAGCATCGCGAGCAGGAAGAGGACCGAGAACATTATCGACTGCCCGATGGTCTTGGACTGCACCATCTGGCGCAGGTCGGAGAGCAGGTAGGCGGGCGTTCGGAAGTTCCACCCATCGACCGTGGGAGCGTTGCGCAGGCCCTTGGCCACGGTGACGATCGTCGCCTCACCGGGCATCCCAGCCAGCCTCCGCAGCGTGTCGAGCGGCACCCAGATCTGGCCCAGGTCTACTGTCCCGACGCTGGTGTTCATTATCTCGACTACGCGGCCGTCGCGGGCGTCGAACGCGCCGTCGGCGTCGCGCCACTGCACGGTCACCTGGTCGCCAACCGCAAGCCCGGTCGAGGCCGCGGTGCGGCTGCCGATGAGTATGGGCAGTTCCTCGGCGGTGTCGCCGAGAGCCGCAGTCGGCAACGCCAGGATTCTCTGGCCCGGGTCGATGCCCTTGAGCATTACCGGCTTGATGCGGCCCTGCGGGTAGATGCTGCCCGCCACGACGAGAATCGGTGCGGCCCTGCCCGCGTCAGCAAGCGATTCGAGCGCTGCCGGAACCGGCGCGTGCGCGTCTTCAAGGGTCAGCGGGTCATAGGGGTCGTAGTTCTGCTGCCAGTACTGACCGCCGGCGAACTCGAACGAGGTCGAGGCGTCCTCGGCCTGTTTGTTCATCCCCTGCAGCATGCCCTGGCCGAATATGATGGCGACGAAGGCAAAGGAAAGGGCGATGGCGTTTAGCCACGTCCGGATACCGGCGCCGCGGAGATTTCGGATTGCCAGCCGGAGTGTCGTCATTGCCCGGCACCGGTCGGCGTCTGCGCCACGTCCGCCGCGACCCGGCCATCAACCAGAGTAACCTTCCGCCTCAGGTAGCGAATAACCTTCTCGTCGTGGGTCGCGAAGATGAAAGTCGTACCGAGGTCGCGGTTCAGGCCGACCATGGTATCCAGTATCTTGTGCGAGTTCTCGGCGTCGAGGTTGGCGGTCGGTTCGTCGGCGAGCACCAGTTCCGGCCGCTTCACGACCGCGCGGGCAATCGCGACCCGCTGGCTCTCACCGCCCGAGAGTTGGGTTGGCCTGGATTTGGCCCGGTCCCCAAGCCCGACCCACTCGAGCGCGTCCGTCACCTTCTTCCGCCGCTCGGCCGGGGACAGACCGAGCAGCAGTAGCGGGAACTCGACGTTCTCGTATGCGGTGTAGACCGGCAGCAGGTTGAAGGTCTGGAATATGAAACCGATCTGACGGGAGCGCAGGGACGCGGCCTGGCGCGGCGAGAGCTTCTCGACTCGCTCGCCCAGAACCGTGGCGCTGCCCGAGGTTGGAGTATCAAGCGTGCCGATGATGTTCAGGAGCGTAGTCTTCCCGGAACCGGACGGCCCGACCAGCCCGGCGAACTCGCCGCGGCGAAACTGCAGGCTTACCTCTTTTAGGGCCATCAACTCTGACCGGCCGACATGGAACGTCCTGACCAGCTTGTCGGTACTGATAACCATGCCGTCTTCCAAGCCGCTTCCGTTCTTCACTGGCTCACTCTCCCTTTCTCACTAGTTCTCTCTGCCCCTAGTGATTGAACACCACGTCGAACCGCAAGCCTTTGCCGGCCGCGCCTGCGCCCGGGCGTCCGGTTGCGGCCGGGCGGCTCGGGCTGGCGAACGCGGACAGGCTGAACATCCAGTTGTCGGTCGTCCGCTGCCAGCCGAGAAAGCTGGACAGGCCGCGGTTCGTCCAGTCAAAATACACTATCGCACGCAGGTTGTCCAGTAGCCCGAGCGGAAAGGAAACCGCCAGGGCCGAGAACTGCGCATCGGTGCCGCGGCCGAACGGCGCGGCCGCGCCGCCCGCGAGCATGTGCTCGGCAGTCACGCCGAGGCCGGAGCCGATGCCCAACGTGTAGTCGAGCCCGACCGTCGCCATCCGCTGCCAGACATCCGGTCCTAGATCTGAGGCCTGCCGGCTCAACACCGCCTCGACCAGGAGCCCGACACCGACATCCCACTTCCCGTCAATCCCGACGCGGTTCTCAGTGGCCGAGAGCGTCTCCCTTGGCCCAGGCGGCATGTAGGCTAGTTCGGAGCGAAACGCCCGGTGATGGTATGTCGCCGCAACCTCGCCGACCGGCACCGACACCTGCACGCGCGCGCCGGGCTCCGGAATCCAGCGCTCGGAACCGCTGACTTCCCAGCCCTTGGGCGAGCTGTTGCCGAGCAATCCCCAGGCCCAGACGTTAGTGTTGTTCTGGAAGTAGTAACGCGCAAGCAGACCGTAGACGCCATCGGTCAGCGCCAGCGGGTCGCGCGGGTCCACCCGGTCGAACCACATCAGTGGCCGCAAGAGCATCGCCGAGCCGAAGTTGATCTTCTGCAAGCCGACCCGCGCCTCAAACTGAGAAGACGATACCCGGACCGTCGCGCGGTACGGTTTCAAGCGGGCATCGAAGTCGGTGCTGTCGACCGAGCGGGCGCTCGCTGACACGAAACCGTTGGCCGCTGCCTCGGCGTCAACGGCAATCTGCCTGCATACCGGGACGGATAGCCACACCTCGGGCAGGTAGCGCAGCCCGGCCTGGCCCAGGAACGACGTGTCCCGGCTAACGCCCAGCCAACCCGATGCCCGGCCGTTGAAGTTGAACTCCAGACCGACTGCCGCGCCGGCGAGCACGGCGACCAGTAGGACGCCGCGCGCCGAATGTCCTCTGGCTTTCATGAATCTGCTCAATCTTCACCGAGGAATGCCGGGCTGTCAACCCACTCTTGGCCTCGTGTGGCGGCAGAGCGATAATGTCATAGGTTAATGACAGAGCGATTATGTCATACCCGAGATTGAGACGGCTATGCTGAAGGCATGTTACAGTCAGCCTGTTACTCTGAGGTGCACATGAAACGCTACAGCGTCATCCAGCAGACCGTCAGGGCCACACTCAGCTCGACGGTCGCCGCCAGGATGCTTGGCATCAGCCCGCGCCAGGTCTTCCGGATCAAGGCTAACGTCCGCAAGCATGGCGCCGATGGCATCCGCCACGGCAACTGTGGCCATACCCCGGCCAACGCCAAACCCCAGCGCCTGCGCCAGCAGATCATCAACCTCTACCGCAAAGAGTGCTTCGACTTCAACTTCGCCCATTTCACCGAGACCCTGGCCGACGAGTTCGCCATCCGCCTCAGCCGCGAGACCACCCGGTGCTGGCTCCGAACCGAGGGACTCGGTCCAAAGCAGCACCACAGCCACCATCACCGTCGCCACCGGGAACGCAAAGCCCGGTTCGGTACCATGCTCTTCCTCGACGGCAGCCCGCACCCATGGCTCGGCCCGGATTTGCCGCCACTCACCCTGATCCTCTGCACCGACGACGCCACCGGCAGGCCGCTCTACGGCATCTTTCTGCCACAGGAGACACTGGCCGGTTGTTTCGAAACGCTCTACCACGTCTTCCGTCGCTACGGACTGCCCGAGAGCCTCTATCTCGACAAAGCCAGCCAGTTCACCACCACCCGCCACGGCGGCACCCACCGCTTCCAGCGCGACGACCAGCCCACTTACTTCGAGATCGCCATGCAGACGCTGGCCGTACAGCTCATCTTTGCCAACAGCCCGCAGGCAAGAGGCCGGGGCGAGCGCATCAACGGCTCATTCCAGGGCCGGCTTGCTGCCGAACTGCGCCGGGCCGGGGCCAGGACCGCGGCTGCCGCCACTGACTACCTCAACCGCGTCTTCATACCCAAGTATGCTTCCCGTTTCGGTGTGAAGCCACGGGACCCGGTGTCCGCCTTCCGTCGGCTGCCGCCGGACATCGACCTGCGTACCACCCTCTGTGCCCACCATCGCCGCAATGTCGACAATGACAACACCGTCACCCTCCGCGGAACCCGCTATCAGCTACTGCCGACGCGTCGGACCGTCCGGATTGTCGCAACTGACGTAGACCTTCAGGAGTGGTTTGACGGCACTGTGCATGTATTCCACCCCAAGACCGGTGAAATCGACCTCCGCAAAGTGCCCATCACGCCCATGGCTGTACGAGCCCGATAGTCAATAACCTATGACATTTCAGCTTTGCAGAAGGTATGACATAATCGCTCTGCGTTGACACCCACTCTTGGCCTCGAAATCGCCTCTGCCTGCGGCCCCTCGGTCCTTCGGTGCCCTGGCGGTGAAGCCGACTAGGGTTCTACTTCAGCGAATCTCTGACGGTCAGGACGTGGGCGCCGGACCAGTCCGACACCAGGTCTTTCGGGTCCTTTGCCCTCGCCCGCACCGAGTACTCACAGACGCTGTCCCGAGTGTGGGGCATTGTCACGGAGACGGTACTACGAACTCTATCTCCGAGCCCTCACTGAAGCGCAACTGGAATTCCTTGCCACACACGTTAGCCAACGTGTCGTGTGGCGG
>DATKXO010000358.1:0-3662 GCA_035528995.1 Phycisphaerae bacterium | reverse complement strand
CACCCACCCGGATTCGCTGGACGCCGAGGCAGACAGGGCCGCCACCCAACTCCCCAGCGACCTGCCGGCCAGGAAGTAATCTTCGTCGCTGCGTCGGGCGAACCGGGCCGAGTACAGCCCCACCGCCACGATGCCCAGCGTGTACACCGCGAACGAAACCACCAGGATCGTTGTGTTGACCTCGCCCTGGGCCGGCATGTCGTGTCCTTCGGATCGTCGGCCGGGGTCGATCCTGACCGCGCCTTACCCTGTGCCGATGCGGCATTATGCGGATGCACCTCACAACCCGCAATTTCAGAACCACGCCCGTCAGCCGCCAGGGCGGAACACGCGTCCCTGACGCCGACTGATTCCGTTGGTCACGCTGATTGCTAAGCAAGTGGCCCCCTCCCCGCAGTCCCGCCGCCGAAGCCGGTGCCGACGCTGGAGGCGGATACGGCCTTTTCGGACCGTAATCAACTACTTGGCAAAGGGTTAGCCTGTCGGACCGCACTCATCCGGACACGCCGCTTGCTCCAAGTTCAGACTCACGAATGTCAAAAAATGTTGCTTGTTGTGGGAAAGTGTTGTTTCTTGTCGGAAATTGTATTATCCTCGCCTTAGTCACATTGCTGGAGCTGGTCTTGAGCACGTCGTTCCAGCGGCGGAACCTGTGCACCTCGGTCCGCAGCAGGTGTGGCCGTGAGAAAGAGACGCAGGATCAGGCGCAGACCCGCCGGGGGCGCCCGTCTGTTTGCTCGTCCGCCAAAGCCCCAGAAGCCTCGGCTCGGACGACGCAAGAAGGCCGTCTTCTCGGCGATCACGGTGGTGCTGGCCCTCGCCATCCTGGAGGGCGGGAGCCGCATTCTCGTTCAGGCTGCGCCCAATGCCCGCTGGGAATACAGCCGCAAGCTCGATGCCGCATTGGGTTTCCCGGCCCTGAATGACCTCTTCCTGCCCGACGCCCAGCTCTTTTGGAAGCTCAAGCCCAATCTGCGCAATAATCAGGTGTCGGGGCACTATCCCAACACGCCGGAGATCCGGTTCGCCGTCTCCACCGACTCGGCCGGCTTCCGTCTGATGCCGCGCGTCCACTCGGCCCCGCACCGGGTGCTGTTTCTGGGAGACTCCTGCACGTTCGGGCTGGGGGTCGAGGATCACCAGACATTCCCGGCCCTCCTCCAGCAACGCATGGAAGGCGTGCAGTGCGTCAACCTCGCCGTGCCTGCATACACCGCTTACCAGGGCCGTGTTCTCCTCCAGCAGCTCGAGCCCGACGAACTGCCCGACGTTCTGGTGGTGGCCTACGGACGCAACGACGAGGCCATCTGGGACAACCTCAGCGACGTCGAGCACGCCGTGTTGATCGAGGCCCAGCGCACACAGTTGACCGGTCAGTTTCGCTTCGCGGAACTCCTCCGACACGTGCGCCCGTCGCTCGGCCTGGGCGTACCGGCCGAGCAAGTCCAGCGGCGGCCCCGTTTGACCGACCAGGAATTCACCGAACAGATTCTCGCCATCGTCGCCTGGTGCCGCGAGCGAAACGTCGAACCCATCCTGGTGCTCTGGCCCCGGCTCCATCAGATGGCTCGCAACGAGCGGTTCCCAAAACAGCGGGCCCTGACGCAGATCGCCCGCTCCCAGGGAGTACAACTCGTGAACCTGATCCCGCTCTTTCGCGACAACGCCGAGGTACACCCCTTCCTCGACGTCATTCACGCCAGTCCCGCCGGCTGCGAACTCGTCGCCGACGCCCTGCTCCCGGCCCTGCAGCAGACGCTTGGCAACACGGCTAGACGAATTGCCAGACCTTAGAGCCCGACCGCCAGACAGACCCGTCTCTCGGCGGCCGGCATGGCGTGGGACGCCCGGATGGACCGGTCCTCACGGCGCAGCAACCGGCCGCGTCCCGGCCAGCGCTCCGCCTGGACCCTGAGGTGCGCTGGTCGGCTTCCGCCTCGGCTCACGTTTCAGGTCCGCCCATCACCTGGACGTT
Source organism: Phycisphaerae bacterium (assembly GCA_035528995.1). Classification (GTDB taxonomy): domain Bacteria; phylum Planctomycetota; class Phycisphaerae; order UBA1845; family UBA1845; genus DATKXO01. The sequence goes on along the minus strand of DATKXO010000358.1, from coordinate 1,687 downwards.
CGTGGCTCTGGGGCCGCGTTCGCCCTCGGTGATCTCGAACTGGACCTGCTGGCCCTCGTCGAGCGTCTTCTTCCCGGCGCACTGGATGTCGCTGAAATGAACGAAGACGTCGGCGCCCCCCTCGGCCGGCACGATGAAACCGAACCCCTTGCTACGGTTGAACCATTTCACGGTACCTTCCATGACCGCTTCCCCGAGTACGCCGCCAGACCACCGATGCCGAGCGCGAACTCACGCTCGCTCGAAACACCGACGACCTGCGCCGCGGCGTGCAACTGCAGAATATCAACTGCCGCGGTCCGCCCGTCAAGCTGGGTACCCCCTCGACGCTAATCGGCGCCGAACCCATCCGGATGGGCCCGATGCCAGCCCCAGGCCGTCTCCACAATCGCGGCGATCTCGGTGTATTGCGGTTCCCAGCCAAGCTCGGTCATGACCTTCGCGGGGTCGGCATACAGCTCGGCCGGATCGCCGGCCCGACGCCCGGAGGGCTCGGCCGGAATCTCGTGACCGGTTACCTGGCGGGCGGCATCGATCACCTGCTTGACACTGTTCCCCACGCCCGTGCCCACGTTGTAACAGCGAAACACGCCCGGCTCCTGGCTCTCGACGGCCAGGCGATGGACCGTCGCCAGATCCTCGACCTGGATGTAGTCGCGAACCGCCGACCCGTCCCGCGTCGGGTAGTCCACGCCGAAGATGTGGATCTTCTCCCGCTGTCCCAGCGCCACCTGCAGCACCAGGGGGATCAGGTGCGGCTCGGGATCGTGGTCCTCGCCGATGGAGCCGTCGGCCGCCGCGCCCGACGCGTTGAAGTACCGCAGAGCGCAGACGCCCAGGTCCCAGGCCTGGCAACAGTCGCGCATGGCCCACTCCATGGCCAGCTTGGTGTGCCCGTAGGGGTTGATGGGCTGCTGCGGCATGTCCTCGGTGATGGGCACCGACCGCGGCACCCCGTACGTGGCGCAGGTCGAGCTGAACACCAGCCGCCGAACGCCCGCCTCCTGCATCGACTCCAACAGGCCGATCGTGTTGATCACGTTATTGCGGTAGTACTTCAGCGGGTGGTTGACCGACTCGTTGACGTCCAGCGACGCCGCGAAGTGAAGCACCGCGTCGAACCCGCCCTCGCCGAAAGCCGCCTTGAGCAGGACACGATTGCCCAGGTCGCCCCGGACGAACCGGGCCCGCCGATCCACCGCCCCTTCGTGCCCCGCACTGAGGTTGTCCAACACCACCACCTCGTGACCGGCATCGCACAAGCCCCGCACGCAGTGGCTGCCGACGTAACCCGCACCGCCGGTGATAAACAGCTTCATCGTTTGGCTCTCGCTTCGGGGTCCCGGATCACTCCACAACCAGTTCGTCCAGGGCCGACACGCTCAGCACCGTCGAGCCCATCACGAACACCCGCCGGCGGTTCGGCGTCACGCCGTCGCGCCGGGCCTCAATAAGGTAGAGTTCCTTCGAAGCGTGACCGTCACGGCAGTCGTGCACGTCCGCATGCTCCAGCCAGAACCCCACCTCGGAAACTTCCTTCAGGACACCGAGGTACACAATAGGCCCGGCGGTGTCCAGCACCACCGTCCGATCCAATAGTCGTGCCAGATCCTCGCTCATCACGGTCCCGCTGACGGAGTGCGCCCGGTTGCCGGGCGCCGGACGTGCCGATATAGTATGAGCGGCG
>DATKXO010000357.1:0-9794 GCA_035528995.1 Phycisphaerae bacterium | reverse complement strand
CAGATCGGCCAACAAGCCAAGGCCTCGGCCGTGCTGCACGCCGACGAGACCGGCTGGCGGGTGGCCGGACAGACGCACTGGTTGTGGTGCTTCGCCAATCACCAGGTGTGCTATTACATGATCGACCGCTGTCGGGGGTCGCCGGCCCTACAGAAGTTCTTCACCGATGCGTTTGCCGGCACGTTGATTCATGACTTCTGGGCGCCGTACGAGTCGATCGAGACCGACGACCGGCAGTACTGCCTGGTCCATCTGCTGCGCGAACTGGAGAAGGTCGACCAGGACAACGACTCACCCGAGTGGCGGGCCTTCGCCAAGAAGCTGCGCCGCCTGGTCCGCGACGGCATCCGGCTGCGCAAACGGCCGGACTTCGAGCCGCAGCGCTACGAAGGCCGTATCCGGCTGATCGACCGTCGGCTGACCGCCCTGGCCCAATGGCGGGGTCCAGACGGCGAACCCGTTTACCGCGACGCCGACGCCCTGCGGCTGGCCAAGCGGCTGCGCAAACACTGGGACCACCTCTTCACCTTCCTGGACAAGCCCGAGGTGCCCTTCGACAACAACCTGGCCGAACGGCAGATTCGACCGGCCGTGATCCTCCGCAAGAACAGCCAGTCGAATCGCTCGGAGCAGGGAGCCGCCACGCAGGCCATCCTGATGAGCATCTACCGCACGCTGCGAATGCGAGGCCACGACCCCACCAAAACGACCGCCGCCGCCCTCAAAACCTACCTCGAAACCAGCCAACTACCACCGCTGCCCGACCCGGTCGCTGCAAACGGCTGAACTCTTACGGCGAAATGAGGTATAGGAGAACCACAACCACTGGCCGGTTCTAACCCGCCCACAACTGGCCGGTTCTAACCTGCCCGGTGACAAGGCCCAGAAAGTCCTACTCAACCGACTGGGTCTCAGGCTACCCCAGCGACTCCGGCGCGTCGCCGAGGTGAAGCAAATGTAGTCACGACTTCGGCCCGAAACCGCCGCTGGCGCGATCTCAAGGCCGATCTCGCCCCGTAACTCCGTAACTTGGGCTAACCCCCGCACGTTGACCTCAGTTCCGCCGCACTACGACGACGACCACCACCCCTGGAAATAGACCTCAGTATTGTCGTACTACGCCGATGACTACGCCCTGGACCTGCACCTCGCCCGGGTTGACGTGGATCGGCTTGTACTTCTTGTTGGCCGGCTGAAGCCGAATGCCCCCGCGCTCTCGATACAGCTTCTTGAGCGTGGCCTCGCCATCGGCCAGCAAAGCCACGACGGTCTCTCCATCTCGCACGTCCGTCCGCCGCTCGACGATGACCTGGTCGCCGTCGCGAATCTGCTCGTCGATCATGCTGTCGCCGTGGACCTCGAGGACGAAGGTCTCGTGACGGCTCTGAAACATCGACTCGAAGTCCAGCGTCTCGACGTCCTCGATGGCCTCGATGGGGCGGCCGGCGGCGATTCGGCCGACCAGCGGGATGGCCGTCGGTCGCTCGTCAGGAAACCGGGCAGACTCCGTAGGCTCCAAAGAGCGTGCCTTGTGCGGCAGACGGCGCAAGAGCTTTTTTCTGACCAGGGCGCCGACGTGCTCGAACACGGTGACTTTGCTTACGCCGAGCTGGTCGGCGATCTCCTGCATCGTCGGGGAATAGCCTTGCCTGCGTCTGGCGTCTCGGATGAAGGTCAGGATCTGCATCTGCCTGGGTGTGAGGCGACGATTTTCCTGACCCTTGGCGGGTCTGCCCATAACATTCCTCCCAGAAACGACGTATCCCGGCCGCCCCCAATGCGACCAGGGGCAACCGCCCCGACCGCCGCATGCGACGCCGCACATCCGCAGCCGCCTCTGCGGCCACGCCAGCGGCCACTTCCGTGGCGATGGTCGCTGGAATGTCCGCGGGCACGCCCGCAGCGACGCCAGCGGGACCGCAACCCACTGCTTCCGTGCCCGTGTCCGCTCGGTCGCACCTTCGATCGAACACGCTGCCGGCCCGCAAGGCGACCCGCCGGAGGACCGGCCGGCCGGTGCGGCGCCGGCCGGGCGTCCGTGCGGTGGCGGTGCCAAACAGCCCCGCGCCGGGTTCCAGTGCGCGGGTGGCATCGGTTGACTTCGGCGACCCCGGGAGCCATGCGGTCCTGTAGTCACCCCCGGGGCCGAACACACACAACGGTAAGTCGCCGGCCGCGGCCTCACCCCTGACCTGGCCAAACGACCTTCCGCAGAACCAGTTGCGGACCCCGGTGAAGCGCTGCATCAGGCCGGCCGCCAGAGTTCGCAACTTGTTCGGTACCATAGCATAACCTAACATCGTCCGAACGGCAAGTTTTTCTTGCCCTTTTTTTTCGGTCTTCTCAACTTCCCGGTTCGGCCCGCCGGGTGCCCATATGTTGTATGGGACGGGCACGGCCGGTCAGCATATGGCGGTATCGGTCGGGCGGATCGGGCGGCGTGAGCGAAAGCGAGGGCTGGGGCGGGGGTCGGCAAAAGCTGCCGGATGGGTCGGCGGGAGGTCGCGCCCCGGGTCGGTCTGGGGCGGCCAGGGTCAGGGGAGGACGCAGCCGGATTGGGCGAAGATGTCGGCGTAAGGTGGTTCGGGTTCAGGGGTTACGAGGTCGTTGGAGAGCTTGCGGGACGGGGTTTCAAGCCCGTTTGACCGGCTGGAAAGCCGGTCCCACATAAGCTGTCAGCTCTCGCACGGCAGCTCTTAGCTCTCAGCTCTCAGCCAGCAGCTATCGGGCGGCAGCTATCAGCTCTCAGCTATCCGCTATCAGCCAGAGAGGGGCGTCAAGATGGACCCTGCGAACTGCCCGCCTGCTATCACCTCTCAGCTACGCGCTATCAGCCAGCGAGGTGCATCGAGATGTACCCTACGAGCTGCCCGCCTGCTATCAGCTCTCAGCTCTCAGCCAGCGAGGTGCATCGAGATGCACCCTACCGTAGTCAGCGGGCGGGGCAGAGCGCCCGGGTTTCGGGCGCGCCTTGCGGCGGATGCGGCCGGGAGCCGACGTGGTCATCTGTGACACGGTGCTGGCGCTGGCGAGGACGCGGGTGGGCGGGGGCTTGATGCGGTCTGAGTTTGAGAATGGTACATTTGTGCTACTGTTGTACTGGATTTCATGACGTTCTAGAGGGTAGGATAGATGGGTTATGGGACCGTCGGGGTCAGGAGGCGGAATCGCTCGCTAGTTCCGGCCAGGCCGTTGCCCGGCTGAAGAGCAAGGTCGGATCGAGCGGTCCAACACCTTTCCAAAGCGAAGACGAAACGCGGTCTCTGTGACCAGTCGGGGTGTCGCGGACGGGCTTGGCGTATCGCTTCGGGCAAACGGGTCAGGGGAGCAGGAGGTGAGCGGTCGGGATGGGCGCTGCTCGGGCGCGGGGCCGGCGTTGCGTCGGCGGCGCTGAGGCCGAGCGGCGCTTTGCCGTCGCCCGGTGCGGATCGAGGAAGGCGGCCTGCATCGGGGCGAATGGTGGCGAGCCGGAAGAGCGAGGCTCCCGACGGTTCTGTTTTGCAGGTCGGGTAGACGACGTGAGAAGCCGATCGCTGTGGCCGCGGGTGACGCCCGTACCCGCGAGCCCATGGCCGTCGTTTCCAAGAGCACGTTACGGGCGGAACGAGAGGTGGCTCATGAAGAAGCGGACATGGTTGGCGCTTGGCGTGGCGCTACTGGCCCTCCATGGAAGGGCCTTGGGTCAAGATGATGGAGTGGTCGAGGCTGTCGGACTGAGTGCCGACGACACTTTCTACGACGTGATCGGAACGTCGGACGGTTGTGCCGTCGCCGTCGGCTACACGACTTACGGGTCACAGGGCAAGGATGTTCTCCTGGTCAAGTTTGATGACTGCGGGGACTTCGTGTGGACCAAGAGGTTGGGAGGCACCGGTGACGAGGAGGGGCGCAGTGTGATCGAGCTTCCCGGCGGGGATTTCGTGGCCACGGGGCACACGAGCAGCGTCGGGGGACCGGGGGACCACCTGCTGCTCTCCAGGTTCACCGCGTCCGGAGTCGAAGTCTGGACGACGGTGCTGACCGATTCAAGCGGGGGTTACGAGCTGCGGGGGTACGACGTCATCAGGGACTCGAGCGGCGACCTCGTGGTCACCGGCACCGTGTGGAACGACGCGCTGGAATACTCGGTTCTGATGGCCAAGTTCGCTGCTGCCGACGGTAGCCTTGTGAGGGCTTCAGGTTTCCGCCGGCCCCTCACGCCACTGTATGAGTATTGGGGCGAGTCTCTGGTTGAGGCTTGTGATGGCGATTACATCGTCGTCGGCGGGCTGCTGGCCCCGGGAGACGACCGGCGTGTGCTCCTTGCGAGGATCAAGTCCGGTCTGCTGCTCGCCGAGTGGGGACGCTGGATCCAGGAAGACGACGACGACTCGGTCGGCCACTCTATCACGCTGGCAAACGACGGCGCGCTGGTGCTGACTGGTGATACTGCCGGTCATCTATTCGTATCAAAGCGGAATTGCACGGGCTCAGCCGTGCCGTATTGGCAGAAGAAGCTTGCGGCTGACTCGGTGGGCCACAGCATCATCCAAACCTCCGGTGATCACGACCTCGTGGTTGCCGGAGGGCTTGGCACCCACTTCCTCGCGGGCAGTTGGGCGACCAACGGTAGCGCTCGGTGGATCCGAGGCTGGGCAGAGGGTGTCGCATACGGCGTGGCCGAAGATATCGAGCAGCGTCTATGGATCGCCGGCGCCACGTCAGACTGGGGCGCCGGGGGAGAGGACGGTGTGATCGCGAAGCTCGATCCCGACGGACACACCTGTCTTCAGCAACAGTACGTCCCATTGTCTCCTGGCGATTGGAACCCCGCCGAGGACGATCATGCCCTCACGTGGCACGCCCTCCCGGTGGATGAATGGCCGTGGGCCGTGGACACTCACGACATATCAGTTCAGGATGATTTCCTGTGTGATGACGAGTGCCCGGAAGAATGCTGCTTCGATGATGGCAGTTGTGTCGAGTTAACGCCGGACGATTGCAGCGTGCAGGGCGGAGAGGCCCAAGGCCCCGGGACAACGTGCCAGCCGACGGGCGGGTGCTGTTTGCCCGATCTGTCGTGTGTTACGACCACAGAGACCTGCTGCAACCTAGCGGGAGGCGCTTGGCAGGGCGCGGGCACGGCATGCACGGAAGCCGAGGCTTGCTGCCTCCCCGACCACACCTGCATCATGGTGGACCCCTTGTGTTGCGATGATCTGGGCGGCACAGCATTGGGGCCAGGATCGGAGTGCTTGGGAATGTGGGCATGCTGCTCGAACGGGGGGGCAACCTGCATCGACGCCGACCTGGCATGCTGCGAAGCGATGGGAGGTGTTGCCGGGTACGTGGCTCAATGCCTCAACGACAATGACAGTAACGGAATCAACGACGCGTGCGAGCAGGCGTGCTGTTTCAGCAGCGGTCTCTGCGCCAACCTGCCAGTGGATGATTGCGCCTCTCAAGGCGGCACTGCGCAGGGCGCCGGGACAGCCTGCACCGAACCGCAGGGCTGCTGCCTGGCGGACGGGACCTGTGTGGACATAGACCCCCTGTGTTGCGACGACCTCGGCGGTATGGCGCAGGGGCTGGAAACAGTGTGTACCGAGGAGGAGGCGTGTTGCTTCGACGACGGCAGTTGCCAGAACGCCGACCCGCTATGCTGCGATGAGCTCGAGGGTTGGTCGCCGGGCAACGGCCTACCATGTCTGGGCGACGCGAACGGGAACGACATCGACGACGCCTGCGACCAACCGCCCATTCCGACCGTCTCCGAATGGGGACTGATCGTGCTGGGGCTGCTGGTGGTGACGGCCGGGGTGGTAATCATGAGGCGACGGAGATCATCATTCATGAGTTCGTAGCCGCGTCTGGACGTTGCGGCATACTCTCGCGGCGTGGGTCGGATGGGCGGCCCAGGGGCAGGAAGTCGGGGCTCGGGCTGCCCGGGACGCGGCCCAACGTGCAGTACGAGATCCGCCGGGACTGCAGGATCGACACGGCAGACAAGTCGTCGGTGAAGGCCCGTCTGGGGAGCGTCGGCGCGGCGCCGTGTCCCTGCCCGTAGGGGTTCGGCGCTGGGATTGAATTGGACAGCATCTCCCGCCCGTGTGTTCACTTCTCGTGGGCCGCGGGCGGGTTTTTGTTGGGGGGCGTGGCGGGTGGACGGTTCGCGTGGGGGCGTGGCGCGTGGGGGCATGCTCATTCCGCGCTGGCGCGGGGGACGGGCGTTCTTCTGCGGTGGAATGAAGCTGTGCTCGGTTGCCCGGGGCGGGGGTTGCCGGTATTTACGTGATGGAACGGGGAATGGACGGGGACGGGCGTTGGTTGTATGGGCTGAAGCGCGGCGATCTTCAACGGTAGAGACATGGGCAAGAGCACAGCGACGACCGACGATCAAAATGCGGGCGACGGTGCGGGGACGGGCGCGCCCGCAGGGATGGGAGGCGGGGTTGAGGGGCAGGGGCCGCGGGAGTTGGTCTGCTCGGAGGTTTGGGGTGGGAACCGGTTCGTCGAGACGGAGGTGAAGCTGCCCGGGATGACGGGATGGGTCTATTCGCGGCCGTGCGGGGGGCCGCGGGGCGGGGACGTACACTACCTGTCCACGTGCAGCGCGGGGCTGATGACGCGGGCGTGTCTGGCGGACGTGGTGGGGCATGGCGAGCAGGTCGCACAGATGAGCGGGTGGATCCACCGCCTGCTGGGCAAGCACATGAACAACCCGGACCCGAACCTGGTGCTCGAAGCGCTGAATCGCCAGGCCGTCGACGCGGGGTTCGAGGCTATGACCACGGCGGCTTTGATCTGCTACTACGCGCCGAGGGGTTTGCTGCGTTACGGGTACGCCGGTCATCCGCGGGCCCTGCACTACCGGGCGGTGGCCGACGAGTGGCAGCCGTTGGCCGAGGGGGACGACAGCGACCTGGACGGTTCGGAGGAACGCGGCGGGCGCCAGGCGAACATTCCGCTGGGCGTGCAAAAGGACGTGGGGTTCGATCTGGGCATGAGCACGCTCGAGGAGGGCGATCGGGTGGTGATCTTCTCGGACGGCGTGCTGGAGACGCCTCGGCCGGACGGTGCGCTGTTCTCGACCGACCGGCTGGTGGAGGTGTTGAGGACGCACGGGCGGAGTTCGGCGAAGGAGCTGGGGCGGGCGCTGGTGGAGGCGCTGTATGAGTTCGCCGGAAGCCGGAAGCTGACGCACGACGACGTGAGCTTCATCATCCTGGACGCGGGGCCGCGGCCGAGGGGGCCAGCGATCTGGCATTTGGTGCGGAATCAGACTCGGCGGTTGATTCGCAAGCTGAGGGGCTGATCAGGTCGGCGGTTTTGGTGCAGCCTGGATGGCCTTGGTCAGTAGTCCGCGACAGTTGGCCAGAACAAACCCACCCAGGGCATAACCTACCAGGGCAAGCAGGACCAATGTGCCGCGTGCCAGGCCCAACAGCGTCTGCACGATCGGCCGACGTCCGCCACCCACGACGGACGTAGCTATTGTGGTGCCGCCGGGTCCGGTGGTGGTAGTGACAACGGGTGGGCCGGCGGTCAACCACCACAGGCCGATGCTGGTGAATGCAAGAACGATGCCGGCGATAATCAGGCAGATCATGACCGTCATGGCCCTGGCAAGAGCGGGACTGCGGCCGAAGCCGGCCACATGTCGCAAGGCGACAAACACACACGGGACGGCCATGATCGGGGCCGCCATTAGCGGGAGCCTGCTCAACGCCCAGAAGAGTGGTGGTATGCCTAACAACCTCCCCGCGACAGAAACGACAGGCCACAGCAGCAGCACCCGGGCCGCGATCCGGGCAGCTCGGACTCCTCGAGACGCATGGTCGTTGGGGACAGACGCGGTCGCAAGGAAGACGCCCACCACGGCGAAGAACAGGGCGATGACTCCCAGGATCATCCCAATGACGATGAGAAGGGTCGCGAAGAAAGGCACCGGGAACTGAGCGACAACCAGAATCAGCACTGCAAGAAGCAGGGCGATCATAGCGACGAACAACCGTGTGACGCCGCCACGTACCCGGCGCAGCCAGCGAAGGTCGGCGTAATGGAGTTCGCGGGGGCGGAGGGAGTCGGCGACGGGCCTGGCGCATTCGGGACAGAGCGATCCGGCGGGCAGGGTCCGCAGGTTGTATTGGCAGGCGACGCAGGGGACGTCCCGCGCTACCGCCAATGTGTCGGGATCGAGAAGAGCGGGATCCAGCGTATCGCCGACCTTGTGGTTGCAGCGAGGGCAGAGGCCGGCGACATCCGCGCCGTGAAGGCTGGCGTTACACCAGATGCAGGCGAGGTCGAAGTCCAAGAGTGCCATGATCGGTCCGCCGGGCGATCTGCGCATGCTGACGCCGCGGCGCACACAAGTCAAACGGGGCGCGATCTGCATCGGGTGAAAGGTCGACGGGGCGAGGTTGGCGCGCTCGTCGGGCGTGCGTTTTTAACCGGGTGTATGTCTCCGGGCGTGCGGCGCGGTTTTACATGTTGACGCAGTTGGGCGGGTCGTTGCCCTTCATCTTTTCGGCGATGATTCGGACGACCTCGTCGGCGACGGCTAGCTGGGCCTGTTCCGTGGAAGCGCCGATGTGGTGGGTGCCGTAGACGCGGGCGGCCTTGATGACGGAGTCCTCGAAAACGGTACCGGTGGCGAGGGGTTCGATCTCGTAGACGTCCAGGCCGGCACCGGCGATGCGGCCGTTCTCGACGGCCTCGACCAGGGCCTTCTCGTCGACAACTCCGCCGCGGCTGCAGTTGAGAACGAAGGCGGTGGGCTTCATCATCTTGAACTGGTCGGTGCTGATCATGTGCCTGGTGCCGGCACCGCCGGGGACGTGGAGGGAGACGAAGTCGGCCTCGGCCAGGAGGTGCTCGAAGGGGACCTTGCGAATGCCGAGCTCCTTCTCGATTTCCTTCTGATCGATGACGTCGGAGTAGATGAGGTTCATGTCGAAGGCGGCGGCGCGTTTGGCGATCTCGTATCCGATGCGTCCGAGGCCGACGATGCCCAGGGTGCGCCCCTTGAGGCCGCGGGCCTTGCTGTACTCCTTCTTGGCCCAGACGCCGTTGCGCAGGTCGAGGGTGTTGTCGACGATGCGGCGGTCGAGGGAGAGCATCATGCCCAGAGTGAGCTCGGCGACGGCCACGGAGTTCTTTCCGGGGCAGTTGCAGACGCGGATGCCGTGCTGCTTGGCGGCGGCGGTGTCGATGGTGTCGTAGCCGGCGCCGGCCCGGATAATCAGCTCAAGCGACTTACCGGCCTCGATGACATCGGGCGGGACCTTGGTGGAACGGACGATCAGGACCTGAGCCCCGTTTTCCCTGACGGCGTCGCGGAGGGACTCTCCGGAGAGGTCGGCGTCGAGGGTCACGTTGCATCCCATGGCCTGAAGCTGCTCCAGGCCGGCCTTCTCGAACTTGTCGGCGATGAGGACTTTCATGATTGGTCACCTCGCAGCCCGTGTTGCCGGGCGGTAAACTGAGTTCATCGAAGTTGGAGCGGCCGGCGTCTGTTTTGACCGGTTGGAAACCGGTCCCACACCGGCAAGCCGGTCCCACATTGAAAGGCCGGTCGTCGGGCATTCTACCACAACGGTCAAGTCGGACGGCGGTGATGCAGGCCGTTGCGAAACTGGAGCACAGGAATCTGCCATGATCTACCTGGACTACAACGCCACGACGCCTTTGGACCCTCGGGTGGCCGACGCCATGCAGCCGTATCTTCGCGAGCACCACGGCAATCCGTCGAGCAGCCACCGGCTGGGGCGGACGGTACGGGCCGGGGTGGACAACGCCCGTCGGCAGGTGGCGTC
>DATKXO010000356.1:0-2946 GCA_035528995.1 Phycisphaerae bacterium | reverse complement strand
CTGCGAGACCGCCGTAGAACAGACAGAGGCCGAGACGATCGACGGGACAGCCAGCCTGCGAATCAGCGGTGCGGTAGTATTCGACGGCGTGGCTTCCGGGGCTCGCTGCCTGTTCGACGCTCCGCAAGACGGATACACCATGTCTGCAACATTCGGGCAGGTCGGCTCGACGGTCGATATCGAACTTTCGGTCATGGCCGATGGCTCCTACCGTCACTTCGGCGTGAACGCCGCCGGTTTCTCCGGCTCTCCGGGAAAAGGCTGGGACCCAGCGTCCGCGATCCGGATCGCGAGTGGCACGACCCCGGCAGCGGGCAGGATGACATTCGCCGGGATCGCTGACAGCCTGGGGGCCGGCTCGACGGTCTCGGGTCAGGTCAGCTGGACCTGTCCCAGCTTCGAACCCTAGGCGCGTGAGATGGATCAGCGGCGCACGACTCTGAGCTTGGCTCGTTGGGGGTTTGCGGTGACGGACGTCCTGAAGGCGGGTCGGCTCATGCCGCGCGTGATGTTCGCGCTCGGCGTCGCAGCTCTCTTCGCCGCATGCTCTGCCGGTCCGATCGCCGTACCTGACGGCGCCCAGGAGGTCCACGTCGTGGTGAGCGGCGACTCAGTGACCATCATGCCCGCGACGATCCGGGCAGGCGACGCCTACATCATCCTCGACGTGGCCGGGACGAGCGTGACAATCGTCGAACCGGGGACGGCGTCCGCAGAGTCGCCGAGCCCCTTCACCGACGACGACCTCGACCGCGTCCGGCACGGCGACACGTTCCTCACTTCGATTGGCGGCTTCGCCGACGGCGAGCCGCATGGGAACGTCATCATGTTCGTGCTGGCACCCGGTAGGTACGCGTTCCTCGCCGACAACCCGGAAACCGTTGCGGAGCGGTGGGGCGGCACGATCCCGGCTGAGGCGATGGGGGTCCTGACCGTCCTGCCGTGATTGCGGTGAGGCTTCCCCCAGGACCGGTCAAAGCTTCTTAGACGAGTGGCCCTTGACAGCGGTGATTGACGGCGACGGCGAAAGCGACACTTTTGTGACCAATGGCACTGGCGCCTCCCGACGTCATGTGCGTTCCTTGGCCGTGTCAGATGCCTCGCTGCCCGAATTGTGGTTGCCAAAGCGCCCTTCGGCACCGGACCATCGAATGCAGGCATCGAGATGCGGGTAGGAGGCACGGCTCTGGCACACGTCCAGGCTTGCAGATGAGGAGACACCGACATGGTCAAGGACACTCTGTCCTTCGGACGACGCTCGCCTGGAGCCGCCGCCGGAGCGACGCCCGCACGGCTGAGGCGCGGGTCGCGTCTGAACCTGCGGCGCACCGGCCTACTCACTGTCGGCGCGCTCGCCGCGGTTGCACTCGCAGCTTGTAGTGGCGGTGGCGGGGGCGGGACGGTCAAGGTGAACCTCCAGGAATTTGCAGTGCTGCCCGATGTCAGCTCCATCGACAGCGGCAAGGTCACGTTCGAGGCGACGAACACCGGTCCAGACGATGCCCATGAGCTGGTTGTGTTCAAGACCGATTTGCCCCTGCTGGAGTTGCCCGCGAGCGCAGAGGGGAAGGTCGACGAGGAAGGTGCCGGCCTGACGACCATCGGCGAGATCGAGGAGTTCGATCCGGGCACGACCGCCAGCGGGACGTTCGATCTGGCTCCGGGCAGATATCTGCTGGTCTGCAACATTGTGCAGGACGAGCCGGACGGGACGAAAGAGTCCCACTATCGGGAGGGCATGGTCGCCGAATTCACGGTGAAGTAGCGCCGAGTCGCTGCCCGACCGAGACACCCTGCCGGTGTCGAGTTCACTGATGCTGGCGCCGCAGCCAGCGGATCTCGTTGTGGGCGTCAGCTCGGGCCGGGAGGCGATACAGACGCGGTTCCCGGCTCGATCCGAGAGTACCCACCATCGCGGGGCTGCCGTGTCGTCGACGATGCGGCCGCCCGCCGCCAGTGCCGCGGCGACGCGAGCCTCCCGCTCCAGCCCAGCTCGCTAGTGACGGCCTCCGGGCCGCCTGCCGATCGTGTTCGTCGGTGATCCGCGCGTCCGTGACAAACTCGATCATCTGGTCGAGGCCGCGCCCATCGGGCATGGGTTCATCACTCATCTCGTGGGCTTAACTCGAGCGTGTTGTGCACGGCGTCTCGGTGGGCCTGGTGGAGTGGTTGCTGCTCACGCGGTGCCGACGGCGCACGACTCCAGCGATCCTGGCCCATAGCCGCTGGACGATCGCGCTCAGCCCGCCTGTAACGTTCTGGCGTCGGTTGCGTCATTCAGGTCATCGATCAGACGCACGAGGTCATTGACCATGACGACACCCGCTGGACATCAACTCCCCGACGGGGTGTATGCCGGACACACTTCACCGGTTCGATCGGTGCAGCCCAAGGGCCGCGGTCGCGCTCGCCTCGGCTATGGCGACCATGGAGTCCCGGGGGGCAGACAGGTGCGATCCATTCGACCAGTAACAGCGATACTGATCGCCGGGCTGGTCCTGGCCGCATGCGCGACCGACCCACCGCCCTCGACGTCCGCGCCGGGGACCACTTCCCCGACCGCGCCCGAGGCAACGGCCACGGCCATCCCGCCGACGGCGGCGCCATCGCAGACACCCAGCCCCCGTCCAAGCGCGGTGGACGCGTCGGCCGCGTTCACGGATACCCTCTCGAGCCCGACGTTCCAGTCGCGCGTCACGGTCGCCGGCTTTGCCGATGTCAGCGGTGTCAAGGTTCCGATCGAGGGCCTCCTCGAGGTTCGTCCGGGAGCCTCGCACACGGTCTTGACCCTGATCGGCCCAAACGGCCCGGACACGACGGAAACGATCGTCTACGCCGGCCATACGTACAAGCTGAGCGAGGGAGCCTGGTTCGACGAGGGAGCCGTCGTGCCGGGAGCGGATCTGGGCAGCGCGATCAGCGATCTCGGTGGCTTCGTGGACAGCG
>DATKXO010000355.1:0-17106 GCA_035528995.1 Phycisphaerae bacterium | reverse complement strand
ACCAGGAGGAAGCCACACAATTCCCCGTGCCGCGCACCGACGGTGATGACGTCTCCGTTGCGGACCCTGCGCCGGGCAGAGAATACGCGAGAGGGCGGCTCCTCGCGGGTCCGGAAACCAATCCCATAGTAGCGGAGGGGTTTCCCGTTGAGATAGACATCCGCCTCGCCTGTGCAGTTCCAGTAGAAAGTTACCGCAAGCCCGGGGCTCGGGTTATTGGCCACCCACCGGGGTTTCCCAAAGTCGTCGACTTTGACATCCCCGGGCGCCAGCGCACCTCGCCCCGACGTCGCGTCGCTTGGTCCGCTCAGACGTTGCCCTCGTGGCCGCGCCCTGTCTTGTGGCAGCGGCTGGGATGAGTTCGCCGTAACGGTCAGGGAAAACACGTCCTGCGAGATAGCGGCATCCTGTGGGACAAGGGTATCCGGCGGGACAGAGGTGGCGAGCAAGGATGAAAGCGAGCTCCACAGGGGGGTTGTTTCCCAGAGGTCCTCCGGCCGCAGCAACGCGACATGGCCATCACAGAACAGGGCATTGGCCATGCCGAAATGCCGGAGTGCCTGGTAATCCTCCCAGGACTCGCCCTCCTCCAGTTCACCTCCATAGACGTCCATCCATTCGGCTGCATCCAAGATGAAGTACTTGTCCCACGGGTCGTCGTCATCTCCTGCCTGGTTGTAATCAGCGATCGCCTTGGGATAGTCGAGAATTAGGATCCATTTGGGGTCGATGATCGAAACAGGCCCTCCGACCGCCTCGTACGTCCCCTTGCTCAAACCGTAGTCGCACAACCCGGGGGTGCCCGGCAGTACGATTTCTTGCCCGACATAGTTGTCGACGTCATGCAGCAACACCTCGCCATTGACGACCAGGTCAAACCCCCAAACATGCGGGCCGGGCTTCTCAATCCGAAGCCTCACGGGGAACCAGCCAGCAAACCAGACGGTGCACCGGACGTCGTCGTAGTCCTCACCTGTGTAAGGGATCTCGATCTCATAAAGATACTCGTCCGGCCCCACCTGCGTCTTCCTGATCCACTCTGAATCAATCGCAACTCTCAAGAGGTATTCTGAAAAGGACCTGTCGCTGTACACTTCGAAGGCGATGTCCGCCGTCCTGATGCCCACGCTAGGCCGTGGAGCGCCCGCCTCAGGGCATTCGAAGACGCTCTCGCAATCCTCGACGTACGGCATCAACTGGGATTGCCAGTTGCTCCCTTGCGCAAAACAGGATGATCCTCGCTCCGCTCGCCAGAGGATCTCCGCCTGGTAGATCGTATGCAGGTTATATGAGCATCTTGTAAGATGAGCCATCTGCCAAGTCGAGGAAATCAGCGGAACCAGAAGCGCGAAACAGACGCCTACCGTGGTGGTTACAAGCAAACACTCGGTAAGCGTCATCCCCCGCCTTCTCATCACGCACCTTGGAATTGTTCCTGATCCTGTGACTCCGAGAATTGTCGCGGCCTCCGCCGCACGTCCTTCGAACCGGACCGGTCGGAGCCGTTCGGCAGCAACCGCAGCCGCAGCGGCTCGATGACCGAACAGCCGGGTGACATGTTCATTGCGTTTCCCCTTCTCAGCGGCGACCCGCCTCCGAAACGCCAGCAAGCGGTCGAAACTCCGCTTGTTCCAGCCTAAAAAGAAATATAGCACAACTTAACATCTGGGAAAATGCCCACCGTCGCCGGACGCCGAGAGGCCGCATCCAACGCCTGCCACCTACCCTCCAAGCGGCACCGTCAGTTCCGGCAGCGCCAGAACGTCCTCCAGGCCATCACCAAGGCCCAGTTCTTCAGACTCGCCCTGGGGGAAATGATCGCCTGTCGCCGATGGCGACGGAGCCGTTTCGCTCGTCGTCTCGTCGGCACTGAAGTTATGCACCGGCGTGGTGCTCTCGGG
The DNA here is from genome assembly GCA_035528995.1 of Phycisphaerae bacterium. Taxonomy (GTDB): domain Bacteria; phylum Planctomycetota; class Phycisphaerae; order UBA1845; family UBA1845; genus DATKXO01. Next base: position 15,205 of record DATKXO010000355.1, on the reverse strand, counting down.
CATCGAGGCCGCCGTGATCGCGGTCCATTCGGCCTGAGGCAGTGTCACTTCCCAACCGGTGGGAGATTGTAAGTCGCTCCTGGCGTCGCCTTGGTCGCTCAGGTAGAGGATTTCGCAGCCGAGGATGTCCACCCCCGCAGATTCCGAGCCGGGGGACGCCACCGTTACCTCGGCCGTAGCGAGTGGCGGCGTGGCCATTGGCTCAGTGACGGAAGTCACCTGGACTTCGGCCACGGCTGGCTTGGCTTCGGCCACCACAGGCGTCGCGTTGGCTTTCATGGGCGCCGGCAGACCGAGCGGATTGTAGCGCTGTTGCCAGAGGGCCAGGTCGCCGCCGTCGATCTTCCCGTCGCCGTTCCAGTCCCCCATGCCCGCATCGTTTGCATGCTGCCCCAAGGGATCGTAATGCTGCTGCCAGAGCGCCAGGTCCCCGCCGTCCACCCTGGTGTCCCCGTTGGCGTCACATTTCAGAACGTGGAAGGTGAAGGAGTAGTCCTCGGCTATCGGGTTTCCGGAAGTGTCGGTTGCCCCCGCGGCCGAAAGGGTGCCCGTGTAGTAGCCGTCCTCCAGGCTGACGGCCGACAAGTCCCAGGTGACTTGGTTTGTGCCTTCGCCCTCCACGACCGCCCCCGAAAGATCCGCATCCGTACCGGTCGTGTCGTTGTGCAGGATCAGGCCGCTCGCGGACGGCACCAAAACACCCTCGGCGAACTGGAACGCCACCGAGCCGATGGTTGAGCGCTGGGTTTGCCCGTCGGCGATCGTCTCCGCCAGGGGGGCCTGCAGCGGCGTCAGATTCACCGTCACTGAGAAGGGCGAAGACGCGGGCGACACGTTCCCCACCTCGTCCGTCTGGACCGCCGTCACCTCGAAAGTCCCCTCGGCCAGCGCCTCCGGAAGTGGCAGGGCGTAGGCCCCGTCTCCGTCTGCTGTCGCCGTTCCCTGAAGGGCCCCATCCAGATAGACCTCGACCGTTGCGTTGGCCTTGGCCTGTCCGGCGATGGTCGGCAGCGCCACGTTCGTCAGCCCGTCGCCCGCCAGGCCGCCATCGCTCTCGGTCGCGAGCCCGGGCGGCTCGGGCGCCGGTAGCGCCGCCTCATCGATGTGGACGATCAAAGGCTCGGAGAAGACCGAGGGATTCCCGGCACTGTCGTACGCCTGAGCCCAGATCGTGTGCGGTCCGTTCGCAAGGGCCGGCAGGACCAGCGAATAGGTTCCGCCCACGACAACGCCCTCGCTCACCGGCGAGTCCTGCGAGTCCACAAACACGGTCACGGTCGTCCCAGGCGCTGTCTCTCCTGTCACCATCGGCGTTGAGTCGATTGTTCGCCCGTCTCCGAGCGTCCCTGTGTCGGAAGCCGGATCCAGCCCCAGCGTCGGCTTCGCAAGAACCACAAGCGCAAGGTTGGCCGCGTTGTTGCTCGTCGTCCGCTCGGTCAGCGTCCCGTCCGGATCGACCACGGCCCACAGTTCAGGACTCCCGATGGTCGGCACCCAATAGAAGTCCACTTCTTCGGAAGCCCCGACCGCCAGGGCCGAAAGCGGCTGCGTGTCCAGGAGCGTTCCGCCCAGGCCCGGGTCGCCTTCGTACAGGGCGACGGTCGCCGCGTCGCTGGCCGCCCAGCCCGAGTTGGTCACTGTCACGAGCACGACGTTCGGCATACCCGCCTCCGCCGGCGCGACGTCCAGCGCGAGGCTCGAGGCCGATACCTCCAGGTCCGCCAGCGGAACGATCGCACCATCCTCCAGCGCCGACTCCAGCACATACCGGATCTGCACCTGGTCCGCAGCATCGACCTCCGCGAACGCCCACCACGCATCTCCCGCCCCCGGTGTCAGGAGTTCCGGTTCGCTCCACTGGCTCGCGGGGTCCGCAAAGTCGCGGCTGAGTCCCACGATCTCGTTCTCGTCCTCGTAGCCGTGGTAGACGATGTGCACCGTGCTGCCCGCCACCGCAACCTCCGGCTTCCCGACAACCGGCTGATAGTCGGTCACGGCCTCAGGCCCGCCCCACGTGCCATCGGCGCCCCGCCGGGCACTCATGAGGATCGCCCCCGCGCCGCTCTCCTCGGTCCAGAGCGCCAGAGCCGTCCCGTCCGACAGTCCTACGACGTTCGACCAGTTGCGGTTACCCGGTGCTGCGTCGCTGATTGCCTGTGGCGCCGACCACGACACGCCGTCAAACGCCGACGACCAGACCGTCACCTGGCTTCCGTCCGCCGAGGCATCCGAGAGCCACACGGCCACTGCTTCGCCGCCCGGCAGCACCGCCAGGGCCGGCTGGCTGAGTTGTTCGCCCGTGTCCGCCAGGACGGCCGGCGCCGTCCAGTCCGCGCCGTCCCAGATCGCCCAGACCAGGTTGCTGGCGCCGATCTCCTCCAGATCAATTCCGCTCATCCGCCGCCACACCGCCAGCACCCGCCCGTCGTCCAGCCGCACCAGTTCCGGCGAATCGTCGCACGTGCTGTTCGCCGTCAGCCGGACCGGCGCATCCCAACCGCTCGAATCCCCCACCGCGTACCAGATCTCCTGCTGCGAGACGATCGTCTCGGCTGTCAGCGTATCAAGTAGAGACGTCGGCAGGTTGCTCTGCGACCACATCGCCATCCACTGATCACCCCCCAGCGAGACGATGGACGGATTGCCCCGATGATAGTCCGTGTCGATGAGGGTCTCCGGCGCCTCCCACACGCCCCCGACCATCCGCTGGACCTTCAGCGGCGAGGCCGTCCCGTCCTGGCTCGGCACGGTCCAGGCATAGGCGATGTCGCCCGAAGGCGACCGGGCCATGTCCGCGTCCACCAGGGTGAGCGGGTCCGGCCCGTTCCCCTCGGAGAGCGCCGCACCGCCAAGCATCCCGCCGAACGCCATCGCCCCCATGGAACCGCCGCCCGAACTCCACAGGTCGCCCGTCCAGGCCCAGTCGTACACGTCAATCCGCCCGTTCAGGGTGCCCCAAAGGAGTGAGCCGACGAAGTCGATGTCCAGCCCCAGCGCGAGCGGGATCGAATAGGTCCAGCCGCCTCCGCCGTAGTCGGCGCTGAAGCCCAGCCCCAGTGATCCGGTGATGTCCACACCCCCGCTGGCCGCCCCGCCGAGCACCGAGACCTCGCCCGTCACACCCACGTATCCCGTGGCCCCAACGCTCAGCGAGGCGCTCTGGAACACCGGGCCCCCGCTACCCAGGGTCATCTGGATCCCCACGTCGAAACTGGGCGACCAGCCGAGGTGCGGCGTCAGCTCCAGCGAGAGCAGGCCGAGCGTGCCGGGGATCGGGAAGACTGTCTTCGGCAGGTTCAATGTAAACTGGCTTCCGTCCCCCGACGACAGGGTCATCCCAAAACTGGCGTTGAACTGGCTGAACTGGAGGTTGTTGTTCAGCGCCACCTGCCCGCTGTAGGACAGCGTCACCGTCGGCCCGCCGGTTTGGGGGTTCGTCAGCCCCGACGACCCGCCGCCGCTGTCGAAGTACCCCGCCGGGTCCCGGAACAGATCGATTATCTGGAACAGGCTGTAGCTCCGGCTGAAACTCGTCCCCAGGTTGAAGCGGTAGGCTTGCTCGAACCCCAGGAACGAATAGCCAACCGTCGGAGCGACGCTGCGCGTCGTCACCTGGCCCGAGAGGGTCATGTCCGCCTGGACCGAAATCCCCGCGTAGACGCCGTTCCAGGTCCCCTCCATAAAGTCCGGGAAGAACGACGGCGTCTCCACCCCGATCCGCTCCCCGATCAGGCTGTCGATCTCATACTTGCCCGACGCGGCGCTGAACGTGATCGTCGTCAGGTCCGGGTCCATCCACGACGGCGCGGCCAGCGTTTTGAGACTGAACACGGCCGCGTCGCTCCAACTTCCCCCCGACTCCTGGGCCCAGATCCGGAGCGTCTTGTCGCCCGAGAGGTCCGAGACGTTCAGGTCCCACGTCCAGCCGCCGCTTGAGGACGAATCCGTCCAGTCCCCCGCATCGAGGATGCCGCTAAAGTTCGCGTCGAAACAGACCGCCGCCGTCGTGTACCCCGTCGGCGCAGAGACGTACGCCGTGAACGTGTTCACCAGGTCCGGTACGACGCTCCCCGTCAGGTACCGCCCGAAGACCGATGCCGAAGGGTCCCCGTCGTATGTCGCCGAGGCGGTGATTGTGGGAGACCACGTCCCACCACCCCCGCCCCCTTCCGTCTCCTTCATGCACCAAGACCAGTAGAAGCCCGTGCTGCCGGAGATGCCGCTCCCGGCGCTGTTGGGGCTGTAGTACCGGTTGGCGTAACCCGAGACCCCGAAATAATACGTCCCGGGCGAAAGGTATGTCGAGATGAACGGATCGCGGCCGTTCGTGTCGTCGTCCTTCTTGAGTTCCTGGCCTGAGGCATTGAACAGGCGGAGGTACGCGTCCAGTCCCGAACCGTAGACCTGGGCGTCGACGCCCACCAACACCGTCCCGGCCGCCGAGAGGACGAACTTGTACAGGTCCACGTCCTTCGAGCCGTAGGAACCGTTGCCGATCTGGTCGTAGGCGCTGAAGATCTCCCCCACGGTCGGCGTCCCCAGGTTGGCCGCCAAGGACAAGGTGTCCCCTGCGTCGGAGGGTTCCGCCACGCCGGCAATCTTCGCGACAAAGGCATCGCCACCGCCGTTGTAACTCGTGTCCCAGCCCCCCGAAACCCAACCCGAAGAATAGCTAACTCCCGTGACGAAGACGTCGCCGGAAGCGTCCACGGCAATGCCGTGGCCGAAGTCCCAGTCGCTTCCTCCCAGGCAACTACTCCAGAGATGCGCGCCGGAGGGACTAAGTTTCACCACGAAGGCGTCAAACCCCCCGGGGTCTGCTATATCGAATCCACCCGAGATCCAGCCGGAGGAGCCGGTGTACCCCGTCACTAGGACATTGCCGCCAGGGTCCGCAGAAACGCAATAGCCGAGGTCCTCATAGTCTCCACCCAGGTATGTGCTCCACAGGTGGCTCCCAATGGGGCTGAGTTTCGCCACAAACGGGTCGTAACAGTCGCCACCGAACGTAACGTCGAACCCACCCGAAACCCAGCCGGAAGACCAAGTTTCCCCTGTCACCAAGGCATTGCCCGCGGCGTCCACCGCGATGCCGTTGCCCCTCTCCTCAGAGTTTCCGCCCAGGTACGTGCTCCACAAATGGTTCCCCGCGGGGCCGAGTTTGACGACAAAGGCGTCCCCGCCGCCGTTGTAACTTGTGTCGAAGCCGCCCAAGACCCAGCCGGAAGAATTCGTGGTTCCCGTCACCAGGGCGTTGCCGGAACTGTCCACGGCGATGCCGTAGCCGTTGTCGTCGCCGCTTCCCCCCAGGTAACTGCTCCAGACGTGGCCGCCTGTGGGAAAGAGTTTCACGACGAAGGCGTCAGAGTCGCCGTTAAGCGTCGTGTCAAATCCCCCGCTCGTCCAGCCCGGAGACCAGGTGGACCCCGTCACCAGGATGTTGCCGGAAGAGTCCACGGCGATGCCCCCGCCCTCTTCCCAGCCGCTTCCGCCCAGGTAGGTGGACCATGCGAGGTCCGGGTCGAGGATGAGTGCCTGTAAGGGGTCATAAGCGCCTGTGATCTCGAACGAGTACGTCCACTCATCCAGCAGGACGAAACGCCCCGCCACCTCTTGCCTCTCGCCGTCGATCACCTGGTAGATATAGGGCGCGTCGTCCGTCAGGCTCCCCCAGCCCTCGCCCAAATCCACGACCAGGTCGCCGGCTTCGTTGATCGACAGCCCTGTGATGCCATCATAGCGTACCTGGATGGCCGACCAGTCCGCCCCCGGCGCGACGTGAAACTCGTACTTCAAGGAATCCCGCTGGCCCCAGGTCACCAGGTCGATGTCATCGTACAGACCCGCGTAGGCCACCTTCTCGTAACCCGGCACCTCGCTCCGCCAATTAGCCTGGTCGCCGATGAAGTAGTTGAACAGCGTCTCCGACTGCTCGAGACCCACGGGCGTGACGGTGTTTGCCCCCACAAACGTGGCCGAGAACTCGAGGACCTGCGTGACGGTTTCTTCCGGCGAGAGGCGATCGTCCGGCCTAGGGATGGCCGGATCATCCGCGGGTGGGACGGCGTCGGGGGCGGGGTCCTGCCGGAAGACCTGGAACACGGGCCCCGAGTCCGTCATGGCAACATTCGCGCCATCGCCCTGGTGGACGTAGCGGACCGTCTCGTCCGCCCACTGGCCCTGGTTCTCGACAAACAGGGCGGGCGAGACGCTGAAGAGTTCCAGCGCCTGCTCTTCCACCGTGCCGCTCAATAGCAGCCTCGGCTCAAGATGCTCCAAGATGGCAGGTGGCGCGGACTCCGAACGGCCCAGAGGGGGGTGCATCGACCGCTCGTTGAGGGCACGCATCCTGCCCAGCACGATTCCGTAAAGATCTCGAAGCCGGCCCACCGCGTGCGACGCTGGGGACATGGTCTATCCTCTGATCCCGGCTTGCCGGCGGCGCACACCGTGTGCTCGTCGCTGGCCGACTATCGCTATCAGGTCAGCAATCATTTCAAGTCCGTCGCTGTCACTCGGCTTCGAACTCTAGTTCCGCATTGCCACCCGGCTTGCCGTCGCCGGAGGGCAACGATTCCGGATCGGCCGGGTCACTCACCTCGCCGTCCAGCGGCAGACCGGTCTTGTCGTCCAGAACAAACTCGGCGACCAAGCGCACCTCGTAGGCGTCCGCCGGGAGGGGCGAGGCCCACTCGATGCGAACCGTTCGCTTGCCGTTGCCATACGTGATGGAGTAATCCGCATGGGCGCCCGTCGTCTCACCGTAGACCTCGGCGGCCCCCGCGCCGACGGTGACAGGGCGGTCAAAGGTCAGCGTGAGCGTCGTCCGCCCCGCGAGGTTCCCGCCCAGCACGGGGTCCGTGCTTTCCAAGCGAGGGGCTGGGCCGTCCAGCACGAGCGACCGCACCGCCGTCTCCTCATCGCCCCCGGTACCCTTGTCCTCACCGCCGGTACCCTGGTCTTCACCTTCGTCGCCTCCCTGTCCCACGGTCTCATCGGCAGGCTCTCCCTCTGTGACGACGGCCGCCGCGCCATCTGCAGGAGCGGAAGTGCCTCCCAAGGCCAGGCCGCCAACGGCCGCCGGCTTCGAGGCGTAGGCCGTGTTCCCCCAGGCCCCCATGTTGATGCGGTCACCGTTCGGCAGAAGTTCAACTGCGTAGGCCGACAGCGGGTCGCCCGTATCAATACACGGACTCGTCACGCCGTCCAGCACCCACGCACCGGCACTCTCCGGCGGCAACCCCGACGCGCGATCATATCGCCCCCCGGTGGACTTCAGGTGACAATAACCGGACGCATCGAGGAGCGGATCCAGATTTATATTCCCCGTGCCCCATGTCAGCGAGCAGCCGGTTCCGGCGTAAACCAGCGCCTGGCCTCCCTGGACGTTCGAATAAGAAACGTTGGCAGTCGAGTTCACGTCCAGCGCCAGTCCCGGGCCGTTCGGTGCCGCATTCGCCCACAAGATTGTGTTGCGGACAATGGGCGAACAGTTCCAGCCGGCGTACAGGCCGCCCCCCGCCCGCTCCGCCGTGTTGGCGGCGAGCGTGTTGTTCTCAAGCAGAGGCGCGCACTGGTACAGGCACGCAAGGCCCGCCCCCTCCGAACCGGTGTTGCCCGTGAGCACATTATTCTTGACGGTCGGCGCCGCCGGCCCGTGGGCAAACAGGCCGCCGCCGTACCAGTGGGCTGTGTTATCCCAGATGAGGTTCCCCGTGACGGTAGCGGTGCTGTTCCAGCAGGCGATTCCGCCGCCGAACCATCGGGCCTCGTTCGCCTCGACGCGGTTGTCCTGAATGGTCGCCGCCCCGCCGTAGCAGAAGATGCCTCCGCCGTGGGCAAGCGCGGTGTTGCCCGTGATGATGTTCTTCTCGATGGTCGGCGACGCACCCTGGCAGCAGATACCGCCGCCGCAATAGCCCGTGGCTATGCCGCCCGAACCCCCGCGAATCGTGAACCCCTTGAGTACCGAGGATACTCCTTCGCCATGATTGAAGGTCACCGTGCTGCCCGCCTGGTTCCCGTCGAGTATCGTCGCCGCGACGACGGCCGGGTCGTCGGGGTCTGTGCTGCGGACCGTGATGGCCTTGCCGAGGAAGTTGATGTTTTCGCAGTACGTACCCGCGGCCACCTGGACCGTGTCGCCGTTCGTCCCCGCCCGGATGGCGCGCTGCACAGTACTGAACGGCCAGGTTAGTGTCCCGTTCTCGATGCCCGACGTGTTGTCGTCGTCCACGTAGAGGATGGTCGGGTCGGTCACGGCAAAGGCCACAGGGTCGCTCTCGACCCCGTTCAGGCGCTTGACCACGAGCGGCCCCGAGGTCGCCTCAGGCGGTACCTCGCAGCGGATTTCCGTGTCGGACCACACAAGGATGTTGAGGGGAGTGCCAGCCACCTCGACGGTCCCCTCGGCAAAGCCGAACCAGGAGCCTGTGATCTTCATCAGGGTGTAGGGTGGCCCTGAATCCGGGAGAACGGAAGCAAGGACCGGGTCCGGCACCGACTTGGATGCAAAGGCCGTGTTGCCGTACGCCCCCATGTTGATCCGCCCGCCGTTGGGCGACGGTTCGTTCCCATAATCCGAGGCCGGGTCGCCGGCATCAATGCAAGGGCTTGTGACGCTGTCGAGGATCCATCCTCCCGCGCCGCTGTTGGCCGCCGGGTCCCAGCGTCCGGCCTGGGACTTCAGGTGATAGTCGTCCGCCGCCGGGTCGGCGAACATCGGGTCGTAACTGAAGTTGCCCGTCCCGGGGTCGCCGTCCTCGATGCACGAATAAGTCGCCACGCAGCCGTCGAGGTCGACGCCGTTGCCCCAGAGGATACTGTTGGACACCTCGTGCGGAGACGTGCAGGAGATGCCGCCGCCCCCGCCCCGCCCTGCGGAGTTGCCGATCACGGTGTTGTTCCGCATCGGCTGAGGCTCTAACTCCGAGTCTAGACAGATGCCGCCCCCCCGTCCGAAGCCCTCGTCGGTGTCTCCGCCTGCTCGGTTGCTCCAGATAACGTTGTTCGAGATGGCCGAGGCCCCATTGTTGGAGTAAATCCCTCCGCCCGAGCCCTGCGTCCTTCCTGCCGTATTCTCCCCGATGCGATTGTGCTCGATGATCGCCTCTGTGAGCTGACAATAGATTCCACCTCCCCAGGCCATGCCGCCGGTCGCCCCCCCCTCCGCCACGTTCCCTTTGATGAGATTTCCGGTTATGGTCGGAGCAAGGTCGAAGGACACGGGACAGGCGTTCAGCGAGGTATGTTTCATGCGGATCGTCCACCTCGTCAGGGGCGCGCCTGGAACCTGCGCGACGTTGAGCGCGAGCGAAGAGATGCGATTGGCGCCCCCTATTTCACTCGCCAGATAGATGACCTGGGTGCGGGCCGAGGACGACCATGTGTATAAAGGAAACTCAGACTGGCCCGTTCCCGTCCCTATAGTAACGGCCGAATCCCCACCGAGCCGTACGTCGGGCACAAGATCCGAAGGCAATGGCGCTGGCAAGTTCCCGGACCAGGTGAGCGGGTCATCGCCCCAGCCGGGATACCAGATGGTGCGTAGGCCCCCCGGCGCCGAAGCCAGGCACCAGCCGGGCTCGCCCCACAAACTCCAGTCATTGTTGTAACTGAAATCAACCAGCAGGTTGTCGGTCCCGTTATAATCGAACGGCGTCTGAAACTCGAAGACGACCCATCCCGTCGAAGTGACGCTGACATTGCCCTGATATACAACCGTCCAGCCTTCAGACTCCCACGCGCCGACCTGCAAATTCCCCTCGCATCCAATCCCGCCGCCGGAATACGAAGCGACGTTGTTCTCGATGATATTATCCCGGATCGTCGGCGTGCTGCTCTCTCCGAACCAACTCGTGCAGTAGATTCCGCCGCCGGTTCCCCAACCGTATTCATTCTCGGCGACGTTATCGCGGATGATGTTGTTCTCTATGAGGGGACTGGAGGGATCCACGCAGAATATACCTCCACCCCCCCATTCGGCCGAGTTGTCAGTGATGGTATTTTGTGTGATCGTCGGCGAAGCGGCCCAGCAATAGATCCCGCCGCCAGCCCAGTTCTGGCCGCCGCGGATGGTTAACCCGCGGAGGACCGAATCAGGTCCCTCGCCGTTCTGGAAGGTCACCACGCTGCCCGCCTGGTTGCCGTCGAGTATCGTTGCAGCCACGACAGTCGGGTCGTCGGGGTCCGCGCTTCGCACGGTGATCGCCTTGCCGTTGAAGTCGATGTTCTCGACGTAGGTGCCCTCAGCGACCTCGACCGTGTCGCCGCCGGCGGCGGCGTTGATCCCCTCCTGAACGGTGTTGTAGGGGTGCCCCGCCGTACCGTCCTCGACGCCCGAGGTGTTGCTGTCGTCCACATAGACGGTGCCGGCATGGAGGGTTCCCGCGCCGCCCGTGAGGGCCAGGGCGCCTGCCAGACAGAGAGAAACGACCCAGTGTACACGGCGATTCATGGCTCTCTCCCTTCCCAGGATGGAGGATATTTTTCGCGCAACCCGAACCCGGGGTCACACCCACAGCATGTCCGAATGGCAACGAATGGCTTATCCGTGCCGGCGATTCCACACCCGGCCCAACCTTAGTACACCGCCCCATTGAAGAGGTGCGGAATTCAAGGAACGATAACTGGGGAGCGTAACTCCTTGTTTTGCAGAATGTTATGTCAGCAACCGGGCATCCCTGGGAATTCCGCCCCCTATTTGCGGGGCGCTGTACTTAGGGCCAACAGATCTGCGCCCAGCAGCGCCATGCTGGCCGGCTCGGGCTCCACGATGGTGGCTGGCACCGTGGTCAGCGTAAAGGTCGCCCGCCGCAGGCTGCTCATTTTGAGCCCCTTCGCGGGCGTCTGCACCTACGGCGTGGGCAGCCCGAGCGGGGCGTAATGCTGCTGCCAGAGCGCCAGATCCGCGCCGTCAATCTTGCCGTCGCCGTTCCAATCGCCTTTCTCGGGCGTGGCCCCTTTTGTCCCCAGGGGGTCGTAGTTCTGCTGCCAGCGGGCCAGGTCGCCGCCGTCCACTTTGCCGTCGCCCGTGGCGTCTCCCAGCGAACGGACGGTCGCGCTTCCCGCGCCCAGGGCGTTGCCGGTATCCGACCCCATCGAGTTCTTCCCGATGACTTCACAAGCAACCGCATACGCCTCGGAACTTGCCGCTGGCGTCTGAGGGGCTGCGTAGGTGGCTGTTGAATCGTTTATCCCGCCGCCGCTCAGGAGGACCAGGGACTTGTCCGTCTTCGGATGGGGCAGGGCCTGCCAGCCGTACTCGTAACTTGTGCTGCCGCTCTCGTCGTTCGTTATGGAAGCGGTGAATGTGAGCGCATGACGATTGGCCGTCTGGGTCCCCTGATTTTCGTACATCCACGTCCTCGGAGCGGCCGCGACGCTCACGTCAAAGTCGCCCCCCGTGATCGTGAGGGAAAAGGTCTTCTGGACGGTCTTCCCCCCCGCCGCCAGAGTTGCTTCGACCTGCCCCGTGCCGGTGCCGTTCAGCGGGACATACGGGCAATTGAAAGACCAAGTTCCGTCCCGCTTCAGGATGGTGTGCAGCCGGAGCGGTTCCGACCTCTGGCCCTCGGCGCCGACAAAAACCATCTCGAGCGTCGCCGGCGATGGCCCCCCAACGATGGAAGTCGTGCCGCTCACGCCGATCGCGCCCGCCGACACCACCGATGGCAGATTGAGGTTCATCTGGAGATCGGTCACCGGCACGGGCGCCGGTCCGCTCGCCGCCTCCACCCAGAACAGGCCGACCGACGCGCCCAACAGCGCCGCCGCCGCCCAGCACATGAGGATGTCGAATCTGTTCATCGTTGACTCCTTCCGCGAACCCGGCGGGCCGTTCAGCCCTCACTCGGGATTGACGGTCAGCGAGATCGTTTCCGTGTCGGAGACCGTGCCCGCCTCCGCCTTGATCGTCACCGCGTACGTCCCCGGACTCTTGCCCATCTTGAACGGCGGGGGCTGAAGGCCGTACACGCCGTTCTCATCGAGCACCGTCTCGAAACTCCCCTCGTAACTGCCGCCATCGCCCGTGGGCATCGTGAGCGTGACTTTTACCTGAGACGGGCCGCCCGCGATCGAAATCGTCCCGCCCACTGTGATCATCTGGCCGACCGTCACAGGGTTCGGCGTGATGGACGGTTGGAGGTTAATGGATGTGACAGGGGTGCCCGACGCGCCTCCGCCGCCCGATGCGCCCGTCACAGTCGTCGGCCGCACGGGGCCCAGCAACCCGACGATGCAGAAAGCCGCTGACCCCACGAGAATCGTCAACCCGACGGAAATCTTCCCGAACTTCTGCCAAGCGCGTGACATGGTTTCCCCTTTCCTGAACCGTTGCCGTTCGGCGCACGCAGGGCGCCGCACGCAGCCAAGCCCGAACAAAGGAAGGAAACAGAGATATGCAACAAAAAGGATACGGCGGACCGGATGAACGGCCGCGCCGACCCGCCTTCATGGACGCAACAAAGGTGCGTGGCAAACACGCTACCCCCCTCTTACAGAACCGGTCTCGCCCTCCTTCTTGAAAACCCGAACAGAAGAATAGCACACAAACCGGCACAAGTCAACTAGATTCTCGGGATACAAGAATATCTGGCCATGCTTGATATTCTGACCAGCCCGAGGCTCGCAGCATAAGTATAGGCAGATTAAGGGGTTATGAGAAAAAGCCCCCGCGGGCGGCTTTCCCAGGCCAATTTTTTCTGCTCTTCGACTTGACAAAACGGAAAAAGCGGTTATACTAGCCCTTGTGATTCAGGGGGAGGGCTGGTCAGTTCAGACCCTCAGCAGCACTACGCGTCCAGTTCCTTCCCCTTGTGTAGTTATAGAGGCGTATCAGCCTTTAACGGGTGTGGTCGTGGGGGTTGTGGGCGAACGGAAACCGTTTGCCAAGTTAATAAGGGGGAGGCCATGAAAAGAGCACTTCTGCTGGGCGTCGTGGCGGTACTGCTGGGCGGGTCGGTCGCATCCGGGGCGCCGACGATCAACCTCAAGGTCATCACGGACAAGGCCACGTATGACCCAGGTGATCCGGTCAATTGGACAATCTACGCCTGGACCGCCCCCGCGGGTAATGCAGGGGTCGCGCTTCTCGGCGTCACCTTGACCGAAGACCAGGGCGAGGTGCTTCAACCGGCCGACGTGACCGATTACGACCTCGTTATCGTAGTCGTTTCCGAACTTACCGGAAGCACTTATGGACTGACCAACAAGTACATACTCAGGTCCCCTGGCACGTCGGATCCGAGCGGCGGACTCCTGGCCGACATCCTGGTTGACCAGGATGAGGCCAAGCGCAAACTGGACGTGGGCAACGGCGGTGGGGAATACCTCTTCGCCCAAGGTAGTTTCACGGCCACGGTGCAAAACTGCCTGCACACGCTCAGCCTCTCCTTCACCGGGGCCAACTATTGGCCGAACGGCACCGACACTGCTGTGGGGTTTGACACGGGAACTTTTACATCGGCCTCGTACCAAGTGACTCCTGAGCCGGCGAGTCTGTGCCTCCTGGCCCTCGGTGCCGCTGCCCTTTTCGGCCGCCGACGACGGATTTAAGGCGACCGGCCAGTACCACAAATAACCAGGCTCTTGATTTCGGGCCGGTCCGGCAATCCCGGATCGGCCCTTCTTGTTAATCGGTGCGTGGCTTTGGTCGGACGTTAAGAGTGCGCCGCGATTGCAGACTTGTTTTCATATTGGCCTGTGGTATAGTTGTCGAAGAGCCGCATGAATGACGGGTCTTACAGCGGGGCCCTGTCGGCCCTAGCCGTGGGTATGGTGCGTCGGCCGCCTTGTGCACCGGGCTGCCGCCAGAAAGGGGGATGCGATGAACATGTCGCCCAGCCGTTCGGTCTTCGAGCCGCTCGAGCCGCGCCTGCTGCTGGACGGGGCGCCGCACCTACCTGGGCTCTACCTGGTCGATCCCAACGTAGACAACCTGCAGGGGCAGGTTGTCTACATTGACTATGATGGCGAGGAGAACGTCACCTACAATGGGCCCGTGACCGTCGGGCCGTTCGACGTGCCCGCCTTCCTCGCACCCGACTCTTTGGCCGGCCAGGAAGCCGAGATCATGTCGGCCTTGACAATGCGGCTCAATAACCTCTTCGCCGATACCGGCGTGAGATTCACTCTCGAACGCCCTGAAGACGATACACCGCATTCGACCATCTTCGTCGGTGGCACCGACGCCCCGTTCCGCGAGTACGGCACATTCTTTGGTTTGGCAGAGCACGTCGACGTGGGCAACCTGGACCGCAATGATCGTGCTTTCGTGTTCAGTGACAACATCGACCTGACTCAGCCACTTACCGAGTCAAACGACCGCACCCTGAGCGGAGTCCTCGCCCACGAGACCGGGCGACTGTTGGGTTACGACAATGCGCAGACTGGGGCGTTCGAGAGTCCACTCGCCAGCGTCGCGGCGGTTGCGCCGGACGCTGATCGTACTTTCACGCATCCAGCAGAGAACAATGGGACAAAGTATCTTACACTTGCAGCAAACACGTACACTTTTGAGATCGACGCCGACCCCAATGGCTCCCATAATTACGAATGGTATAACACCTACTCTGGAACAGGTGGTCTTCAGGAATCTGGGTGGTTATACTATTATGATGATCATAACTTCACATTCTCTGCGGGGAACTCGTACTGGGTGCGTGCCGAGATATACGACAACAATTGGAATTGGCAGGCGGCTTATCGGTGGTACGTGACATGCCCACAACCAAACAGGCCACCTACACAGCCTGGTAGCCTTTCGTCATCAAGCGTGACACGTACCAGCGCCACGGTCAGTTGGGGTGCTTCGTCCGATCCTGATGGGAACCCCATCACCTACGAGGTGCAGTACGGTCGGACAGACGTGTGGGATGGGTGGACATCCGCGGGCACCACAACCGGAACATCCAAGAACCTGACCGGATTGTATTTGGATTCCCGCTACACTGTCAGGGTTATCGCGCGTGACAATCAAGGAGCCGAGAGCGCCTGGCGAGAGCAAAGCGCTCTCTTCCGAACCCAAGCTAACTACACCCCTACGACGCCAGGCGGCTTGTCTGCATCCAGCGTTGGCAAAACCAGCGCCACGGTCAGTTGGGGTGCCTCCAGCGACTCCAACGGCGACACGATCACTTACGAGGTCGAGTATGGTCGAACGGACGTGTGGGATGGGTGGACCTCGGCTGGCACCACAACCAGC
>DATKXO010000354.1:0-2233 GCA_035528995.1 Phycisphaerae bacterium | reverse complement strand
GACCGCGTCGAGCCTGCGGGATCTGGGTGGCTTCACGGCGACGGTAGGTGTGATTGACGAGGAGGCCGGCAAGGATGCGGCGCTCAAGCTGGTGCCCAGCCTGCTCAATTTCACGGACGCCGAACTGGTGATCTGGGCCGGCGTGGATGACATGGTGGCCGCGCCGGCGGTGGCGGTCGTATTCATTGCCGACAACGGGATGCCGGCGACTGCTGAATACGAGAAGTGGCTGTTCGTGGCCGACGCGACCAGCGGCAAGATTCTGTACCAGGAGAACATGATCATCTCCACCGATGTGGTGGGCAACGTCAGCGGATATGCCACCGACGGCTGGGGAGCCGATATCTGCGGCCCCGAGCTGCTGACCCCCATGCCCCACGCGCGGGTCAACATCATCGGCGGCAACACCGCCTACGCGGATGAGTTTGGCGAATTCGTGATCCCGCACGGCGGCAGCACGGAGGTGACGGTCGAGTCCATGCTCCGCGGACGCTGGTTCCGCGTGTGGAACCAGGGCGGCTCCAACGCCTTGCTGCAACTTGACGTGATCCCGCCGGGACCCGCAAACTTCGAACACAATGCCGGCGGCGCTGAATTCACCACGGCGGAGGTCAACGGCTATTACCATGCCAACGTCGTCCGCGACCTGGCGATCTACCATAATCCGAGCTACCCGGGCCTTCAGGAGGCGGAGTTCCCGGTCAACGTCAACCTCTACGACACCTGCAACGCCTATTACGACTACAGTTCGATCAACTTCTTCCGCGCCGGCGGCGGGTGCGCCAATAGCGGATTCTCGACCGTGGTGCACCACGAGTATGGTCACCATCTCGTGTCGATGGCCGGCAGCGGGCAGGGTGCCTACGGCGAAGGCATGGGCGACGTGATGGGCGTGCTGATCAGTGATGATTCGCACTTGGCCTGGGGCTTCTACAACGACTGCAACGACTGGATGCGGAACGCCGACAACAACATGCAGTATCCGTGTAGCGGTGAGATTCACTACTGTGGCATGTTGCTCTCCGGCTGCGTCTGGAGCACGCGCACCGAACTGCGGGCCACCCATCCCGACGACTACCGGGACATAATCGCCAACCTGGCGATCAACTCCATGCTGATGCACACCGGTGACGGGATCGACCCGAGCATCACCATCGACTTCCTGACGCTCGATGACGACGACGGCGACATCGGCAACGGGACGCCGCACTGGGACGAAATCTGCACCGGGTTCGGCGACCACAACATGGACTGTCCTCCGCTGGAGTTGCTCAACTTCGAGTATCCGGACGGTCTGCCCGAGTTGCTGACGCCCGACCAGGAGACGACGGTCCGTGTGAACGTGGTTCCGGTCAGCGGGGAACCGCAGCCCGGCACGGGCACCGTCACCTACCGCGTCGATGGCGGTTCGTTCCAGGAGGTGGCGATGACGGAGGGTGCGCCGAACGAGTACGAGGCGACGCTTCCGGCCGTGGAGTGTGAGTCGGTCGTTGATTATTACTTCTCCGCCGACACGACGGACGATGTCACTGTCACCGATCCGTACGACGCGCCGGACTCGACATTCTCTGTGACCGCCGCGTACGGGTTGATCGTCTCGTTTGAGGACGATTTCGAAACGGACCAGGGCTGGACGGTCGAGAATTCCGGTGGACTGAGCACCGGCGCCTGGGTGCGGGTGGTTCCGTCACAAGGCGGTGGGCCGCGTGGCCAGCCGGAGGAAGACTACGACGGCTCCGGCAAGTGCTTCGTCACGGGCAACGGTTACACGGAAGACATCGATGACGGCACCACCTGGTTGATTTCGCCGACGATCGACATGAGCGACGGCGATGCCATGGTCTACTACGCCCTGTGGTATACCAACGACTGGGGGGGCGACCCCAACAACGACCTGTTCAAGACGTACGTCTCGAACGACGACGGTGACAACTGGGTGGTGGCGGAGGTCATCGGCCCGGCCACGCCCGCGCACGACTGGGTCGAGCACTCGTTCCAGGTCGGAGCCTTTGTGCCCCCGACCGCCTTCGTGAAGGTTCGTTTCGAGGCCTCGGACCTGAATCAGGGCTCCGTCGTCGAAGCCGGCATTGATGCGTTCTCGGTGAGCGCTTATGACTGCGAGTCGGTGTGCGTCGGCGACCTCGACGGCGACGACGACACTGACCAGGGAGACCTGGGCGTCCTGCTGGCTTCGTACGGACTCGATGACGGCGGCGACCTGGACGGCGACGGC
>DATKXO010000353.1:0-2602 GCA_035528995.1 Phycisphaerae bacterium | reverse complement strand
CGACCGGGCCGAGTTCGACGCCACGGATGTTACCTGGACCGCCCTGGGAACGGGCACGCGCCAGATCCAGGGAATCATCGTCTACCAGTTCAACACCGACGACACCGACGCCCTCCCGATCTGCTGGATCGACGACGGCCTGCCCGCCGACGGCGGCGGCAACGACCTGACCCTCCAGTGGAACGCCGAGGGCATCCTCCAAGCCGCCTCGGCGTAAGCCGCCCCCTACCACACAAGAAGGTGAACTGATGGCACAGGAAACGAGACGTAAAGCCGCGACGCCCCGGCTGCTTGTCCGCGTCCAATACGACCTGCGGGAGCCCGGGCACGACTGGGGCCCCTTCGCCGAACGAATGGACGCGGAGCAGTGCGTGATCGCCCTGGCCGCCAACGCCCCGGCCGTCAAGACGGCCAAGATTATCGAGGAGACTGACTGATGGCGACAGTGAAGGAACTCTACAGTCTGTGGACGGATTCGACGCTGCGCAACCACGTCGAGGTTGTCGTGGTGGCGGCGTGCGACGTGATCCGCAAGGAAGACGTCGGAACGGCCAACCATGCCGCCCGGCTGGCGTGGGCGAAGGCCGCCTTCGCGAATCCGCGTTCGGCGGCCGAGGCGATGCTCAAGGTCCTCCTGGCCGACAAGCGCGACCTGACCTTGGCCCAGTTGCAGGCCGCGACGGTCGATACCGTCGAGGTCAGTTCCAGCCCGGTCCTTACGGCCGTGCTGGCTGCCGTGGACGTGTTCGCGGACGGAGCGTGAGCATGCGGGTCGCCCTGGGAATACCCGTGCTCGGCATGATCCACGGCGCCTGTGCCTACTCGCACATGGGCCTCGCGGCGGAGATCGCCAAGGAAGCCGACCTGTTCATCCCCCAGGCGCTCAACTACACGCCCTACAGCCGGGGCAGGGTCGTGATCTTCGGCGAGGCCATCGAGCACGACTGCACCCACGTCATGTTCGCCGACGCCGACAACATGATCCCGCAAGGGGCATTCGGCGCGCTCCTGCGGATGATGGAATCCGAGGACCGGGCACGACTCGTCACGGGATACTACCTGCGCCGCAAGCCGCCCTTCACGACGGTCTGGACCTTTCCTGAGAATACCACGTACACGCGGGACGAGCCCGAGCCAGAGCCCTGCAAAAAGCCGCCGAGGGAGTATATCGCGGACGGCTCGCCGGTGGACCTGGCCGGCTGCGGGCTGGGATGTGCCCTGATCGACCTGACATGGTGCCAGGAGCATCTGTCGATCCCCTATTTCTACATGCCGGACAACGGCGGTACGGAAGACTACCCGTTCTGCCGTCGCATCCGGGAGAACCAGGGCCGCGTCATCGGGCACACGGGCGTGGTCTGCGGACACATGCCCGATCTGCTTCCGGTAACTCCCGCCAACCGTGATGAACATCTCGCCCTCGCGGCGAAACACTCGGCTTATCCGTGCATGGGCGTCCGCGAACGCCAACTGGAGACAGTCTGATGGCACTACCTGACTACGTACGACTCGAAGCCGCCGCCGAAGGGCTCAACGCATCCGTGGGCACAATATCCGCAGGGCGCAACTATCTGTTTACCACAGCCATCGCAAACCAGACCAATCTGGACAAGTGGGCTGATATTCAACTTCACGTCCACCCCGGCGCGGCCCCGACTGTCGACTATACCGTCGAGGTCTACTTCCTCTACTCCGAGGACGAGACGAACTACGAGAACGGGGCGGGCAACGGCACAAGCGCCACCAACGACATCGACCCGAAGTGCATGCCGGTGGGACTCTTCCACGCCATCGCGAACACGACGGCCCAGCGGGCGATGATTCACGGCGTCCCGCTGGCCCCCTACCCGTTCAAGGTTCTGCTGAAGTCGGAACTCGACCAAACGTGCTCCGCAACCGTCACCGTCAACACGCGAGCGGACGCCGTAACGGACGCCTGAATGAGCATTCGCATCCCGACATATCAGGAGGCCTACGAGTGCATGCTGCACCGGGGGAAGTTCTCGTCCGCCCCGCGTCTGTGGCCTGGCCTCCGGGGCTACTGGGACATGACGCTCGGCAAGGCGGGGCTGCGGGCGCTGGACTTCTCCGGCAACCGCAACCACGGCACGCTGACGAACGGGCCGACGTGGGTGCCTGGGCCGATGGGGACGGCCCTGGATTTCAGCGGCGGCGGTGACGAGAATGTGACCGGGGGTGCTGTTGTCTCTGGCTACCCCTGCACGTTCGCGTGCGGGTTCGTGTCGGATGTAACCAATAAGGATCAAGAGTTAGTTGCCGTGTCGAACTCGACCAACACCTCTTGGCTCGTGATCGGTCTGGCCTCCAGCGGCAGGGTATTCATTTCAGCAGCAGAGACCTCAAAATATTCTGCCACGAGTGCATTTTCTGCCGGACGATGGTATACGGCGGCAGTCGTCTTTGCCTCTGCTACAGACCGACGCTGCTATCTAGACGGCAATCTGGTTGTCAGCGACACCATCAGCAAGACCGTTTCTGGGCTGAACAATACGACGTTAGGGGGGTTGTATTACAAT
Organism: Phycisphaerae bacterium; assembly: GCA_035528995.1. Taxonomy (GTDB): domain Bacteria; phylum Planctomycetota; class Phycisphaerae; order UBA1845; family UBA1845; genus DATKXO01. The sequence continues at coordinate 65 of DATKXO010000353.1, read as the reverse complement.
GGCGGCTTCTACTCGGCCGGAGTGCTAGACGGTCGCATGTCGTGGGCCTCTATTTGGTCCCGTGC
>DATKXO010000352.1:0-3185 GCA_035528995.1 Phycisphaerae bacterium | reverse complement strand
TCGAGCCGATCATGACCCAGCCGGCCGGCCAAGGGGCCACGGTCGAGTTCCGCTTCCGCAACGGCAACGGTGTGGAGTTCACCGCCCAGGAGATCGACGTCCAGAAACTGCTGGACGACGTGAAGGCCTACCTGAAGTCGCGCCCGGCACAGCTCGACCACAACAAGCTGAACATCGGCAACATCGGCTACCAGTTGGTCCACAAGAACCAGAAGCAGTACCTCACCGGCCAGGTCGCCGCCTGGAAGATGGGCCTGGAGCCGCGCGAAAATCACTTCGACAAGCGGGTGACGGTCACCACGCCCCTGCAAAACCCGGGGGCCTACTTCCTCACCGCCAAGGTGGCGGGCGGCAACACCAGCCACATCATCATCTGGCTGGACGATACGGCGATTGCCAAGAAACCCTTAAACGGCAAGACGTATTACTTCGTGGCCGACGCGGTCTCCGGCAAGCCGATCGCGAAGGCCAACGTCGAGTTTTTTGGCTACCGCCAGGAGCACCGCGGGAATCGGAACTACGAGGTGCTCACCACGCAGTTTGCCGAGTTTACCGACGCCGACGGCCAGGTGATCCCCGACCCCAAGGACCAGCCCAACAACTACCAATGGATCATCATCGCCCGAACGCCCGGGGGACGGTTCGCCCACCTGGGCTTCACGAACGTCTGGTACGGGAACTACTACGACGCCGAGTACAACGCCACGAAGGTCTACACGATCACCGACCGGCCGGTCTACCGGCCCGATCAGACGGTGAAGTACAAGTTCTGGGTGCGTCATGCGAAGTACGACCGGGACGACACGTCCGACTTCGCCGGCCGGGAGTTCACCGTCGAGCTGCACAACCCGAAGGGCGAGCGGATCGTTCAGCAGAACATGAAGGCCGACGCCTACGGGGGGATCGAGGGCGAGTGGGCCGTGCCGGCCGACGCCACGCTGGGCGTCTATCGGCTGAACATCAAAGACCAAGGCGGGGGCAGCTTCCGTGTGGAGGAATACAAGAAGCCGGAGTTCGAGGTCACGATCGACGCACCCGACGAACCGGTCATGCTGGGCGAGAAGATCACCGCCACGATCAACGCCAAGTATTACTTCGGCTCGCCGGTCACCAAGGCTAAGGTGAAGTACAAGGTGATGCGCACGAGCCACAGCGAGCAGTGGTATCCGCCGGGGCCCTGGGACTGGTTCTACGGCCCGGGCTACTGGTGGTACGGGTACGACTACCATTGGTACCCGGGCTGGCGGAAATGGGGCTGCTCGCGGCCGATCCCCTTCTGGTGGCCGCGGGGTCATCAGCCGCCGGAGTTGGTGGCCGAGCGGGAGGTGGAGATCGGGCCCGACGGGACGGTGAAAGTCGAGATCGACACCGAGGTGGCCAAGGCAATCCATCCCGACCAGGACCACCGCTACGAGATCACGGCCGAGGTGGTCGACGAGTCGCGTCGCACGATCGTGGGGACGGGCACGGTGCTCGTCGCCCGGAAGCCGTTCAAGGTCTACGCCTGGGTCGATCGGGGTTACTACCGGGTGGGCGACGTGATCAAGACGCACTACTCCGCCCGAACGCTCGACGGCAAGCCGGTCGAAGGCGAGGGGAAGCTGACGCTGTACGCCATCGGCTACAAGGACGGTGAGCCGGTGGAAAAGCCGGTTCGTACATGGGAATTGTCGACAAACGAGGAGGGCCGGGCGCAGCTCTGGATCAAGGCAACGCGCCACGGCCAGTACCGCTTTTCGTACGAACTGACCGACGCCAAGCAGCATACCATCGAAGGGGGCTACGTCTTCACGATCATCGGCCGCGGGTTCGAGAGCTCGGACTTCCGCTTCAACGACGTCGAGCTGGTGCCCGACAAGCGGGAATACCAGCCGGGCGAGACCGTGAAGATGCAGGTGAACACCAACCGCAACGACGGCACCGTGCTGCTGTTCGTCCGGCCCGCCAACGGGATTTACCTGCCGCCGAAGGTCGTGCGGCTCGACGGCAAGAGCACCGTCGAGGAAATCGCGGTGGTCAAGAAGGACATGCCGAACTTCTTCGTCGAGGCGGTCACCATCGCCAACGGCCGGGTCTACAGCGAGACCAAGGAGATCGTCGTCCCGCCGGAAAAACGGGTCCTGGCGGTCGACGTCAAACCGTCGAGCGAGGCGTACCGGCCCGGCGAGAAGGCCAAGGTCCAAATCAAGCTGACCGACTTCACCGGCGAGCCGTTCGTGGGCTCGACGGTGGTGGCGATCTACGACAAATCGGTGGAGTACATTTCCGGCGGTTCGAACGTGCCGGAGATCAAGGAGTTCTTCTGGAAGTGGCGGCGGCACCACAACCCGCAAACCGAATCGAACTTGGGCCGCTACTTCGGCAACCTCGTGCCGCCGAACACCAACGGCATGAGCAACCTCGGCGTGTTCGGGGCCAGCGTGGCCGAGGAGATGGATGCGATCGGGGCTGACCCGGGAGCACAGATGCAGTCGGGAGTGCCGGATCAACTGTCGCAGGCGCGTCGCAAAGGGGGAGCGGGCCCCGAGGGGGCGATGTCGTTCGGCGCCCCGGCCATGATGGCCGACGCGGCCATGGCCCCGCCGGCCCCCGGTGCGCCGCCAATGGCGGCGAAGGCCGCCGGCCCCGGCGCCGGTGCCCCGGCCGCCGTGGTTCAGCCCACCGTCCGCACGAAATTCGCCGATACGGCCCTCTGGGTCGGCGCGCTCGTGACCAAGAAGGACGGCACCGCCGAGGTCGCTCTGGACATGCCCGAGAACCTCACCACCTGGCGCATCAAGGTCTGGGGGATGGGCCACGGCACGAAGGTCGGCGAAGGGGCCGTCGACGTCGTCACCCGAAAGGACCTCATCCTCCGGATGCAGGCACCCCGGTTCTTCGTCCAGAAGGACGAGGTCGTGCTGTCGGCCAACGTGCATAACTACCTCAAAACCAAGAAGAAGGTGGAGGTCGTCCTAGGGCCGTTGACAAATGTCCTCCAGGCTACCGACGAAACGGCAAAGCAGTGCAAGGTGGAGAAGGTCAGCGGGGTGCCAGGCGTGTCAGGCTACTACTACACCCAGAGCGTCGAAATCGCCCCCAACGACGAGGCCCGCATCGACTGGCGGGTGAAAGTGCTCGACGAGGGCGAGGCGGTCGTCCGCATGAAGGCGCTGACCGACGAAGAGTCGGACGCCATGGAGATG
>DATKXO010000351.1:0-37422 GCA_035528995.1 Phycisphaerae bacterium | reverse complement strand
ATCAGGGCGATCCCGTTGAAGATCCCGCACGGCGAACGACCCTTGCCGCCAGCCGTGGTGGGCGGCTCCTGATCGGGTGGCTCGGGCTGCGGCTGACCGGCTTCGTCACCGTCGCACGCGGTACCGAGGCCGTTGCCGTCCGCGTCAGCCTGGTCGGGATTGGCGATCGTTGGACAGTTGTCGCACGCGTCGCCAACGCCGTCACCATCCCCGTCGGCCTGGTCCTCATTCGCCAGGGCCGAACAGTTGTCGCAGGCGTCACCGGCGCCGTCCGCATCGGCATCCGCCTGGTCGGCGTCGGCCACGGCCGAGCAGATGTCGCAGACGTCGCCCAACCCGTCACCGTCGGCATCCGCCTGATCGGCATTGGGCGTGTCGACGCAGTTGTCGCACTCGTCACCTGCGCCGTCTGCGTCACCGTCGGCCTGGTCCGGATTCGGCTCGTCCGGGCAGCAGTCGCATTCGTCACCGACGAAGTCACCGTCGGCGTCGGCCTGATCCGGGTTCGGCTCGTTGACGCAGTTATCGCAGACATCGCCGACCAGGTCACCGTCGGCATCGGCGTTCGTCGAATCCGGAACGCTGGGACACAGGTCGCACGGGTCGAACACGCCGTCGCCGTCGGAGTCATCGTTCGGGCCCAGGTCGCAGTCGTCGCAGATGTTGCCGAGCCCGTCGTTGTCGGTGTCGGTCTGGTCGTCGTTGGCGTCCGCCGGACAGTTGTCGCAGGCGTCACCGATGCCGTCGCCGTCGTCGTCGTTCTGCACGCCGGTGGCCGCATTGGGCGGATTGATGTCGTCCGGACAGTTGTCACAGACGTCCCCCACGCCGTCACCGTCGGCGTCGGCCTGGGCGGCATTGGCATCATCCGGACAGTCGTCGCAGGCATCCGCGATACCGTCGGCGTCGCCGTCCGCCTGGCTCGGGTTGAAGTCGCCCGGACAGTTGTCGCAGACGTCACCGAACAGGTCGAGATCGGTGTCCGCCTGATCCGCGTTGGCGACCATCAGGCAGTTGTCGCAGACGTCGCCGACACCGTCACCGTCGCCGTCGGCCTGGTCCGGGTTGAAGTCCTCCGGACAGTTGTCGCAGGCATCGCCGCGGCCATCGCCGTCGGTGTCGGTCTGGGCCGGGTTCGGAACGTATACGCAGTTGTCCACGCTGTCGCAGATACCGTCGTGGTCAGTGTCATCACACGGCGGTGGAGTGCCGCAGCCGCCGCTGACCGTCACCATGAACGTGCACTTCTCGGCGATCGGCTGTGTGGTCGCCACGCCTCGATCCGGCGGGCAATCCAGGACGGCCTGGCAGGTCACCAGCGTCGAACCGATGGGGAAGAACCCCGGGTTGTGGCTGCACTGCACGATGCACTCACATCCGTTATCCAGGACGAGGGCACCGCCGGGTTCGCTCAAGTCCGGTTCCCAGCAGGCCACGGCACACTCCTCGCTGTAGGCCAGGAAGTCGAGCGGGTTGAAGAGGACGTTACTGGCCCCGGCGGCGGTATCGCAACTCGCGTTGATGTCTTCCCGACACTTGCAACTGGCGCACAGGCCGGTCTCGGGATCGCAATACTCTCCCTCGGGGCATTCCACCGGCTCGTAGATGCAGTCCTCGACCGCATCGCACGTATCGTTGGTGCACGGATCGTAGTCGTCACAGAACAGGTTGTCTGGCTCGTGCACGCACGCGTGGTCCACGCACCTGTCCGTCGTACATGCGACGCCGTCGTCGCATTCCGAGTCCAGGTTGCAGCAGTCGGCCACCGGGTCGTTTACGCAGGCGTGGTCCACGCACGAGTCGTCCGTGCAGACGTCGCCGTCGTCGCACTCCGAGTCCAGGTTGCAGCAGTCGGCCACCGGGTCGTTCACGCAGGCGTGGTCCACACACGAGTCGTCCGTGCAGACGTCGCCGTCGTCACACTCCGAATCCAGGTTGCAGCAGTCCGGGACCGGCGTGTTCTCGCAGGCGTGGTCCACACAGGCGTCATCCGTGCAGGCGTCACCGTCGTCGCACTCCGAATCCAGGTTGCAGCAGTCTGCGATCGGCGTGTTCTCGCAGGCGTTGGCCACACAGGCGTCATCCGTGCAAACGTCGCCGTCGTCGCAGTCGCCGTCGGTGTTGCAGCAACCCGGAATTGGATCGTTGATGCACCCGGTCAACGAATCGCATGAGTCCACGGTGCAAATGTCCTGGTCATCGCAGATGTCCGGGTCGGGCAGATTGACGCAGAGCAGGTCCTCGAGTCGGCAGGTATCGGCCGTACAGGCGTCGCCGTCGTCGCACTCCGCGTCCGTCCCGTCGGGACACTCCACGTTGCAGCCGGCGACCGAGAGGCCCATGATGGTCTGGGTTACCTTGCCACCCGTGCAACCACTCCCCTGCCGCTCGGTAACCGAGAGCTCCCAGTCATCGCCGGCGGCGAAGTTCGCCGCGGAGGTCGGGGCGATGTCGGCGAAGAGTTCCGTGCTGGAAATGTTGACCGCCTGGTCGCCTCCGCTGTTGTTCGCGGAACCGCATCCCTGGGCCGGTCCGTTGCGCGAGATCTTGATCTCGTAGCACTTGGAAGTGTCAAACTGCCCATAGATGGAAAGCTGAAAGTTGTTGAAATCGGGCAGGAAGACTTCGTGGGGGTTCGGGGCGTACGGGTTCTGATGGGCCACGTCCACCGCGAAGTCGGTCAGGACGAACGTCGGTAGGGCCGCCACAACGGGCGCCGACTCTGACGAGCCCAATGCAGAAGCGGAGGCCTCTCCGCCCAGAGCCCGCTCGGCCGGTTGCCCGGCTCCGGGGGTGGCACTGTCCCCGCTTCCCCCACTTCCGGCGGAGTTGCACCCGGACGCCACTGCCAGGCTCATGACCAGCAGCACCCCCAACCGGGTGCACGACGGCCGTCGGCCGACAGCGACCGCCCACGCCCTGCGCAAGACGTTGGACACGATCGCGTCTCCATGGTTTAGCTTACACGTACACGGAATCATGGTATTTCCTCCCAGTATCTCTCATTTACCCCATCGCTCGTGCTGGAAGATAGGCGACCGATGGACCTCGCCAGAATAGGTCGCCGCCCATCCATGCGCTCCTGTTTACAGCGCGGCCACGAGCGAACTGCACTTCCACAACACATCGGCTTTGGAGCCGTTCCCGAACCTGAGAGACGGGCCCCCTATCCCAAGATGCGCCCACACCACGTGCGCTTTGCCAGCGGACGGTTGTAGAGTAGGAGCATCGTTTGGACCACAGCCTGCATTCTTAGGCTTTCTTTGCCTCCACCCCTATGCATACCACGACTGGGGAGATGATCGTGGAACTGCTTTGGACCCTTCTACATGCACCACGATAGCACGGATACGGTGCAAAGTCACGCCCCGAAAACAGCGGAAGCAGCATTTTTTTTCGTCGACCGCCACCTGTCTGCCAGGCGCGGTTGGTTCTGGGACGTGGTCCCCCACCCGAAAGCGCATACCCACTTTTCCCTTCGCCACCAGGTCAACACCGACCCGGGCGCGAAGGCCCCCAAGCTGCCGCTCGCCGATCAGGACTCGCGAGGCCCGACCTCACGGTTCGCGGTTGGCGGACCCGATCGTTGCACCAACCGCCAGAAACTCTTATGGCACGTTCCGCACGCGCGGGATTACCCCCGATCTACCGCCGGTGCGAACGAGCCGAAACCCACCCCAGGAGCAGCAGCGGAAGTCCGATAAGGGAGAGCCCGTTGAAGATGCCGCAGGCCCGCCCGCCCACGGTGCCGCCGGCCCCGCCGGCCTCGTTCTGGGGCGGCTCGGGCTGGGGCTGCCCAACGTCATCGCCCGAGTCTCCGCCGCCGGTCTGACCGTCGCCGTCATCCGCCGGTGGCGTCGGCTGCTGACTGCCGCCGCCGGGCTCCTTGAAATCGTCGTCGCAGGCGTCGCCGACGCCGTCACCGTCCTCGTCCGCCTGATCGGCGTTCGCCTCTTCCGGACAGTTGTCACACACATCGCCCACGCCGTCGTCGTCCTGGTCGGCCTGGTCCTCGTTGGCCGCGAACCGACAGTTGTCGCAGACGTTTCCGTACTCGTCGTCGTCGTCGTCGGCGTTCAGCGGGTCGGGCGTGCTCGGACAGTAGTCGCAGGGGTCGAACACGCCGTCGTTGTCGGAATCGACGTTGGCCCCGAGGTCGCAGGAATCACAGGCGTCACCGAGGCCGTCGCCATCGACGTCGTCCTGGTCCTCGTTCGGATCGTCCGGGCAGTTGTCACAGGCGTCACCCACGCCGTCGCCGTCCGCGTCGGCCTGCTTGCCCGTGATCAGGTTGCCGGGGTTCAGCGTGTCCGGACAGTTGTCGCAGGGGTCGCCGACGCCGTCCCCGATACAGACGCCGCCCGGACATTCAGCCTGGGCGTCGCAGGGCAGGCCGTCGTTGTCCCCGCCGGCGCACACGTCGGTGTCCGCCTGGCCGACGTTGGCCAGCATCGGACAGTTGTCGTCACAGTCGTTGAACCCGTCCCCGTCCGCATCCCGCTGGCTGCAGGAGCAGCCGTCCGCATCCACGTCCCTGCCGTCCGGCGTGTCGACGGGCGGCGTGTTGGGACACCAATCGTTGCAGTCATTCACGCCGTCTTCGTCGGTGTCGAGCTGCTCGCAGGGCAGGTCCGGAGTGGGATCCGACGTATCACACTCGTCGCCGACTCCGTCCTCGTCGCTGTCCTTCTGGTCGGGGTTGGCCACACTGGGGCAGTTGTCCACGCAGTTGGGCTTGCCGTCTGCGTCCGAATCGGTCTCCGCCACGCCGCAGCCGCAGTCGCCCTTGTTGACTTTCTTCGGGTCGGTCGGGCAGTCGTCCAGACAGTCGAGCGTATCGTCGCCGTCCGAATCGGTGTCGGCCACGCCGCAGCCGCAAACCCCCGGGGTGGTCTTCTTCGGGTCGTCCACACAGCCATCGATGCAGTTCGGCGTCCCGTCGTGGTCGTCGTCGGTCTCGAGATTGCCGCAGCCGCAGCGCCCCGGAACGGTCTTGTTCGGATCATTGGGGCAGCCGTCGCACGCGTTGCCCGCACCGTCACCGTCGGCGTCGCCCTGCGGTGCCGGGTTGTAGCAGTCACCCGGGTTGCCGGGGCAGGCCTCGGGCGGGCAGTTGTCCACACAGTCCAGGACGAAGTCGCCGTCGACGTCGACGTCCGGATTGCCACATCCGCAAACGCCCGTTTCCGTCTTGTCGGGATCATTCGGGCAGTCGTCGTGACAATCCAGGGTGCCGTCGTTGTCCGTGTCGACGTCGGGCGTGCCGCAACCGCAGGTTCCCGCCTCGCTCTTGTTCGGATCGGTCGGACATTCTTCACAAATGTCCGGCCAGGTGTCGCTGTCGGTATCGGTCAGGCCCTCGTCGTCATCGTTGAGGCCGCTGTGATCGCAGTCGGTGCACAGGTCGGTGCCGATCTCGTCCGTGAAGACCGCGGTAAGGGCGCTGAAATCGGTCCCCACGGTGGTATAGAAGCTCGGCAGTTCTCCGGGGCCGGGGTTCTGGGGATAGGTAGCAAGAATCTCCATGAACTCGGGGCCGGCCTGCCCGTCAGGATTCCCGCCGGCATGCACCGAGAAGATAGCATCGAGGTATACCGAGCCGCCCGTGCCCGTGTACAAAGAGGCCAACGCCCTGGCCCTCGCGCGGGCTTCCTGGGCGCTTTCGCAATCCTCGTCACATTCGCGCGGGTCCCCGCCGGAGACCAGGATCAGCACGTGCCAACGGCCCGCCACGGGGTCGGCCGACTTCCGCCCGACCTCAGTCTTAGCCACCGTGAGTGCGGCCGATATGTCGGTCGCCCCGAAGTGGGTGTCTTGGAAGTCCCTGTCCACCGCGGCATGCAGGTCGTTGTAGTCGGTCGTCGAGGGCTGCACGATCGCCGCATCGTGCGCACCCGCCACATCGCCGAACCGGCCGATAGCCACCATTGGCGGCGCCGGGGAGGTCTCGAACAGGTCCAACAGCGCGTGGGCCGCCGCCCGCTTCTCGGGAAGACCCTCACCCGCGATGGCGTCGAAAGTCCGCTCGATCATCAGGACGATCTTGGCGTTCACCTCATAGCGGCACGTCTCGGTCTGGCCCAGGGCGACGGCGACGCCCCAGAACAGCTCCGTGCCCTGACCCGGGCTCTGCACGTTGGCGCAGGGTCCCACGGTCAGAAGGAACAGGCCAACAGTCGCCTTCCACGGCGCAATCCCCCGGTAACGCGCACCGCGTCTCTTGGGCATGCTGCACTCCTTCTGTGGGTTGTGTTCCAACTGCCGCATCCTGTATGGGGAGAAGGTGTCCTCCCCCCAAAAAGGGTCGTCAACGCCGGCCTGGATACACACCCTCCCCCAGCGCTTGACGACAGTGCACCCCGGATGGGCCACCCCCTCTTAGGATAGCGCTTTGCGCAAAAAAGTCACCCCCCCAGCAGGGCGTTGAGGTGATTTTTCCGGAAGCGACCGGGCGTCTGGGCAGCTCTGCAGCTCTCCAGAATAAAGGAAGTCACGCTGCATTACGTACCAGGGCAACGAGAATGATAAAATGGGTAGACTATGGCGATTGCAGAGGGGCAGAGAAAACCTGGAGAAACATCTGGAGATTCGAGCGTCAATCCGGTATATTGGGACGCTAGGTGAGAGAGAAAACCGTTGGTGCGGGGGGCCAAAGCCCATCCGCCCCGATGGAATGTTGGGGAGAGAGAGGATGAGGAGCATCACTGTAGCCCTGGCGGTGGTCGGGGTCTTTTTGTGCGCCGCCCACGCCCGTGCAGGTATCGTCGACTTCCAGGGAAGCTTCTTCGGTGCCGAGTTGACCTACAACTCCGACAACGTGGACGTGTTCAGTTGGGACGGCGATATCGCGGGCGGGGAAGCGCTGGAGTTCAAGAACAACACGCTGCCGGACGACCTGCTGACAGACGTGCCCAGCCCGAACGATCCGACGCAGGTCTGGTCCGTCGAGAGCCAAGTGACGCTCGGCGGACCGCTGGGCGTCGGCGACGGTGAGGGACGGCCGACCGGGTCTTTGCTGTTCCGTTTCTGGAGGCCCAATGCCACAAACATCACGGCTCAATTCCCCGTTTACCTCAACCTGGTCGGCTTGGATGCTCAGTCTCCCACACTGTACGAGGTCATCGGCTCGGTCTACGTCTCGTTCATGCCTCAACAGACCGACAACCCGTGGGACGGTATCGAATTGGCCGAGGGAGACGGATCGCAGAACAACACTTTCTTTCAATACAGCGCCGACGGGCTCGGCATCGGGATGCAGATAGCGCCCACCAGCGCGGAGGGCGTCGAGCCGAACGATGAAATCTCCGAGTTCTACGTGGGCTTCGCGGTACAGGCAGTCCCGGAGCCGGCGTGCCTGGTCCTTTTGGCAAGCGGCGTGATCGTCCTCCGGCCACGATCGCGCAGGCGATGATCCCGCCGGCAACGCCCGCGCAGGCGTAGAGGCCGCCCGACGACGCCCAGCGCAAGCAGACCCCACCACGGCGGACCGACATCTGCGTGTCGAGCCGCCGTTTCTGTTGCGCGGCACAACGATTGTCCGGAAACGCCTCAGACCGCCCGCGTTTGCTCGGCCCACCGACACAGGACCATGAGGGCGTACAACAGGTCGGCGTGCTCGCCGCGCTGGTCGCAGTGCTCCGCATAGATGCGCTGGACCGCGTCGAAGTCGATCAGGCCGAAGGGCTCCACCGTCCGACGCGTGACCGTGTCGCGGAAAAGTCCGCGGAGCGGCCCCCGCAGAAACTCGCCGATGGGCACCTCGAATCCCTGCTTGGGGCGGTGCAGGATCGCCTCGGGCAGCATGGATCGGTGGGCGTCGATCAGCAGGCGCTTGCCCCGCCCGCGGTGGACCTTGAAACGGCTCGGCAGCGGGGCCACCGCATCCACCACGCCCACGTCCAGCAGCGGCACGCGGACCTCCAACGAGTGGTACATGCTGGCCAGATCCACCTTGTGCAGCATGTCGCCCGGGAGACCGTAGTGCAGATCGAAGGCGAGGATCCGGTTGATCGCGTCGCCGTCGGCCGGCCCGGTGCTCCGCATGCGATCCAGCACCGGATCATTCGCGGCCAGCATCTGCCGGGCGGTGGGGCTGAGGATCGAACGGGCCTCGGGCGACAGAATCTCCGACCAGGCCAGGTGACGTTGCCACGCGTCGTTGACCGGTGCCCGCAGGAGCTTGCGAAACTGGCGCAGCCGGTTGCGCCAGGCAGTAGCCTTCGACGAGGGCGCCCGGGCCAGGATGGGCTCGATCAGGCCGGCCCGCAGCCAGCCGGGCAGTCGGGCGTAGGTGTTCATCGCGTCGTGGGCCAGGTAGCGCCAGTAGCCGCCGAACAGCTCGTCTCCGCCGTCGCCGCTCAACGCCACGGTGACGTTCCGCCGGGCGAACTCGGACACCAGTGCCGTCGGCAGGATCGAGCTGTCCGCGAACGGCTCGCCGAGGTGGTCGATCATCGGCAGCAGCACCGCCAGAACGTCGTCGTAGGTCAGCTTGATCTCGTGATGATCGGTGCCGAAGCGATCGGCCACCAGCCGAGCGTACCGGGTCTCGTCGTACACACCGTGTTCGGCGTACCCGATCGAAAAAGTCTTCACCGGCGACGTGCTGCACGAGGCCAAATGGGCCACCACGATCGAGGAGTCCAGGCCGCCCGAGAGGAACGCACCGACCGGCACGTCGGCCAGCCTCCGGTCGGCGGTGGCCCGGAAGATCAGGTCGCGCGTACGGGCGCAGACGGCGACGTAGTCGCCCGCCTCATCCGCCGCGCCGGGTGGGGGCACCTCGTAGTAGCGCTTCGCTTCCCCAATCCCGTCACGACTGAACGGCAGCCAACAACCCGGCGGTAGACGACGGACGTCGGCGTAGATCGTTTGCGGATGAGCGATGTAGCCGAGCCGCAGGTAGTGCAACAGAGCCTCATCGTCGATCTTGGCCGAACCGTCGACGAACGCTCGCAGTGTTCGCATCTCGCTCGCGAAACAGCACCGCCCGGCGCCGGGCGTGTAGAGCAGCGGTTTGATGCCGAACCGGTCGCGAGCCAGGAATCCGCTGCCGGTCTGCGTGTCCAGGAACGCCAGGGCCCACATGCCGTTGAAGCGCTTCAGGGCGTCCGGCCCCCATCGCATGCAGGCGGCCAGGACCACCTCCGTGTCACAGCGGCTGTCAAACCGCTCGCCAAACTGAGCCAGCTCGCGACGCAGTTGCGGGAAGTTGTAGACCTCGCCGTTGAAGACCAGGACGTACCGACCGTCGTCCCGGGTCATGGGCTGGTGTCCGGCAGGCGTGGGATCCTGCACCGCCAGTCGCACGGCCGCCAGGCCGGCCGGCCGCCCCCCTGCCCGTCCCAGCCAGACGCCCGAATCGTCCGGGCCTCGATGGCGCATGGCGGCACAGGCCGCCTGGAGGGCACCCTCCTCGACAGGCTGATCCGCGAAGCCAATGATCCCGGCGATGCCGCACATGCGGTTGGATCACTGCCTGGGCTGCGGCGGCCGCACCGGGGCGCCGAGTTCGCGAAGTGCGGCGGCGGCTCGCGGCCGGGTCGGATCAAGCCGGTTCGCCCGGGTCAGGTGTCGCAGTGCCAGGCTGTGTTCATCGATCCGCCGGTAGAAGAATCCGAGCTCCTCGTGGGCCGCCGCGTTACCGGGCTCCATGGCCACCGCCTGCAACAACCGGAGCCGGGCCGCGTCCAGGTCGCCCCGCTCCTCCATCTCCCGGGCCAGGAAGATCTGCTGTTTGGCAGCCGGTCCGACGAACTCGGCCGCCCACTCCGCCACGGCCAGGGCCTCCTCGAACTGGCCCTTCAGTTCCAGGGCGATGTTCTTGCCCACCAGGGCGGCCTGTAGACCGGGATGGGCGTTGACCGAGCGTTGATAGTACTCGATGGCCGCGTCCACCTCGCGCAGAGCGGCCGCCGTGTTCTGCCGGAAGAACTGCTCGCGGGCGAAGTACTGGCAGCAGTCGCCCAGGTCGTGCAGGTTGATGGCGTCCTCCGGCACTTGCTGGTGCACTTCGAGGAACAGGCCCCGGGCCGCGCCGTACTCGCCGCGGATCATGGCCCGTTGACCCGCCAGGCGCAGCTCGCGACAATCCGGCTCGGCAGCGCATCCGGCCAGAACGACGGCACCGGCCGCAACCGCGAGACAATGGCCCCAGTGAAATCGATTCCATCGATCCGATCGCGCGCCGTTCATCGCAGCTCCTCGACAACAGAAAGGTGACTGGCGCCCGGCCTTGTCCGCAGGCCGCGCCCGGCTGCAGATCATGGCTGTTCGACGATACGCCATCCTACACCACAAGTTGCCCGGCGGCGAGCACTGGGATTTGCTTCTGGAACAGGACGATACCCTGGCGTCCTGGCAATTGTCCGCGGAACCCCACGGCCCCGACGCGCTGCCGCTGGCGGCGGTCAGGATCTTCGACCATCGCAAGAGGTACCTGGACTACGAAGGACCGATCAGCGGCGAGCGCGGGTCGGTCACGCAGTTCGACGGCGGTGAGCTGCGCCTGCTCGAAACCGGAGGACAGCGCTGGCTGTTCGAGCTCGCCGGGCGGGTCTTCAGGGGGCGCTTCTGCTTGACGCGGGCTCCCGACACCGGCGCGGACCTTTGGACGTTCGCCGTCGCGTGACCCGGGCTGGCCCTCGGCTTGATGCCGTGCAGCGCAGCCGATAGCCTACGCACTCCAGCGCCGAAGTCGGCGCGAATTCGAACCCCTGGGCCGATTCAAGGAGCGCCGATGCCCGAGCCGTCCTACGATGCCGTGCTGATGATGACCTACGGCGGGCCCGAGTCCCCGGACGAGGTGCGCCCGTTCCTGGACAACATCCTCCGCGGGAAGCCCGTCCCGCCGCAGCGCATCGAGGAGGTGGTGGAGCACTACCGGCTCATCGGCGGCAAATCGCCCATCAACGAGCTGACCTTCGCCCAGGCCGACCGGCTGGGCGCGGAGCTGGCCGACGCGGGAACCCCCCTGCCGGTGTACGTCGGCATGCGATACTGGCGGCCCCGGCTGGCCGACACGCTGCGCGAGATGGCCGACAGCGGCATCCGCCGGGCGATCGGCGTGATTCTGGCCGTGCAGCAATGTGACTCGAGCTGGCAGCAGTACCAGCGGGAGGTCGCCGAGGCTCGCCGGGCCGTCGGTCCGGAAGCACCGCAGGTCGATTTCCTCGACGGCTGGCACGACCATCCGCTGTTCATCCAGGCCGTCGTCGATCACGTGCGGGAAGCACTCGACGGACTACCGGGCGATCGGCGCGAACACGCCCGCATCGTTTTCACGGCCCACAGCATCCCGCTGGACATGGACGGCGCGGACACGTACGTGCAGCAGGTGGGCGAGGGCGCCAAGCGGGTGATGGAGGCGCTGGGTCGATCGCGCTGGTCGGTTGCCTACCAATCGCGCACCGGCAATCCGCGCGACCCCTGGCTCGAACCGGACATTTGCGGCGCATTGACCGGGTTTGCCCGGGTGGGCGAGACGGCCGCGGTTCTGGTGCCGATCGGCTTCGTCTGCGATCACGTCGAGGTGCTCTACGACCTGGACATCGAAGCCCGTCAGGCCGCGAAGGCGGTCGGGATGGCCGTGACTCGAGCCAAGACCGTCGGGACCCACCCCGCGTTCATCCGTATGTTCGTCGAACTGATCGCCGAGCGGTGCGCACGGAACCAGCAGGCGGCCGGCAAGTGAATCGTCCAGCCGATCCAATCCGCATTGTGGTCATCGGTGGCGGTGTCTCCGGCCTGGCCGCGGCGCATCGCCTGATTGAACGACGTGGCGAGGAGAACCTGCCGCTCGAAGTGGTGGTCCTGGAGGCCGGCGACACACCCGGCGGGAGCATCCGCACCACGCGCCGCGACGGATTCCTGCTCGAAGCCGGGCCTGACTCGTTCATCACCGAGAAGCCCTGGGGGCTGGCCCTCTGTCGCCGGTTGGGTCTGTCCGACTCGATCATCCGGACCAACGACCAGCACCGCCTGACCTTCATCATCCGCCGCGGCAGGATGTACGCCCTGCCCGACGGGTTCCTGATGCTGGCCCCGACGAAGATGTGGCCGTTCGTCTTCTCCGGGCTGTTCAGTCTGCGCGGCAAGATGCGGATGGCCCTGGACCTGCTGCTGCCGCGGGGCAACCTCGACGACGACGAGTCGCTGGCCTCGTTCGTCACCCGCCGGCTCGGTCGCGAAGCTCTGGAACGAGCCGCCCAGCCGCTGGTGAGCGGCATCTACACCGCCGACCCGGTCAACCTCTCCTTGCAGGCCACGATGCCGCGCTTCCTGGAGATGGAACGGAAGTACCGCAGCCTGATCAGGGCCATGCGCGTGGCCGGGAAGATGCGGGCCAAGGCCGGCCGGACCGAAGCCGGTGCACGCTACAGCATGTTCGTCACCCTGGCCGACGGCATGGACACGCTGGTCAACGCGATCGTCGCCCGGATCGGGGCTGACGCCGTGCGCACGGGCCATCAGGTGACGCGGTTGAGCCGAAACGACCACGGCCGACCCTGGTCCGTGCACGTGGCCGATCGTGAGCCGATCAGCGCCGACGGCGTCATCCTGGCCGCCCCGGCCTATTCGCTGGCACAGATGACGGCCGATCTGGCCGCGGACCTGTCCGCCATGTTCGGGTGCATCCGTTACGCATCGTCGGCCACCCTGAACCTGGCCTACCGGCGGGAGCAGATCGGCCATCCGCTGAACGGGTTCGGCTTTGTGGTGCCGCACATCGAGCGGCGCACGATCATCGCCTCGACGTTCAGCCACGTGAAATTCGCCGGGCGGGCGCCGGAAGGCATGGCCCTGCTGCGGGCCTTCATCGGCGGGGCGCTCAACGAGGACATTTACGCCCTGGACGACGACGAGCTTCGCCGGACTGCCACCGCCGAGCTGACCGACCTGCTGAGCATTCGCGGCGAACCCGCCTTCACCGTGCTGAACCGCTGGCCGCAGTCCATGCCCCAGTACGCGGTCGGCCATCTCGATCACGTGGCCCGGATCACGGACCGGCTGAGCCGTCTGCCGCCGGTCGGGGTCGCGGGGAACGCCTTCGGCGGCGTGGGCATCCCCGACTGCGTCCGCAGCGGCGAAGGGGCCGCCGATACCGTGCTGAACGCGCTGGGACATTCAGTGCCAACAACGTGACACGAGCGATCGAATCCTGCTGTCTGTACCTGATCCTGCTGGTCGTCGCCCTTCGACCACTGATCCCGGAAAGCTATAGCTCGTCGCGGTCGAGCATTTCGGCCGGGCTGACGGCGATTTCGGACCCCGCCCCGGCCACCACGCTGATCCTCGACGCCGTGATTCTGCTGGCCGCCACGGGATGGCTCGTGGCCCGGGCGTTGGGGCCGGCACGCCCCTACCGCCGCTGCGGGATCGAGTGGGGCGCCGTTCTCGTGCTGGTGGCCGGCATCGCTTCCTGTTGCGTGGCCGGCAACAAGCGGCTGGC
Source organism: Phycisphaerae bacterium (assembly GCA_035528995.1). GTDB lineage: Bacteria > Planctomycetota > Phycisphaerae > UBA1845 > UBA1845 > DATKXO01. The sequence continues at coordinate 23,972 of DATKXO010000351.1, read as the reverse complement.
CGTCAACGGCACCGTCGATTGGCTGATGCTGCCCTTGCTGACGATCGTGCTGGCCCAACTGCTGCGCGAGCGTTGGCACGTTCGGCTGGCGCTGGCGGTGATCGTCGCGTCGGCCGCCGTGCAGGCCTACGAGTGCTTCAACCAGATCGTCTACACCTACCCGGCGACCGAGGAGCTGTACGAGGAGCAGAAGGAGGAGTTCTGGGCGGCTCAGGACATCGACCTCGACTCGTCCCACGTCGCCCTCTACGAACGCCGCATGCACGGGCGCGAAGCCACCGGGTACCTGGCCCACAGCAACGTCGCCGGCGCATACCTGGTCCTGACCGGACTGGCCGCGCTCGCCGTGGCCTGGAGCCGCTGGCGGTCGGCGCCGCTGCGGTTGCGCCGGCCGTCTGCCGTCTTGGTCGGACTCGTGGGGGCTGCCATCCTGGCCGCCGCCGCGCTGACGCACAGCCGTGGGGCCTTGTTTGCCGGAGCCGCCGCCGTAGTCGTATGGATCATCCGCGTCGCGGCCTCCTCGTGGATCGAGCGTAAACGTACCATGACGCTCCTCTTTGCCTGGTCGATCATCATTGGCGGGGCGATCGCGACAATCGGACAAGGGCTGCAACAGGACAAACTGCCGGGCGCGTCGCTCAACTTTCGCTGGCAGTACTGGACCGCGTCGGCCCGGCTGTTTGCCGACACGTGGACCACGGGCGTCGGCCGGGAGAACTTCGGGCGCCATTATCTGCAGTACAAGACCATCGCCAGCCCCGAGGAGGTGACGAACCCGCACAACTTCCTGGTGTCGGCCGCGACCGAGTGGGGAGTGATCGGACTGGCCGGGATGGTCGTCATGCTCGTCGGCGGCTCGATCGCACTGACCCGGCCGTCCAAGCCCTACGCCGATGATCCGACCGAACGGCCGGGCAGCCCGTTGCGATGGGCCCTGGCCGTCGGCGGCGGGGTCTTTTTCCTGCGGCTGTTCCTGCTCGGCAGCACGAACGTCGACTACCTGATCGTTGTCACGGTCCTCCCGCTGTTCGTGTGGATGGTGGCGTTCGCTCTTCTGTCGGTGGAGTCCAACATACTGGGCGCGTTCCGCACTGACGGGCTGCCCCGGCTGGCGGTCGGCGTGAATCTGTGCCTGCTGGCGTTCGTGCTGCAGGACACGATCAACTTCGCAGCGTTCGTGCCCGGAGCAGCGACGACCTTCTTCGCCCTGCTGGCGATTCCGATCGCTTCGCGCTCCGCCGGCACGCCGGAACCGGCGGTATCAAAAAGACGCGCTGAGCCGGCTGCCGATGCCGCTCGGGCCGCCGCCGGTGGCATGACGCGATGGTGGCTCGTCGGCGGCGCCGTCGTGGTGTTGCTCGCTCATGTCGCCTGGAACGTCGCCCCGGTCAGCCTGGCCGGCACTTCCCTCGCGAGCGCCCGCCGGGCAGGCCGCCAGGTAATTCCGGGCCAGGACTACTACGCGCATCCCGCGTATATCGCCTATGACTTCGCCGAGAGCATCGACCAATCCGATCCGACGCCACCGGCCGAGTGCGCCGCCTGGCTGGTCGGACATGCCGAAGTCGCCGCCGACAGAGAGGCCGCCATCACCCGGGCGTTGGAGCTAATCGACGAAGCTATTACACACGACCCCTGCAGCACGTCACTGCACCGCCAGAAGCTGCGGATGTGCCGGCGATTCTTCGACCTGACCGGCGAACGTCGCTATCGCAAGCTGGCCGTCAGCCCGGCCCAGCGAATCGTCGAGCTGTATCCGCAGAGCCCCGAAGCGCACGCCGATCTCGGTGCCGCCCTGCTGGATGCCGCCCGCGAATCCCGGAACGCCGTAATGCTGGGCAACGCCGTCAAACACCTCCAGCGGGCCCTGGACCTGGACGACGCCCGCCCGGAGTGGGAGGAGCTCCGCCGACTCCGCCTGCAACAGCGCGAGGATATCGAAGCCAGGATTGCCGAGGCCGCCGGCTTGTTGCACGCCCCGTCGTAGCGTCCCTTCTCGTCAACGTAGAGCCTGCGGAGGAGGATCTGTCGAATCCGCTACTGCGCGTCTTCGTCGAGCAAAGCCCCGGCCGGGGAGGTGGGGTCCAGTTCGACGGCTTTCTCCGCGCGACGGCGGGCGTTCTCGCCATCGCCGAGCTTGTGATAGGCGAACGCGACGTCGGCGAAGTTCTGAGCCTGGCCCGGCTCCATGCGGCAGAGCATCTCGTACTCATTCACCGCGGCCTCGGTCTCACCGGTCCGCATCAACGTCTCGGCCAGCTTGCGGTGCGTCTTGGGCTCGTAAGGGTCGATGTAGATCGACTGCATGTACCAGTAGCGGGCTTCGCCGAGGCGGTCCTGGCCGGCCATGATCGCCGCGATGTTGCCCGGCACCTGCGGGTCGTGCTCGTCCAGGCGGGCCAGCTCCAGCAGTTCCGGTAGAGCCGCTTCCGCCTGGCCCCGCCGAAGGTAGATGCCGGCCAGACCCCGATAGCTGGCCGGGCTCAAAGGGCAGACGCGCTTCAACCGCTCGAGCCAGGGGACGGCCTCATCGTACTCCTGCCGCCGCAGGACGATGTCGGCCAGCAGTCCCGGAGCGGTCCAGTCCTCCGGCGCGACCTCGGCCAGACGATGCAGCGGCGGCAGCATCTCATCGTCCAACTTGCTCCGCTCCTCGGGCGTGCGGGCTTCCTCGCTGAGTTTGGCCAACACGCTCACGAAGACGGTCAGGGCGTTCAGCTCCCGTTCGTCCAGATCGAGCGTCTTGCGGGCCGCCTCGAGAGCATGCTCAAGATTGCCATCGTCGAACTCGGCCTTGGCCAGCCGGCCGAGCACAGCGGCGTTCTCCGGATCGTCGGCCGCCTCGGCCCGCAACTCGACGACGTTCTCCGGTGGCGTCAGATCAAAGCCCCACGGCTCGGCCTGCTGGCGAGCCCAGGCGGCGAACTCAGCGTCGAACACCTGCGTCTCCACGCCCAGCGCCTCCCGGAACACCTCGGCCTGCGGCTTCCCGGAGGCGAACGCCCGCAGCATGCGCCCCAGGGCGTCGTACCCGTACCGGTGCACGATGTACTCCACCATCCATTCGCTCTGGGCGTAGGCCATCTGGCGGTCGGTCGGCCGCTGCGGCCGAATGAACCCCCAATCCACCGACTCCAGGCTGAAAAGCCGGTCCCGGCGGATCGCATCGGCCAACAGCTCACGCCAGGCAAGACCGCGAGGGGCGTCCTCACCGGAAACGGCCAGGCCCTCGGTAAACCAGTGGGCGATACGGTTGTGGGTCAACGCCAGCGTGACCGTGTGGATGAACTCGTGGCGCAGCACGCGGGCGTAGTGATAGGGCCCCATGGTCTGCGGGTGCGGCCGCGGCGAGTCCAGAGCGATGACCCACCCCGTGCAGGCGCCGACCGTGTGAATCCACGGCTTTCCGGTGATGCGCACGCCGAAGTCGCGATGCGTCGGGAAGATCTCGATGATCGCTTTCTGCAGGAGATTCGTCTCGTAGTCGGCGCAGATGTCACCATAGATCTCCTCCAGCACCGCAACCACGTACGGTTCGATCGGCCAGTCCAGTTCCTCGTCATAGAGAACTGTGAAATGCTCGGTCTCCGCGCGTTTGAAGCCCTTGATTCTCTCAAGGAGATGAATCGTATTATTCGTTCTGGTGTTAAATTCGTCGAGCTTCCAGGATTTGTCGAGGACTTCCCGCGCCCGGTCCTCCCGACCCCATTGCATGTACATCATGCCCAGTTCGGTCTGTGGATTGGAGTCGGTCGGATCGTATTCGATGGCCTCGAGGTAGGCGGCCTCCGAGTCGGCGTATTGGCGCAGGCCGGACAGGGCATCGCCCAGTATCTGGTACAGCAGGGCACTGCGCGGGTTGATCTCCAGGACGCGGTCCCGGTAGCGCTGCGCACCGCCCGGATCGTACTTGCAACGACACGCCGCGGCCGCCAGGGACAGCGCCTCGATGTCTCGCGGGTTCACCTCCAGCACGCGCTCGCACGCCTCGACGGCCTCGTCGTACCGGCGCTCGAGAATCTTGGACCGGGCGGCCAGGTTGTGGGCCGCAGCGCAGTTCGGGTCCACGGCCAGCGCCGCCTCCACCCGACGCTCGACCTCCTCGAACTGCCAGCCCTCCAGAGCGATCAGACCCAGGCCGACGTGGGCGTCGGGCAGTCGGCTGTTGATTCGCAGTGCGCCCTGGTAGTCCTCGCCCGCCTGTTCGAGGTTGCCCTTCGAGCGAAGCAGATCGGCCGCGGCGATCCGCGCCGGCCACCAGTTGCGATCCAGACGTTCATAAGCCGCCTGCAGATACTCTTGCAGAACGTGGATCGTTCGCCGGCTGAGTTCCGGGTGCCGAGTCAGCACGCTGTAGCGATAGAAGCCTTTAGCGGCCTCGGTGAGCCCGTCGGCCGTGGTGGGCATCCGGTGCAGGAACAGGCGGTCGAAGAAGGAGTAGGTCTCGATGGCCTCGTCGCGCCGGCCGGTCAGCTCCAGCCAATGCCCCAGCAGATAACGGGCCCGGTGATGCTGGGCGTCGAGTTCCAGCGCCCGGCGCAGGTGCCGGATGGCCTCGCCGTGGCTGCCCAGACGGACGAGCAACTCCGCCCGGACGGTGTGCCAGGCCGGCACGCTTTCGCCCTGTTCGGCGAGGGCGTCGAGGTCACCCAGACCTTCTGCGTAGGACCCCGTCAGCAGAGCGCATCGGGCCAGCCCGACGGCCGCCTCCACGGCGGTCTGCGGGTCGGACAGCAGGGCCCGATACTGCTCGGACGCCTGCTCGTACTCACCCTGGACCCATTGCTCGGCCGCCGCCTGGAGCGTCGTGGCGGGCGCCGAAGTGGGTGCCGGCTGAGTCGTGGCGGGCCCGGTAGTCGCCGCCGGCTGAGTCGCAGACGGCTGCGAGGACGGCGCGTCCTGGCCGACCGCGGGAGGCGGGACGACAGCGGCGAGGATCAGGACAACGCCCGATAGCGCCGTGCGATTCCGGTGCCGGCGCGTTGTGAGTCCGCATGGCAGGTACATCGCCGGATTGTAGGTGCGGTGTTATCGGCGATCAACCGCCTGCGACGGCCGCGAATCCCGGCGCATCCGCCGATCACGGCCGTCCCCCGGCTCGCTTCTGCGCCCAATCCGACCGAAGCTCGACCGATAAGACAGTGCCGCGCCATGTCACTCTGAGAAAAGCCGGTAGGGTAGAGGAAGTTTGTCGGCTATTCCTTGCCATCAACCTTAGTTGTATTGCATGTTTTTTCTGAACGTGTGGCCGCGCATCGGTCACACCAGGAGACGGTGAAAAGCGACGCCTGTGCCGAAGTCGGCCCACGAGTGCCGACTGTAGGCGAAAACACCGCGGGGGGACAACAACGACGGCAGCCATCGGGACGAAGGGGAATTCGCAACGGTCCCGTCCGGGCCGCGACGTCCGGTGACCGATGTCCCTGCACAGCACGTCGCGCTGAGCACCTGAGCCGAACACACGGGGGGATCCGATGGGCAGCGCAGGGGTGGAGCGCGCCTGGATGGGCGCATTGTGCGCGCTGTGCGCACTGGCACTGAGCACGCAAGTCGCAGGGTGCGGCGTGCCTCGATCGGCCTCGGCGGCGACGAGTGACGCCGGCGGGGTCACGCCGGTCGACGACGATGCACAGTCGGGCGGCCCGCAGGCCCGAATCGAACCGTCCGCCAACAACGACACCTGGCCGATCGAGCCCGGCGCGATGGCGGTCATCTCAGGCACGGTCTATTCAGCCGAACAGGTGGACGTCTACGACGTCGGACCGGTGTTCACCGGTGACCACCTGCACGTCGAAGTGACGGCCGATGCCTCACTCGACGCCGCGATTGCGGTCCTGGACCAGGGCGAGAACGTCCTGGTGGCCAACGACGACCGAAGTCGCAGCATGGGGCTGATCGACCCCTGGGCCGACGTCCGCATCCTGCACGACAGCGAGCACCTCTACGTGGCCGTGAGCGCCAGCCCGGCGGCACCGTCGGCCGGCGCCTACACGCTGGAGGCCCTGTTGACCGAGGGGGCCGTGGACCAGCCGTTGAAAACGCAACGGGTCTACCTGAACTTCGACGGCGCGCCGGACGTGGTCATCGGCTCTCGGCCGCCCGTGGACGTACCGACCTTCGACGCATCGGCCATCGACACAGCCTACGCCGGCAAGGACGAAGAGATCATCGAGTTACTCGTGTCCTACGTCCGCGAAGACTACACCGGCCTCAACGTGGACTTCCGCTCCTCGCGCAACGGCCCACCGCCGCCGGAGCCCTACACCTCCGTCCACTTCGGCACGTACGATGCCGCGCTGCTCGGGGTGGCCGAAAACATCGACGAATACAACACGCTGGCCAGCCAGGAAGCCATCGTCTTCGTCGATACCTTCGCGGCCTTCGCCGTGCTGAATCCCACGGCGGAGGAGATCGCCCATGCCCTGGCCAACGTGACCAGTCACGAGGTCGGGCACCTGCTGGGCCTGTACCACACCGCCGACGTGCACGGCGTCATGGACATCACGGCCAACCTGCGGCAGATGCTGGGCGACCAGTATTTCGCCCGTTCGCCACTGCACGCCGAAGTATTCCCCATCGGATACCAGGACGCCCTGCGCGTGCTGGTCGACAACATCGGAGGCGACCTGGACCAGGCCAGGTCCGCGACGGCGGCCCAGCGGAACACGCGAGCGAAATGGTATGACGGCGGCGACGGCCCGCCGGCCAGGTCAAAGCACGTCTTCGGCACCTGCGCCTGTTGCCTCGCCGGCAGAGCCGGTGACTGAGCGAACCGCTTGCCCGCCCACAGCGAAACCGAACGCAATTGATCCACAACCGCGCCTCCACTAGCATGGCGCCCCGGCATCGTTCCGGAGCGCCCGCCGTGAAGCTGCCCCCGCTGCACCGTCCGCAGGACTACGTCGGTTTGTTGGTCTACGATTTCGGCGACCACGTCTCGGTGGGCTACACCGCCGAGGAGATCGGTATCCTCCTTTCATCGCCGCTGCACGCCGGCGGCACGGTCTACCGGGTTCACCGAGCCGACGAGGCCGGCAGAATCGAGCTGCAGGGAATGCAGGCCGAGCACCTGGACCGCGAGGAGGGGTTGCTGTTCACCTTCGACGACGAACCGGGAGCCCGGGCGGACTACGTTGCATTGACCCGCCGGGCCGAAGCGGACCCCCTGCCCTGCCCCGCGAAGCTGATGCTGGCCGAACTCGAGGCCGGAGGACCGGCGTTTGCCGTGGTGTTGAGTTATCCCGCATTCGCCGCCGCAGCCGTATCGGCCTGGCTGTCACAGGCGACGTTCGAGGGTGGCAGAAGCGTTGACGGCGGCGTCGCCGCCTTGACCCGTTTCCACGCCGCCGGCGCAGCCACGCTCGATCGTTGCGACCTGCCGACGTGCCAGCGGTTCGTCACTCGATCCGCGGCAGAGGTGTTGGCCGCGGTGGATCGACCCGTCCAGAGGTAGTACGGCGCAACACACGGCCCTGTGGGACAGCCTCAATCCGCCCGGACGGCGTTACAGATCGAGAACGTGGACCTGGCGCGAGAATCCTGCGCGGGGAAGGACTCGGAAACCGCAGGATTCGAAGATCGCCGGCACGCCGGTCCAGGCGAAGGCGGCCGGTATGGGCTTCTCGGACTTGGGGGCGACCGGATAGGCCTCGATCCGCCCGGCCCCGAGCGAGCGGGCCACCTCGACGGCCTGCCCCACCAGCCTGGTGGCCACGCCGCCGCCCCGCCACCTTAACTTGATGAACAGACACACGATCGCCCAGGTCCGCTCATCCCACTCGGTGACCAGGGCTCTGGTGCGTTCCAGGCGCGGGAAGTCGCCGCGAGGCCCCACGCAGCACCATCCGACCGGCGTCCGACCGGCGAAGGCCAGCGCCCCGTGCACCCGCCCCGCCTTGACCAGACGACGAAAGGCGTCGCGATTGGGCCGACCCTTCTTCTGCTCCCAGAGCTGACCGCCACGCGGACGACGCCAGTACATGCACCAGCACCCCCCACAGGCGCCGTTGGGTCCGAACAGCTCAACGATGGCCGGCCAATCGTCGCAGGTCAGTGCCCGACACGAAACGGTACCGCAGTCCGACCGCGGGCGGGGCGATTGAATCATTCTCGAGTGCTGCGAACCGGCTCGGTGCTGACCAGGGGGATCTCGGGGTCAGCGTTGGCGGGATTCTCGGTCGTCTGCTCCGCGGCGCCGGTGGTCCGGCGAAGCCACTCGGCCAGCAGCGACGTCACACCGACGTAGAGGTATCCGACGCTGAAGAGTGCCAGGAACGGCAGGCCGATCGATATCGAATGGGACTCCACGCAGAGGACCACGCAGGCCCCCAGGTAGACGCCCATGCCCACCTCGATGCACGGTTGCAGGCGGAGGGGCCGCTTCTTGCGGTAGGCCTGGCGGCGCTTCCAGCCCTGGTCGTTGGAACGCAGCACCCCGAACTTCGGCGTCCGGACGAACTCGCTGGCCTTGCCGGAGAACCCCGACAGCGCCGCCCGGGCGTTGTTGAGCGAGATGCCCACACCCAGAGCCATCAGGAAAGGCAGGTACTTGACGCTCTCGAACCAGGTGCGGAACAGCTCGCGCTGGCTGGCGGCGTAGAAGCTGCTGGCGCTGCAGGTGGCCACCAGGAACAGCGATAGGTCGAGCAACGCGCCGGCCAGGGTCGTGTGCTTCGGAACCCCGACGCTCATGTACAGCACCGGAAACAGCAGCAGGGTCAGCACAACCATGTACAGGTAGACCGTGCAACTGGTCAGGTGGAAGAAGGCTTCCCATTTGATTTTCAGCGGCAGGCGCGAGCGCAGAATCCGCGGCAGCAGCTTGCGGCAGGTCTGGGCTCCACCCTTGGCCCAGCGGTATTGCTGAGCCTTGAAGGCCTCCATCTCCGGGGGCAGCTCGGCCGAGGAGCTGAGGTCCGGCAGGAACAGGAACCGCCACCCCCGAAGCTGGGCACGATAGGACAGATCCAGGTCCTCGGTCAGCGTGTCGTGCTGCCAGCCGCCGGCGTCCCGGATGCAGGAGATCCGCCAGATTCCCGCGGTCCCGTTGAAGCTCATGAAGCGCCCGGAGCGGCTGCGGGCCCCGTGCTCGATCACGAAATGGCCGTCCAGCAGGACCGCCTGAGTTTTGGTCAGCAACGAGTGGTCCCGGTTGAGATGCTCCCACCGGGCCTGCACCATTCCCACGTGCTCGTCCGTGAAGTAATCGATCGTCTGGCGGATGATCTCGGGCGGCGGCAGGAAGTCGGCGTCGAAAATGCACACAAACTCGCCGGTGGCCGTCTTGAGCCCTTCCTCGAGGGCGCCGGCCTTGTAACCCGCCCGGTTGTCGCGATGCAGATAGACGACGTCGTGCCCCGCCCGGCGCATGTGCTCGACCGCTTCTCGGGCCACTTCGGTCGTGTCGTCGGTCGAGTCGTCCAGCACCTGGATCTGCAGAAGGTCGCGCGGGTAGTCGATCTGGCAGGCCAGCTCGATGATCCGCCGGGCCACGTAGCGCTCGTTGTACATGGGGAGCTGGACGGTCACGCGCGGCAGACACTTGAAACGCCGAGTGATCCGCGGCCGACCCTTGCGGTACCTGTAATACAAGTAGACGAGCTGATAGCGGTGCAGGCCGTAGATGCACACCATCGAGAAAACGAAGATGTACAGCCCCACCAACACTCTAGACAGTGTCAACCAACTCATAAGCGTACCTGGCCCCACCACGGTCTGCCGCGCCCGCATCCGAGTCGGGGCCGATCCAAGCTCTCGATGAAAGGGAGATTCTAACCGCCGATGGCAACCAGGGCAAACCCTTGGCTTCGCATCACCAGCGGGGCGCCCGCGCCATGGCCACCGCCCTGTATCGGCGCCCGGTGCGGGCGGGTCCGGTCAGGTGCCCAACAACTCGGTCAGACGGGCGTGCAACTGCTCCGCCCTGCCCTCCGCGTAGCTCTTGGGATGCCAGCGATACCCTAACCCGTCGCCCTCCTGCCGGGGTATGACGTGAAAATGAACGTGCTGGACTTCCTGTCCCGCCGCACGACCGTTGTTCTGTAGGATGTTGTAGCCCGCCGCTCCGGTCGCTTCCAGGACCGCACGCCCCAGGGACGGGAGATGGGCACACATATCGGCGGCGACTTCGGCCGGGAGTTCATGCAACCGAACGTAATGATCCTTGGGGATCACCAGCACGTGCCCCTCCGATAGGGGGGCCACGTCAAGGAAGGCCATCCACGCCGGCCCCTGCATCACGACCCGTGCGGGGATCTGCCCGGCGGCAATCTTGCAGAAGATGCAATCGGGATCGGCTGGCATCCGACGATCCTCCGCGGAGTCAGGCCCCTCTCGTGGCTCCGACGCCGCGCCCGTCGGAAATGAGGTAAGGAGTCCATCCGCTATGGCGGGCTTACCGTGGCCCGAGCTCAGGACCCGGCAGTGTCCTCGCCCCCGTCGCTTTCGCTTGGCTCGCCCGATTCTCCGGATGCCTGGGCTTCGCCCGGCTCAGCCGATTCCTCCGGAGCGCCCTCGGAAGTGGCCTTCTTCTGCCGGCCTCCGTGGCTGGCCTTGACGGCGGCCGCGTAGCGACTGTCCGTCCGCGTCTTACGAGCCGTCCTGCGAGGCCGAGTCACGCTCCCGGGACCGGTCTCGTCGCCGACCAGCTGGATGATCGCCAGCTCACTGTGATCGCCGATGCGTCGGTTCGGCAGACGAATGATCCGCGTGTAGCCGCCGTCGCGGTCTTCGTATTTCGGGGCGACCGTGTTGATCAGGCGGTGGATGATCGACTCGCCGGTAAAGGCCAGTTTGCCTTTGGCCTCTCCGGTCCGGTACCGGCGTCCACCCGCACCGCGCAGGACCTTGGCCCGCTTGACGTTGGACATGCCCTCGTAGGCCTCGCGATGGTCGGCCGGCACCAGCGATCGGTCGCTGAGCAGCTTGTGAATCTGCCGCCGGGCCGTGAGGCTGCCGGTCTGCGCTTTCTTGGCCAGGGTGACCAGACGTTCCGCGAAGGGACGCAGGTCCTTGGCTTTCGGGAGCGTGGTGCGGACCTGACCGTGCTCGAAGAGGCTCTGGGCCAGGTTGCGTTGCATCGCCCGGCGGTGGGACGACGTCCGGTTCAGCTTGCGTTGGGTGATTCGGTGTCGCATGATCTTGTGGTTACCGTTTCTGCGCTTCGTTCAGCAGCGTTCCCTCTAGTTCTGCTCCACAGGGATCGACACATTGTCGGACGGCGCCGGCGGCTGCGGCGACGACGGCGGCCCCGCCGGCGGTATCTCCAGTGAGGGCTGCCCCCCCGGGCTCATTCCCAGGGACAGGCCCTGCTCCGTCAGTTTGCGGCGCACCTCGCGCAGCGATGTCTTCCCGAAACTGCGGACCCGCAGCAGGTCCGCTTCGGTCTTGGAAGCCAGGGCCCCCAGCGTGGTGATGCGGGCCGACTCCAGGCAGTTGGTCGCTCGCACGCTGAGGCTCAGCACTGAGATCGGCAAGCTCCACTTGCGCTGCAACTCGCTGTCCACGGCCGGGGCAACCGGCTCGGGAGCCGGGGGCGCCGCCGTGGTCACCTCCTCACCCAGCTCGTGGTACATCACGAACGGGTTGAGGTGCTTGCGCAGAATCTTGGCCGCCTCGACCACCGCGTCCTCCGGCATGACGGCGCCCCGGGTCCAGACCTCCAGCACCAGCCGGTCGTAGTTCGTCCGCTGCCCGACCCGCGTGTCCTCCGTTCGGTAGCGAACCCGCAGCACCGGGGAGAAGACCGAGTCCACCGGGATGACCCCGATCTCCTGGTCGGGCTGCCGGTTCTCCTCGGCCGTGGCGTAGCCCCGGCCCTTGCGAACGGTCATCTCCATTGTGAACGAGGCCTCGGTGGTCAGCGTACAGATCAACAGGTCCGGGTTGACGATCTCGAGCGCCGCGTCCGCCTCGATATCCCCGGCGAGCACCTCACCGGGCGTCGAACGAGAGACGCGCATGGTCTTGACGTCGTCGCTCTCACTCTGCACCACGATCTGCTTGACGTTCAGGATGATGTCGGTGACGTCCTCCAGGACGCCGGGGATGGTGGTGAACTCGTGCGGCGCCTCGGCGATCTTCACCGTGGTGATGGCCGCTCCCTCCAGGCTGGACAGGAGGAGCCGCCGCAACGAGTTACCGACCGTGGTACCGAATCCGCGCTCGAACGGCTCCACGATGAACCGCCCGTAGGTGTCGTTGGACACACTCTGGTCGCATTCCACCCGGGACGGTAGCTCCAGACCTCGCCATCTGATTCGCATCAGGTTGACCTCCTTGCGGATCCTTGCCCGACAATCGTCCGCGCCAGGGCCCGGGTCGATTACCGGCTGCACGCCTCGATGATGAGCTGCGTTTCCACGGGGATCTGTACGTCCTCGGCGGTGGGCAGCGCCTTCACCGTGCCCGCCAGCCGCTCCGCGTCCAGTTCCAGCCAGTCCTGCACGGGCGGCCCGCCGCCCTCGCCCAGCGCCGCCCGGACGGTCTTCTGGCTCTTTGCGCTGGACCGCACCGACACCTTGTCACCCTGACGAACCAGACGTCCCGGACGGTTGGCTCGCCGCCCGTTAATCTGGATGTGCCCATGCACGACCACCTGCCGGGCCGACTTGTGCGACGGGGCGAAACCCAGCTTCCAGACCACGTTGTCCAGCCGACGCTCCAGAACGCTGAGCAGTACGTCACCGGTGTTGCCCCGAGCCCGCTCCGCCATGGTGAAATAGACCAGGAACTGCGACTCGAAGACACCGTAGTAACGCTTGACCTTCTGCTTCTCGCGCAGACGCAGACCGTAGTCGCTGGGCTTGCGCCTGCGCCAGGCGTGCATCCCCGGCGGCATGTTGCGCCACTGCCGCTCCATGGGACACTTGGCCGTCTCGCAACGGACGCCCTTGAGCATCAGCTTGACCCCCTCCCGACGACAGAGGCGACAGGCGGGTCCAATGTAACGAGCCATCTTCAATCCTTCACCCAAACGGGCTCTTTGCTTACTCCGACGACCGCCGTCGACCGATCCCTACACGCGGCGTCTCTTGGCCGGCCGACATCCGTTGTGCGGCAGAGGCGTCACGTCCTCGATGGACTGAATACGCAAGCCCGCCGCTTCCAGCGCGGTGATGGCCGACTCCCGTCCGGAACCCGGCCCCTTCACCCGAACCTCCACCTCGACCACGCCGTGCCGCTTGGCCGCCCGGGCGCACTGTTCTCCCGCACGTTGAGCCGCGAACGGCGTGCTCTTCCGCGTGCCCTTGAATCCGACCGTTCCCGCCGATGACCAGCACAACACCTCACCGTTCGGGTCGGTGATGGTGACCATGGTGTTGTTGAAGGTCGCCTTGATGTGGGCGACCCCCCGGGCGACGTTGCGGCGCACGCGACGTTTACCGCTTCTCTTAGCCACGATGCATCTCCTTGACGCCCTTCTTGCCGGCCACCGTCTTGCGTGGTCCCTTGCGCGTCCGGGCGTTCGAGCGGGTGCGTTGCCCGCGGACCGGCAACCCCCGGCGGTGACGCAGACCGCGGTAGCAGCCCACGTCCCGCAGTCGGGCGATGTTGGCCTGAACGGCCCGCCGAAGCTGCCCCTCCACCTGGTAGTTGCGGTCCAGAATACCGGCCACCCGGGAGACCTCGTCCTCGGTCAGGTCTTTGGCCTTCACCTGGCCGTCGATCTGGGCCTCCTTCAGCACGTCACGGGCGATCGTCGGACCGATGCCGTAGATATAGGTCAGCGAGGTCACCACCCGCTTGTCAGCCGGAATGTCAACACCTGCAATACGCGGCACGGCCGGACTCCTTACCCTTGGCGCTGCTTGTGTCGCTTGTTGGTGCAGATCACCCGCACCACGCCCCTGCGCTTGACGATCTGGCAGTTCTCGCAGATCCGTCGGACACTGCTTCGCACTTTCATTTCGCTTCCCCGTCGCACGCGGCGCCCCAGCGCACCGCGAAGGCTCTCTTCCCGCTGTTTACACCCGTCCGTTGGTCAGGACGTCGGCCGCTTCGGCCGTCACCGCCACCGTGTGCTCGTAATGGGCGGCGTGCCGCCCGTCCTTGGTGCACACGGCCCAGCACTCCTTCCCGGCGTAGCAGACCTCCGGACCGCCCATGGTCACCATCGGCTCGATGGCCAGGGTCATGCCCTCGACCAACCTGAAGTCAGCTCTCTTCTGACGCCGGTCCACGAAGTTCGGAACCTTCGGTTCCTCGTGCATCTCCTGCCCGATGCCGTGGCCGACGAACTCCCGAACCACCGAGAGTCCTTCGCCCTCGACGTACTGCTGGAGCCGCCCGGCCACCCCACTCCACATGCGATCGGGCCTGATCTCCTCGATGGCCAGATCCAGCGCCCGCCGCGTCACCTGCATCAGATGACGAACCGGGGCCGACACCTCGCCGACCGCGATCGTGACCGCCGAATCACCGCAGTATCCGTTCAGCAGCACGCCGCAGTCGATGCTGACGATGTCGCCCGCCGCCAGCGCGCGATCGGACGGCACGCCGTGCACCACCTCTTCATTGACGCTGGTGCATAGCGCCGCCGGAAACGGAATCCGCGCCTGCGGGGTGGTCACGCCCTTGAACAGGGCCTTCGCCCCCGCCTCGGCGATCATCTTCTCGGCCACCGCGTTCAACTCGGCGGTGGTCACGCCCGGTCGGGCCAACTCCTCCATTCGGACCAGGACGCGGTGGACCAGGGCGCCTGCGGCCCGCATCAGTTCGATCTCTCGACGGCTCTTGAGAACAATGCCGCGCTGACGCTGCGTCCTCATTCGTTGCCGCCCTGCCGCTCACTCTCGAGCCCGGCGTCGGTCGGACCGCCGCTACGTGAATCGCACCGGCCGCCCATGGCCCCCACCCCCCGGTTCGCCGTCCCACACGCCGGTGGGGACCGCGTCAGAACCGCGCCCCCTTGATCCGGCCCTCGTCGCCCAGGAAGCCCTGATAGTTCCTCATGATCAGGTTGGCCTCGATCCGTTGCACCAGATCGAGCGTCACACTGACCACGATCAGCAGGCCCGTGCCGCCCAGAAACGCCGAGACCAGAAACGGAATATCCAACCAGGCCGCCACGATGGTCGGGATGATCGCGATCAGCGACAGGAAGGCGGCGCCGACGTAGGTGATGCGTCCCATCACGCTCTCGAGATAGTCGGCCGTCCGCTTGCCGGGCCGCACCCCGGGCACGAAGCTGCCGTAGTCCCGCAGGTTGTTGGCCATCTCCTTGGGCTGGAACTGCACCGTGGTCCAGAAGTAGGCGAAGAAGTAGACCATGCCCACGTAGGCCAGCACGTACAGGTATTGCCCGGGATACATGGCGCTGCGCAGGAACCCCCAGAAGCCCCACTGGGTCAAATTGCCCAGCCAGTCGAAGACCATCCCGGGAAAGATCAACAGACTGCTGGCGAAGATGATGGGCATGACGCCGCCGTGGTTCACCCGTAGCGGCAGGTACTGCCGCTGGCCGCCGTACACCCGCCGCCCCCGGGTCTGCTTGGCCTGCTGGATGGGAATCCGCCGCTGCCCCTGCGTGATCAGGATCGCCCCGGCCACCACCCCGACGAAGGCCAGCACCAGAAACAGGATCTTGGAGGGGTCCATCGCCCCGCTGCCGCCGCCGCCAACCTTCAGGCTGGCGTTCTTGATGACGTAGATGAAGGCGTTGGGCATCTGGGCCAGAATGCCCGCCGTGATAATCAGCGAGATGCCGCTGCCGATGCCGTACTCGTCGATCTGCTCCCCCAGCCACATCAGGAAGATCGTCCCGGTGGTCAGGGCCAGCAGGCCCATGATCCAGTAGACCGGCGATTCGCGGAACACCGCGTAGATCAGCCCGCCGCTGTTCAGGTAGTTCATCCAGATCATCGCCTGGATCAGGCACAGGCCCACCGTCGCGTAGCGCGTGTACTCGTTGATCTTCTTGCGCCCGGACTCGCCCTCCTTCTGCAGCTTCTCCAGGGCCGGCACCACCGTCACCAGCAACTGGAAGATGATCGACGCGGAGATATAGGGCATGATGCCCAGCCCGAAAACCGTGGACTGCTGCAGGTTGCCGCCGGTGAAGAGCTGGAAGTACTCGGCGATGTCCCCCAGACCGCCGCCGCCTGACATGCGCGCGGTCATCTTGGCCTGGTCCACCCCGGGGACCGGCACGTGAAAGCCGATCCGGTAGATGGCCAGCAGCCCAACGGTGAACAGCACCTTGTTGCGCAGCTCCGGGATCTTGAAGATGTTGATGAACGTTCGGAACATGACGCCTTTCGCCTGCCTGGGAGGACCCGCCTCCGGCTGCGCTATACGGTCCGGACCTCTCCCCCGGCCGCCTCGATCTTCTCCACCGCCTGCTTGCTGAAACGATGCGCCTCGACGGTCAGTTTCTTGGACAGCTTCCCGTCACCGAGGATCTTGATCCCACGTTGTACGTCGCGAACCAGCCCCGCTTCCAGAAGCGACTGGCCGGTCACCACCGCCCCGTCTTCGAACCGACTCTCCAGGTCGTCGACGTTGACCACGTAATACTCGGTCCGGAACTGAGCGTTATTGAAGCCGCGCTTGGGCAGCCGCCGAAACAGCGGCATCTGTCCGCCCTCGGCGAATCCGCGCTGCTTCCAGCCGCTGCGCGAGCCGCCGCCCTTGTGCCCGCGGCCGCAGGTCTTGCCGTGGCCGCTGCCCCTGCCGCGCCCGACGCGCCGGCGACGCTTGTGCGGACCGGCCAGTTTGGTGATCTCAGCGATTTCCATGGACTACCCCGCCAACTTCACGCCCCGCAGGCGTTCGATCTCTTTCGGGTCGAACAACGACTTCAGGCCTTCGAACGTCGCCCGTACCAGGTTCTTCGGGCTCGTCGAGCCGTGGGCCTTGGTCAGCACGTCGTGCACGCCGGCCAGTTCCAGCACCGCACGCACGCTTCCACCGGCGATCACGCCCGTTCCCGGGCTGGCCGGGATCAGAATCACTCGGCTTGCCCCGTACGAACCCACCGTCCGGTGCGGGAGCGTGTCGCCGGCCAGCTTGATCCGGGTCAGGTTCCGCGTCGCGATCTTGCGGGCCTTGTCCACCGCGGAGGGCACCTCGGTGGCCTTGCCGTAGCCCACCCCGACCTGACCCTTCCGATCCCCGACCACCATCAGCGCCGAGAAGCTGAAACGCCGCCCGCCCTTGACCACCGTCGCACACCGATAGATGTGCACCACGTTCTCGTCGAGGCCGCCCTCTTCCCTAGGCGGTTGCGATTGCATTCGTGTCATAACCTGCCGTTCCAGACGCCCTTTCCCGTACCTGCTCCCGGCACGACCGAAGCTCCGAGCCTGCGCATCGTCCCGGTGTGCCGCGGCCGACCCTTAGAACTTCAGGCCGCCCTCACGGGCCGCATCGGCCAACTCCTTCACTCGGCCGTGGTACTTGTAGCCGTTCCGGTCGAAACGAACCTGCTCGATCCCTTTGGCCTTGGCCCGTTCGGCCAACGCCTGCCCCACGGCCTTGGCGGCGGCGGTGTTCCCACCATGCGGCAACGAGCCCCGCAGCTCCCGGTTGCGCGAACTGGCCTCGCACAAGGTCACGCCCGCGTCGTCGTCGACTATCTGGGCATACACGTGCATGAGGCTTCGGGTGACGGTCAGGCGTGGTCGGTCCGCGGTCCCGTACACGCCCTTGCGCACGCGCCGGCGGCGGCGGAACCGACGTTTCTGGTTGAGCTTCTCGTGCTTCATCGCTCTCGCTTCATCAGTCGCGACCGCTGGATCAGGCGCCCCCGCCGGCGAAGGCCTTGCCGGCCTTGCGGATCACGCGCTCGCCCTCGTAGCGGATGCCCTTTCCCTTGTAAGGTTCGGGCGGACGGATCCCTCGAACTTCAGCCGCAAACTCGCCCACCAACTGCTTGTCAGCCCCGCGGATCACGAACTTGGCCGGATCGCTGTCCCCGCGGGCCGCCGGAACCTCCACTTCCACTTCGATCCCCTCGGGTATGGGGACCACAAACTGAGGCTTATCCTTGCTCCCACGCCCCATGAAACCGACGTTGAGCCGCAGGGTCCCGCCCTGCATGTTACAACCGTAACCGGTGCCGTAGACCAGCAGGCGGCGCTCGTAGCCCTGGGCGGCCCCGTGCACCATGTTGGCGATCAGTGCCCGGCTGAGCCCGTGCAGAGCCCGGGAACGCTTCTGGTCGTCTGCCCGTGTAACCACCACGCGCCTGCCGTCGTCCTCCAGCTTGGCCGCGACGCCCGCCGGCACCTGCCAGGTCAGCGGCTGTTGGCACTTGGGGCCCGACACGCGCACTTCCTGTCCGGTAACCTCGACACTGACGCCGCCCGGCACGGCGATCGGTTTCTTACCTATCCGCGACATTGACCCAATCCTCGGAACCTCGCCGCCCTAGTACACCGAGCAGAGCAGCTCGCCCCCGATCCCCTTCTCACGACAGACCCGATCACTCAGAATACCCTGGCTGGTCGAAACGATGGCGATCCCCAGCCCGTCCAACACCCGGGGCAGCCCGTCGGCGTTGACGTACCGTCGGCAACCGCTCCGCGATTCGCGATGAATCCGGTGGATCAGGTCTTCTCCACGCGGACCATACTTCAGTTCGACCCGCAGGATCCCCTGCTTCCCGTCATCGATCACGTCGAAATCGTCGATGTATCCCTCGTCCTTGAGAACCTGGGCGATCCCCACCTTGATCTTGGACGACGGGATGCGCGTTTCGGGCTTGCGCACCCGGACCGCGTTGCGGATACGGGTCAGCATGTCGGCAATCGGATCACTCCACATCCTGCGTCACCTACATTCGGTTGGCGAGGTCGGCCGGACCTTCGCCCGCCGGCTTTCGCTCGAGCTCGGTCGCCTTCACCAACTGGCCTTGCGCACTCCCGGAATCTTGCCCTCAGAGGCCAGCGTCCGGAAACAGATCCGGCAGATCTTGAACTTGCGGTACACGGCCCGCGAACGCCCGCACAACTGACATCGCCGCACCAGGCGCGATGCGAACTTCGGCTTCTGTTTTGCCTTCCAAACCCAGGCCTTGGTCGCCATCGGTTATTCCTGTCCTTCCGTGTGGCGGAACGGCATACCCATCATGGTCAGCAACTGCCGGCCCTCGGCATCGTTGCGGGCGCTGGTCACGAAGGTCACGTTCATGCCCTGGCTGAACTCCATCTTGTCCAGGTTGATCTCCGGAAACACCGTCTGGTCCGGCAGACCCATCGAGTAATTGCCGTAACCGTCAAAAGCGCTGGGGCTCAGCCCGCGGAAGTCTCGCAGACGCGGAATGGCCACGTTGATCAGCCGCCCGACGAAGTCGTACATCCGCCGGCCACGTAGCGTGACCTTGGCCCCGATCTCATATCCCTGGCGAAGCTTGAAGTTCGAGACGCTCTTCCTCGCCCGGCAGACGGCGGCCTTCTGACCCGTGATCCGGGCCAGGTCCTCCACCGCCGCCGGAAGACGCTTCTTCTCCTGCAGGGCCTTGCCCAGGCCCATCGAGACCACCACCTTCCGCAGCCGGGGGACGGCCATGGGGTTCGTGCGACCCAGCTCCCTACCCAGCGCGGGGTAAACCTCCTTCACACATCGCTCCTGCATATCTTCCATTCGTCGCAGCTCCTGCGAGGACCCTTCGGGCCCGGCCGTCTCCATCATCCGGTCCGTTCGGACCGCGAGACCTCGTTGAGCACGGTCCCGCTTCGCACGCAGACCCGCTTCTTGCCGGTCACCCTTCCCTCGGCGTCCCGCTCGACCTCGAAACGAACCCGCGACCCCCGCCCCGCCTTCGCGTCATAGGGCAGCACGTTGGAGAGATGGATCGGCGCCTCCTTCTGCAGCCGGCCCCCCTGCGGGTTGCGCCGTGAGGGGCGTACGTGGCGGTAGACCATGTTCACGCCCTCCACCACGACCAGGTCTCGGGCCGGGTCGACACGCAGCACCTTGCCACGCTCCCCCTTGTGGTCCCCGCTGATCACTTCCACGACGTCGTCTCTGCGTATGTGCCTGGCCATCGGCGCGTCCCTACACGACCTCTTCCGCAAGAGAAATAATCTTCATGTAGCCCCGCTCGCGCAGCTCCCGGGCCACCGCCCCGAAGATGCGCGTCCCGCGCGGCTCGTTGTTGGCGTCCAGCAGGACCACCGCGTTGCTGTCGAAACGAACGTAGCTGCCGTCGGCACGGCGAGTGGCCCGGCGGGTCCGCACGACCACCGCCTTGGCCTTGCGACGGGTCGACCGCTCCTTGCGGTTCGCCCCGCCGGTGAACTCGCTGTTGGGCAGCGCCTTCTTGACCGCCACCACCACCCGATCGCCGATGCCGGCCCGCCTGAGCCGACGCTTCCCCTTCCGCGCCGTACTGCCGCCCAGCACCGTGATCACCTGCGCCTGCTTGGCGCCGGTGTTGTCGGCAACATCCACCATGGTCTGCATCTGGATCACGGTTCGGACCTCGTCTCCGGGCATCGGCCCGGGCCAACTCCCTACTTCCCGCGCACCTGGTGTTCCATCACACGGACCAGCCGCCAATGTTTCGTCTTGGACATCGGCCGGCAGGCCATCACTTCCACCCGATCACCGTTGCGGGCCTCGTTCTTGGCGTCGTGTACGTGCAGCACCGTTCGCCGACGCACGTACTTGCCGTACAGCGGGTGCTTGCGGCTGTAGGCCACCACGACGCGGATCGTCTTGTCGGCCTTGTCGGAGGCGACCACCCCAATGCGAGTGGACCGCTTGCGACGCTTGCCTTCGCTGCTGGTTGCGTTGCCTTCCATTCGGTCTTCCGCCATTGCCTCCCGGGGAGGCTCATTCCGGCCCCAGGACCAGCCATCCTCTTCTCGCTAGCCGCCCCGCCGGTGGGTCGCATGCGATTCCAGGTGATACTGAAGCTCCTCGATGCCCGTCTCCCCACGCTCGCGCAACACCGTGAACATGCGGGCGATGTCGCGTTTCGCCGCGTTCAGTTGGTTGGGGTTGGCCAGTTTCTCGGTGACCTTCTGGGCCCGGAGATCGTAGAGGTGCCGCCGCAGCCGGTCCAGCTCGCTGTGCAACGCCTCGCTCTTCATCTCACGAAGCTCCTGAATCTTCATCGTTCAGCCCGCAGGCCTCTCGGCCCGCCTCCCTACAGCCCGTGCCGCCGGGTGACGAACCGGCAGCGGTACGGCATCTTGTGAGCCACACGCATCATGGCCAGGCGGGCCACCTCTTCCTCCACACCGCCGATCTCGTACAGGATCATGCCCGTACGAACCCGGGCCACCCAGTGATCCGGCTCACCCTTGCCCTTGCCCATGCGGGTCTCCAGCGGCTTGGCCGACACCGGCTTGTGCGGAAACACGCGGATGTAAACCCTGCCCTCCCGGTGCAGGAAGTGCGTCGCCGCCACCCGGCCCGCCTCGATCTGCCGGGCCGTCAGCCAGCCGG
This sequence comes from Phycisphaerae bacterium, assembly GCA_035528995.1. Classification (GTDB taxonomy): domain Bacteria; phylum Planctomycetota; class Phycisphaerae; order UBA1845; family UBA1845; genus DATKXO01. The sequence continues at coordinate 2,576 of DATKXO010000351.1, read as the reverse complement.
CGCCCAGAACCTGCAATCCGAAATCCCCGTACGCCACCGTGTTGCCGCGGCAGGCGTTGCAGCGAATCCGCCCCCGCTGGGACTTCCGGAACTTCACCCGCTTGGGCATCATCGCCATGGGACCGCCTCCGCCGCCGGCCGATCAGCCGCGCTTCCCGCTCCGCCGACCGTCGTACCGGCTCGGCGCCACCTCCACCTCTTCCCCGTAGCGGCCCTTGTACAGCCAGACCCGCACACCGATGGCGCCGTACTTGGTCCGGCTGACCGCGAAACCGTAATCCACGTGGGCCTGCAGCGTGTGCAGCGGGATCGAACCGCGGATCTGGGTCTCCTTCCGGGCCATTTCCGCCCCACCCAGACGGCCCTTGACCATGATCTTGACCCCCTTCAGCCCCGTCGCCATCGCCGCGTCGGCACGCTGTTTCAGGATCCGCCTGAACCCGCTGCGCTTCTTGAGCTGCTCGGCAATCGCCTCGGCCACCAACTGGCTCTCGGCGTCCGGCGACTTGATCTCCACGATGTTGAGGGTGATCTTGCGGTCGGTCATCTCCTCCAGCTCTTCGCGAAGCTTGTCCACCTCGGCCCCGCGCAAACCGATCACCAACCCCGGGCGAGCGGTGTGCAGGAAGACCTTGACGTCATTGCGAGTCCGCTCGATCTCGACGCGGGCCACCGCCGCGTAGGGCGGCCGGCGGTTCAGACGATCATCGATGAAACGGCGGATCCGCTCGTCCTCGATCAGGAACTCGCCGTAGGCCGCCTTGGGGGCGTACCAGCGCGAACGCCACCCCTCGGTGATCCCGACGCGAAATCCCAACGGATGAACCTTCTGCCCCACGTCTGCCTCCTCGATCGATCGGCGTCTTGGGCCGCTCCGGGCGCGAATCGCCCCGCCAACCCCTTACCGCTCCGCCACCTCCACGATCAAATGACTGGTCCGCTTGGCGATCGGATGGGCCCGCCCTCGGTCTTTGGGCCGCCACCGTCGCTGGTAGGGCCCGCCGTCCACCCGGGCTGTCTCGACGAACAGCCGCTTCATGTCCGCCTCCTGCTCGTCCGCGTTGGCCATCGCCGACTTCAACACATTGGCGATCATGCCGGCCGCACGGCGGTGGTTGAACCGCAATCCGTCCAGCGCCGCGTCGCAAGGCAGCTCGCGGATCAGGGCCATCACCAGCCGGGCCTTCCGCGGGCTGGTCCGGGCGAACCGGTGAATCGCCCTCCAACGTCTGGTTGTCACACCCGCATCACTCATGGTCGCACTCGGGCCGTCCTTCGCCTCGCGTTACCCGTGTCTCCTGCTGCCTGCGTGACCCCGGAACGTGCGGGTCGGACTGAACTCGCCCAGCTTGTGCCCCACCTTGTCCTCGCTAATGTACACCTCGTGGAACATCTTCCCGTTGTGCACGGCGAACTTGTGACCCACGAACTCCGGCACCACGGTGCAACGCCGGGCCCAGGTCTTGATCGGCGCGGTCGAGCCGGTCTGCTTGGCCTGCATGACCTTGCGGAAGAGTCCCTCGTCCACGTAAGGGCCTTTTTTCTGAGATCGGGTCATCTGTTTCACACCTTCGCGACCAACAGTCCGAGCCACGAGGCCGCCGGCGGGCCCTCGGGCCCCGCCGCCCCACCGCGGGGCCGTCTCGCGCTACCGTTTGGGCAGCACCAACTGTCCGTACCGCTTGCACTTGCGCCGCCGCAGGATCCGCCGGTTGCTCACCTTGCGCCGATTCCGCGTCCGTCCACCCTTGGCGGGCTTCCCGGCGCGGTTGCACGGGTGCCGACCACCGTTGCTGCGGCCCTCGCCGCCACCCATCGGGTGGGCCACGGGGTTCATCGCCTTGGCCCGAGTCCGAGGCCGCCGACCCTTGTGGCGGACCCGCCCGGCCTTGCCCCACTTGATGCCGGCGTGCTCGGCGTTGCCCACCTGGCCGATCGTCGCCCGGCATTCGACGCGAATCTGACGCATCTCGCCCGAGGGCATCACCAGCGTGGCCCAGTCGCCTTCGCGGGCCAACAACCGGGCCGATGCCCCCGCGCTACGCACCAGCTTGCCGCCCTGCCCCGCGTTCATCTCGATGTTGTGCACGCCCATCCCCACCGGAATGTTCTTCAGCGGAAGGGCATTGCCGGCCTTCGGCTCCACGCTCGGGCCGTTCTCGATCCGCTCTCCCACCGAAATACCGGCCGGGGCCAGGATGTAACGCTTCTCTCCGTCTTCGTACTGCAGCAGGGCGATGTGACACGTGCGGTTGGGGTCGTATTCGATGGCCAGCACCGTTGCGGGGCAGTCGTCCTTGCGACGCTTGAAGTCGATCCTGCGGTACAGCTTGCGGGCACCGCCGCCGCGATGACGCGCCGTTATGACGCCGTGGTGGTTCCGCCCACCTCGACGGACCAGGCGCTCGACCAGCGACTTCTCCGGCCGTTTGCGCGTGCCGCTCAACTCGGAGAAATCGTTCACCGACGACTGTCGCCGCCCGGGAGAGGTCGGTCTGTAGATTCTGACGCCCATGGCCCTCTTGGCTCCACCCGGCGGGCGGCGCCGCCTGCCTTATTAGAACAAGTCAATGTGG
>DATKXO010000350.1:0-13379 GCA_035528995.1 Phycisphaerae bacterium | reverse complement strand
GCACGGAGCTGGCCACCACGGCCATACCACCCACGCTGCTCTTTCTGGAACCGACGCAGGACGTCGAAGTTACCGCAGGTCAGCCGCTGGCCGTGGTGATTGCCGACGAGGATCCCGACTCGAGTGCCGCGATCGATTTCTACCTGGAACCGGTGCCCGCCCCGGGAGCAGAGAGCGACGGTGAGCCGGCACCGGGTGCGGCAGCGTTCGGCCTGGCCGGCGACGCGGTCGTCCTGGCGACCGGGCTGCCCGAGGACCTCGACGGAGACGGCGACAGCTTCTCGCTCACGGTGCCACCCGAACTGCCAGCGGGCGACTATCATCTTGTCGGCGTCATTACCGACGAACTGGCCACCAGCATCGTGCGGGCACCGGCGCTGGTCCTGGTGTCCGGAGCGGAGGGAGACCAGAACGAGGCCCCGTCGCTCGAACTGTTGGAACCGGCCGAGGACGGCGACGGCTCCTCGGTGACGCCTTGACTGTGGCCTGGGCAGACAACGACCCCGACGACAACGCCCTGATCTCGATCTACCTCGATCCCGACGATGGGTCATTCAACGGCAACGAGTTCCCCATCGCCCTGGACATCGAAGAGGACGCCGACGAGGACGGCGACAGTGCGGAGATCGCAGTGACCGACGTACCGCCGGGCGCGTATCGAGTTATCGGGCTGATCACAGACGGTACGGCGTCAGTCGCCGCGGTCGCCCCGGGCGGGGTCACGGTGACGGCCGTAACGCCCAATGAGCCACCGACGGTCGAACTGACCGAGCCGGGGGCCTACCGGGCACTGGCGGTGATCTCCGATGGCAAGCTGCTGGGGTTCGCCCGTGCGGCCGGTGTCGTGACCGTGGAATGATTCCCGGGCCGGGATGTTGGCTGAGGCCGTCGCAGGCCGCCAGGCCGATCGGCCGGGGGCAACCCGACGGCGAATAGCCCTATATCCTGTGGCTCAAGAGCCTGCCCACACGATCCACGCGAGAACGCGACCCCACGAGGCGAAATCCGCAGTGCAGGAGACGGACGGCGGCCGCTCCAGCCGGACGGTCACTCTACGCGTCTGGGAGGCTCGTAGGGCTGATTGAGATGTTCCGGCGGAAAAGTCCGCAAGCTGTCAGACGGCATGGCGTATAGGACTATGGAGTTAGTGGAGGCTGGCGGTCCAAGACCGGATTAGCGGGGAAACCGTCCGGCGCGGCCCGTCGACCTTGTTGAGCACGCGGTGTCGGTTCGCCCCACCCTCTGAATCGACACCGCGTCTTTGTCTAGCCAGACCGATCGGCCAACGCAATCAGGGTCGGCCCGCCTCATCGGCCAAGCCCGGGGCTGACCCCGAACATGCCATCACACGCACGCAGGCGTGACGTACCACTGAACGGTCCAGTCCGTCCCGGCCGGAGCCAGTTTGAGGACGCCGGAATTGGCAAACCGGACCGGCGATTTCGCACCGTCCGATGCCAGCAACAGGCCCGCCAATCGCGCCAGGTGCGGCAGGTGCCCCACCAGCAGAACTGATTCGGGCCGGTCGCGCATAGCGGTGAGTTCGTCCGCGACGGCTCGTGGGTCTTGATTGGGGGCCAGGTCAGGGCGGACCGTCAACGGGACATCCGAGCCGAGGCCCCGAGCGAAGATCTCGGCCGTCTGGTGCGCCCGGAGCTTCCCGCTGTGCCAGATACTGGTGATCGGTGGATCAACGAGGCAGCGCCCGCGGGCTGCCAGATGATCGGCCACCTTGGCCGTCGCCGCCCGGCCGGCTTCGCTCAACGGTCGCTGGGGGTCTTGCGCCTCGGCGAGGGCCTCACCGTGTTGGACCAGATAGACGTCCATGCTCCGCGATCCAGCCGCAGTTCAGCCGTCACTCCTCAAAAGCCAGCAGTCGTTTCGTCCTGCGGTCCAGCGATTCGGGGCTTTCGAAACCGAGTTCGACATCGGTCACCACCCCGGCGCGGTCGATCCAGAAAAGCGTCGGCACGCCCAGCAGGCCATAGCCCTTGGCCACCTCGCCACCTTGCAGGAGGATGCGATGCTTGAGCTCGTTCTTCCTGACGAAGTCGGCCACGTCGGCCTTGGGCTCGTCCCAGGCGTTCACCGCCAAGACGACCAGCCCATGCTCCCGATGCTCCTCGGCAAGACGAGTCAGGTGCGGAGCCTCCGCACAGCAGGGCGGTCACCCGAACGCCCAGAACGCCAGCAGCACGCGCTGGCCGCGGTAGTCGGACAGCCGGACCTTCTCTCCGTCGAGCGCGGTCAGTTCGAAATCCTGCGCGGGCTTGTTCTTCATCCTGTTGATGAATTGCCGCTCCTGAAACTGGGCGCAGCCCGTCAGGGCCAGTATGGCCAGCACGGCCGCCCCACCAGTAACTCGTCTCATAAACACTTTCCCCAGACCACGGCTATCGAGCGAAACCCGCCTCCACACTCGCGTCCGAACGACTTCCGGCCCCACTGCGGCCAAACTCGGCGGATTATAGCGAGCGCCGCCTTGCCGGCCAACACGCCGGACCTGCATCGACCGTGCTTTCGCAGGCCGCTTCGGTGGAACACGCGTTCGCAGCATCTCCAGGATGGCATCAGCCGCGAGAATCCGGTAGTCTTGTACGTGGCGCGACGGGCGGCGAGTCGCCCGCGCAGACAGAGGGGCCGCCCGCCATGCTCTTCTCGAAGACGGTCGTTCATGGCGTCTACATCCTCTGCCACCTGAGCCGGCAGGCACCGCACACCGTGGTCCCGGCCGCAACCGTGGCCGAGGCGATGAACGTGCCGACTGAGCAGGCGGCCAAGATCCTGCGGGCGTTGACCAACGCGGGCATCGTCAGTTCCGCACGTGGACGTCGCGGCGGCTACGCCCTGGTTCGCAAGCCGGACGAGATCACCCTGGCCGAGCTCGTCGACGCCCTCGGGCCGGCGGCGCCCGACGAAGAGCGATTCGGACCGCGATCCTGCCCGGTCGTATCCGGGGAATCCTGCTGTGCACGCGAGGGCCTGATGCAGGTCCACGCCCGGGTCCAGCAACTCCTGGGTACCGAAACGCTGGGACCGGTGATCGGCTGGCCCTGCACCACGGACACGGCTCCGTTCAAGGCCGGCTCCAGGTCACCACGCCGTTCGCACAGCAATCCATCGGATGGATGAAACGGCACCTCGGTGACTGGTTGCCCGGTCCCGCCGGCAGGCCGCATTCCAGTTGGCGCGTGAGAATCCGTCTCTCCGCGGCTATCATGCCCGCGTGAGCGCTACACCGCAGGTCCAATCGGATGACCGGCCCACCGGCCGCAAAGACCCGCCCGCGGCCCAAGCCCACTCTCGCACCGCGGCGATCATCGCGTTGGCACTGATCGTCTCCGCCGCCCTGGCCATCCGCCTGCTCTATCTGCACCAGATCCAGACCATCCCGTTCTTCCACGACCTGGTCTCGGACGCCCAGGCCTACAACGAGTGGGCCGCCAAGATTGCCGGTGGTGACTGGTGGGGCGACACGACGTTCTACCAGGCGCCGCTGTACCCGTACTTTCTGGCGGCGATCAAGGTTTGCCTCGGCGACAGCCTGGTCACCGTTCGCGTCGTGCAGGCCCTCCTTGGATCGCTGGCCTGCGGGCTGATCGGGCTGGCCGGATGGCTGTTCCTGTCGCGGCGAGCCGGACTGTGGGCGGCGGGGCTGCTGGCACTCTACCCGCCGGCCATCTTCTTCGACGGGCTGATCCAGAAGACCTCGTTGGGCCAGTTCCTGGGGTGCGCCCTGCTGGCCCTGATCGCCTGGACGCAACGGCGCTCGCACCCGGCCAGACTCCTGGCGGTCGGGGCCGTGCTGGGCTTGTTGTGCCTGGCCCGCGAGAATGCCATCGCGCTGACACCCGTGTTGGCCGTATGGGCCTGGTTCTGCGGCGACGCCTGGCGACGCAGCGCGCGGGCCCGCAATCTCCTGCTCATGCTGGCCGGCGTCGCGGTGATCCTGGTGCCGGTCGGCCTGCGGAACCTCCGCGTCGGCGGACAGTTCGCCCTGACCACCTTCCAGATGGGGCCGAACTTCTACATCGGCAACAACCCCGACGCCACCGGCCGATACCAGCCGCTCGTGAAGGGCCACGAGACGCCGGAGTTCGAACGGCGCGATGCCACCATGCTGGCCGAAGCCGCGGAGGGGCGCACGCTCACACCGCGCAAGGTGTCGGCGTTCTGGCTGGGCCGGTCCTGGGATTTCATCCGCCATCGACCGCTGGACTGGCTCATGCTGCTGGGGCGCAAGTGGCTCCTGGTGTGGAACTTCTACGAGATTCCCGACTCGGAGAGCTTCTACGTCTACAGCAACTGGTCGTGGATGCTGGGGTTTCTGACCTCCTTGATGGACCTTGGGCGGTTCCAGGTCGGGCTGCACTTCGGCGTGCTGGTCCCGCTGGCGGCAGGGGGGCTGGTGCTGAGCTGGAAGCAGCGGCGGGAGTTGTGGGTCTTGTACGTGCTGCTGTTGGTCTGGGCCGCGGCTGTGGCCGTCTTCTATGTCTTCGCCCGCTACCGCTATCCGCTGGTTCCGCTGTGTGTCCTCTTCGCGGGCGCGGCCATCTCCTACGTGATCGATCGGCTGCGGCAGCTCCGCTGGCAGGGTCCCCTGGTGGCTTGGACGGTGGCGGTAGCAGCGGGCGCCCTGGCCAACCTGCCGATCAACCCCCGGGCCCAACTGGACGCCGTGTCCTGGGGCAACCTGGGCAGCGCCCTGGCCAGACAGGGCCAATACGCCGCCGCCGCCGGCTTCTTCGAGCGGGCCGTCCAGGGCGCCCCCGGCTCACCGGAGATGCACTACAACCTCGGAGTGGCCTACACCTACCTCGGGCGCTTCGCCGAAGCGGCCGATCATCTCGAGTTCTCCGTCCAGGTCGCACCCATGATGAGTGAGGCCCATTATCAGCTCGGCGTGGCCAGGGAACTGCTCGGCGATCACGAATCCGCCGTCAGGCACTACCGCCGCACGCTCCAACTGGCCCCCGAGGACCCCGACGCGAGGGCGGCCGTGGATCGACTCACCGGCGAAAACGCAGAGGCTCCGCAACCTTGAAACCAGAAGCTGGGCAATCGCTCAGAACACAAAGGCCAGCGTGATCACCGCCCGTCGGTAACAGGGCGAGAACTGAAGTGCTGATCGCCGACCGCTCAAAGTGACCCGATGAATGCCGGCACGGTCCTGCGGGCGTTAAGGATTGCCGTCGCCCTCCTCCGACGTCTTGATGTACCCCAGCGACTTCAGCCGCTCCAGATCTTCGGGGGTCAGGTCGGCTTGGCCGGCGCGCCCCTGGCCGGCGGCGGCTCGCTCCATTCTGATTCGTTGCGTCGCGAGCTCCGTGCGCAGCCTGGCCACGATCGCCTCATGGGTGGGGCTGGCCAGCGGACGGCGCTCGCCGGGATCCTCGGCCACGTTGTAGAGTTCCCAGACGTCGCTGCCTTGCACGGTGATCAGCTTGTAGTCGCCCTCCTGTACGGCATACCAGGTGACGGACTTCTTGTACTTCTTGCCCGTCTTGGGACGGATGAAGTAGTTCGACGTCTCCAGCTCGAAGAAGATCGGCTCCTCCTCTCGCGAGGGCGGCTGCAGCAGAGAGCGGCCATGGTACGCCCCCTCGGCGGTGATCCCGGCCAATTCCAACACCGTCGGGAACACGTCGAGCAGGGTGGCCGTTCTTCCGTCCCGCCGTCGCACCGGGTTACCGGGCGGTTTAACGATCAGAGGCACGTGCAGCGACTCGACGTACAGGTTGTTCTTGTGCCCTTTGGTGCCGTGCTCGAAGAACTCTTCGCCATGATCACCGGCAACGATGACGGCCGTGTCCCGCCATACGCCCAGGTCCTCGAGCAGATCCCAGAGGCGGCCCAGCAGCGCATCGGTGCACAGGATCTCACCATCGTACTGCGAGAGGACGTAAGCCAACTGGTTGTCCGAGATGTCCTTCGTCACCGCTCCTTTCAGTTCGTATTCATCCAGGTCCACCGGTTCGGCGTGGGAAGGCACGAACTTCGTGTCGAACGGTTCGGGCGGAATGTAGTCGTAGTGGGGGTCCCACAGATACAGAAACAGGAAGAACGGTTGCTCCGCCCGGCGCTGCTCCCGGAGGAACCGACGCAGCCCCGCCTCCATGTGCGGGTTGGTGATATCCGACCAGGCCGCGTTGTTTCCCTTTGGATTGGCTGCAGACTGGTCGTAGTAGCCGAAACCCTGATTCAGATTGAAGTTGGTGCGCAGGTACGGGCCGGCGACCAGACCCGCCGTCTGGTACCCGGCTTGGGTAAGCAACTCGGCCAACGTCGTGTAGGAATCATCCAGCTTGTCTCGCGGCCCGATGACCCGGTGCGCCGTCGGGTACAGGCCGGTGAACATGCTGGCGTGAGAGGTCAACGTCCAGCTCGTCACCGCGTAGGCCCGGTCGAAGACGATCCCCTCCGCCGCCAGCGCGTCGATCGCCGGAGTGGTGTCGCGCTCGTACCCATAGCAGCGCACGTGATCGGCCCGAAGCGATTCGAAGGTGACCAGCACGATGTTCGGTCGGCGGCTCGCCGCCCCGTCCCCCCGTTCACCGTCCGGCTCGCACCCGGAGATCAGTCCGGCCGCCGCAAGCAGCACCAGACAGCGCGGAGTGATCGAGTGCGCCAGGCACAACCCTCCAGGGGCTCCCTCGATAACCTCTTCCCGCCCTTGCCGACCGTGAACGCTCAATACTCGAACCTCACTCAGGAGCCCGGTCCCTCGTTTCCGACTTCTCACCACCGGCGTCCAGCGACGCCAGCTCCTGTGCCGCCTGCCGACTGGTCACCTTGTACCGGCGCGCCACCAGGAGTGCCTCCCGGGCCCCGTCGGTGTCGCCACTGGCTTTGAGCACGACGCCCAGGGCGAAGTACGGGTAGGGCGAGAACATCTTCGGCGAAGCCTCGATGTACTCGATGCCCGCCCGGTAGGCGGCGATCGCGTCTTCCGACCGCCCCAACTTATAATAGTACATGTTGCCCAGGTTCAGGTAGGCTCGGTACTTCTGGGTCATGGACTTGATCGCTTCGCGGTAGGCCGTCTCCGCTTCGGCGTACTGCTGCTTGGCCTTCAGGGCGTTGCCCAGAGCGTACCAGGTATCGCCGGAATCGGGCCGCAGCTCGATCGCCGCACGAAAATGCTCGATGGCCTCGTCGGTTCGATCGTCCTTACGCAAAAGAATCCCGTAATTGAGATGGGCGATCGAACTGGGGCGCCCGGCGTCCAGGCAATGGCGCCACAACGACTTCGAGTCGTGCCAGACGCCTGTCTGCCTGTAGGTCAGGGCGAACAGCAGGACCACTATGGCTCCGGCCACAACGCCACCGCTAACCTTCCAGACCGTGCTCCTCTCGCGGCGCCAGATCGACAGCAACCCGCCGCCGGCCAGCAACGCCCACCCAATGCAGCAGACGTAGGAGTACTTGTCGGCGACGAACTGCGGGCCGCTCTGGGCGAACCCCAGCACCGGGGCCACGATCACCACGTAGATCACCGTGACCGCCAGCACCGAAGGGCGGTGCCGGTGCAAAAGCAGCACCAACACCAGTCCGCACGCCGCGACCAGGTAGCTCCCCACATAGGGCGCTTCCAGCGGATTCAACTGGTATGGCAGCTCGTACACGGCGGCCAGTCGGGTCGGCCAGACCGTCTTCCAGGCATAGAACACCAGCCCGTAGCACGACTGCACCAGGCGCTCGACCAGGCCCCACTCGGCCAGGCTCTTCATGGTCTGAAGGGCGGAGCGCTGGGCGTACGCGGCCACTATCGCGGCCGCCAGACCCAGCACCAGGTACGGCAGCTTCTGCAACCAGATCCCGCGGTACGCCTGGTGCAACCATTGAGTCACCTTCCCGGGCAGGCGGCGCAGCGGGTACACGTCCAGGACGACCACCACCACCACGAACGACATCCCCCAGGCCTTGGACAGCAGCGACAGAATCAGCAGGCCCCACGACGCGGCGAACCACGGCCACGACCGCACCCGCGGCTCGCCCGGCCCGAACGCCCGCAGATACGCCGCCAGGGCCAGGAGCAGGAGCAGAACGCTCAACACGTCGCGCCGTTCGGACGCCCAGGCCACCGATTCTACGCGCAACGGATGAACAGCGAACAACAAAACCGCCGCCGCCGCCGCGCCTCGTAGTGCGACCGGATGCGTTCCCGGTTTGAGTCTCAAGGCCGCCGCCAGCAGACGCAGGGACACGAAGTACAGCACCAGCCCGTTCAACGCATGCAGCAGAAGGTTGTTGCGATGGTAGCTCGTCGGCTCGGTCCCGGAGATGCGGTAATCCAGCGCCGACGACAGCCACGTCAAGGGATGGTAATGCCCCATGAACGTCGTGCTGAACATCCACCGCAGGTGGGCGGCATCGAATCCCCTGTATGACGTGTTGTCCGCGAAAAGCTTGTCGTCGTCGTAGTTGACAAAGTCGGCCCCGAGCGCCGGCCAGAACGCGACGAAGCCCGCAACCAGCACCAACATTGGACATACGATGACGGCAGCCCGTGCGGTTGGGCTCGGTTTCGCTACAAGCGCAGGCCTTGCGGGCTGGCGAGTGCTCTTGTCTCGGGTCCTCCGCCTGGCCGCCACGAATGCCGCCTCCCTTGGGCGGCAGTTTGACATTCGGCATCGGCCCCTGCAACCCGGCAGAGAGCCGGCTCGGGGTTGCGCTGCGTGCAATCAACGCACGGGCGCTCAGCAGGCGAGCGGCCCCGACCTCAAACCTGCGGCTTCTATCCGGGATGGTCTGTCGAAAGGCGAGCGGGAGCCGGCTACCGCCAGCGGTTCTCCGCCTCGGTCGGCACGTCTGTGATACGGACCGTGCGGATGTACAACCGCTGCTTCGGAGACCCGTCCGTCTTGGTCGGAACGCCGATCAGCTTCTCGAGCGTGGCCAGCGACTCTTCGTCAGCCAACTCGCCGAAGACCGTGTATTTCCTGTCCCACTGCGGAATCCGCGTGTTCGCCATCAGGAACTGACAACTGGCCGAATCCGGGTCATCCTCCAGCCGGGCCATGCAGACCGTGCCCCGCTCCACCGGCCGGTCCGACAGTTCCGCCCGCAGCTTGACGCCGTCCGGCCGAATCCCCGTGCCGTCACCGTGTGGACAACCGCCCTGAACGCAGTAGCCCGGCAGGATCCGGTGGAAAGTCAGATTGTCGTAGAAGCCCTGCCGGGTCAGCTCGATGAAGTTCGCGACGTGATTCGGCGCCTCTTCATACAGGAACCGAACGGTCATCGAGCCGTGATCGGTCTGGATCAGGGCCTGCTTCAGCGTGTCCACCTCGATGATCAGCTCGTTGGAGGAGAGCATGCCACCGTAGGGCTCCCAGCGCACGATGAACCGGCCCGGGTTCCGCAGCACGCGGTAATAGCGAGTAACGTCGAGTTCTTTCCCAATGCTGGCGTGCGGCCCAAGGACGAGGGTCTCGGCCGACGCCGGCGGGTGATACCCCTGCACGACGTCCCACGCCTGGCCCAATGATCCGCGTACGGTCAGCCCCGCGAACCCCTTCCCGCTGAACACGTGCGTCAAGGGCAGGCCGACCACACCGTCCGATGGAACCGGCTCCGTTCCCGGGACGATCAACTCCACAGGTTCGTCCGACGTGTTCGTAACGGTGAAATCGACCCAGATGGGGCGGCCCGTCTGGACGAACTGGCTGTTAGCGCTCAGTGTGGCCACCAACGCGCCCGGATTCCGGCCTTGAGCCCAGCCCGCCGGGGCCAACACCAACACACACAGCGAACAAACCACGATGCAGCGCATGATCACCTGCCAGTTATCACCACCCCGGCACCAGGAGCGTCCTGGCGAACCGGTGATCCGGCGGCCGAGCGCGCCGGCTTGGTAGCGTTTCGGCGCCTTGGTGCCCCAGGCTTTCGTTTTTCCTGGGACGATCGACGCATCCCCCGTTCCACGGCGGTCCCAACGGCCGGGACGCGGAGCATACCACATCAAGCCTGCCGGCAGACCCCGCCCGCGGAAGCACGGACCCGGTCCGCCCAGCCGACCTTTCTACCAGTCTACTCGGCATCCGGTTGCGGGGCTGCCTCTGCCATTATCATTCCAGGTTGCCAATTGTCAGTTTACACTTCTTCGGTTCCGATGCGTCGCTCCAGGTCGCTAATGACCGATAACAGTTTCCATGGACGACCCCCGCCCGACAATCGGCGTTTTTGTGCGCTCGCCCTGGGCCTCGGCCTGTCGTGCGGTGCTCGGCGGTCTCGGCCGGGTCCGCGAGTTCCCAGCCGGGCCCGAGCCATCCGGTCCCTCTCTGTCGCTACAGGAACGGCTGGTCGCCGGCCGCACCACCTGCAGCGATCCCATCGAACCGCCGCCGGTGGTCCTGCTCGATTCTGACGCCGCCGGCTTCCAGTTCCTCGAAGGACCCGGCGGGCTGGCTGATCTCCGGCTCCTCCACGAGGAGCTGGGGGCACCTCTCGTTTCCCACATGACCGGCTCCATCGGCTGGGCATTCGACCGGATTCCCTGGCCCGTCTTCTGGAAGAGCCTGGGCAGTCACTCGTGGATCAAGGCCCTGTCCAGCGCCACGGCCGCATCCGAGCCGCAGCGCTTCGGCGTGCCTAACGCAATCCACGTACCGTCCGCGGCTCTCAATCGTCCCTACCCCACGGAGCCCGCCTCCGCCCTGCCCGCCGGACGGATGGTCCCAACCGACAGCACTTCGAGATCACCGCGGCCGGCGGCTTCATGCTGAGTTACCGCCAGCCGGTCATTGAGGAGATCTGGCGCCCGGGCATCGAGTGCGACACCTTTGCCCACGAGCAGAAACTGCTGGAGAAGATCCGCTACTACCTGGCCCACGACCAGCAGCGGACCGACATCGCCGTGGCCGGCCAGCGCCGGACCCTCTCCGAACACCCGTGCAGCCACCGCCTGCCCGCGATCCTGGCGATGGCCGACGATATCCGCGCGGCCCGGCCTCGCCACACAGACCGCAGGGCAACAAGCAGGAAAACGCCAGTCACAGAGTGCTCCCGATCGCTGCCGCCGGAATCGCTCCAATGCACATCGACCGCGTCGGAACCGCGGAGTACTCCAAGTCAGATCGCAGGGTAGGGTCGCTCCAGACGCCAGGCCCGCCCGGTTCCGCCTTCTGTCTTCCCGCCCGCGACTGCGTCCGTCCAATGGACATCCCGCGCCACGCCGTCCACAATCCGCCTTCCACCACCGCGCCAGCGAGTCATCGGAGGGGAGCTTCTTTGAACCTGCATCGCCGTACACCACCTGATTTCGACTTCGCCACGGCCGTCGGTTCGTACGGCTTCTTCGCCCTGGCGCCTAACGAATGGGAACCCAAGACGCTTGCGCTGACCACAGTCGTTCATGCGGCAGACACGGTGTTGTGCATCCGACTCCGGCCGGCCCGATGCGCCGGGCGCGACGTGCTGAGCATCAACGTGTTTAATCAGTCGTCGCGGCGCGAGGCGGCGAATCCAGAATCCGCAGCCGCCAATCGGCAACCCGCACTCTCTCCGCCTCTGTCGCCCGCGCAACGCGACGCGATCCACAACGCGGTCGGCCGGATGCTCCGCCTCGATGAGAATCTGACACCCTTCCACGACCTTTGCGCCGCCGACCCGCAGCTCCGTCCGATCGCCGAGAGACGCTTCGGCCGACTCCTGCGCAGCGAGTCGCTCTTCGAGGACATCGTCAAGACCATGTGCACCTGCAACATCACCTGGCGGCAGACGGTCTCGATCGTCCGGCGCCTCGTCGAGCGCCACGGCACGCCGGCCGCCAACGAACCCGCCCGTCGAGCGTTTCCCACACCCGATCAACTCGCCAGCGTCAAAGCTGACGAACTCAAGAGTGGCTGCGGCCTGGGCTACCGTAGCGAGTGGGTCCACACCCTGGCCCGGCAGGTGGCTGACGGCTCGTTCGACCTGGGCCGGTGCGAGAACGAGGAGATGCCCACCGACGAGCTGTACAAACTCCTGCGTACGATTCGTGGCGTGGGCGACTACGCGGCCTCCAGCGTCTGCATGCTGCTAGGCCGCTACGACCGCCTGGCCATCGACACCGAGTTGATCAAGCACTACCGCGACCGCTTCCCACGGCGCAAACCCACCCCCACCAACATCCGGAAGCACTACGCACGCTTCTGCCCGCACGACTACCTCGTCTACTGGTGGGAGCTGTGGAACCGCTACCGGGACGAGACCGGCCATCCCACCTCCTGGACGGCAGACGGCGAATAGGGCCGCCCTACGCCTCGGGGGCACACGCAGCGAGGGTCTTTCCGCCTGTGGTCCGCTTTCCGCACAAAAGCGGTACACTGCTCCGCATGGGCACCGATCCCCAGGTCCACCCTTTCGACGAGTTGGTGTCCCGGCCCGAGGCGGACGTTCGCCTGGCGACCGCGGCGCTGCTGTTCGCCCGCGATGAATACGACCAGGTGGACCCCGAGTTCTACCTGGGGCAGCTCGACGACCTGGCCCGACGCGTGGCCGCCCACCCCGCCTCTTCACCGGCCGGACGTGTCGAATCGCTGCGACACGTGCTCGTGGAACAGGAGGACTTCCGCGGAGATGAGCAGTCGTACCACAGCGCTGACAGCAGCTATCTGAACTGCGTGATCGACAAGCGCAGGGGCCTGCCCATCGCCCTGGCGGTGATCTGGATCGACGTCGCCCGGACGCTCGACTGGCCGATCCACGGCGTGGGCCTGCCGGGACACTTCATCCTTTCCTACGATTCGCCGGATGATCGTATCCTGATCGATCCGTTCCACAACGGTGTGGTGGTCAATCCCGAGGACTGCCGGCAGATCGTGCGGGCGATGTTCGGCCGGGCCGTGCCCTTTGAGCGAGAACAGCTACGCCCGGTCTCGACGTTCGCAATCCTGGAGCGGATGCTGGGCAACCTGTACACACTCTACGTGCAGCAGCGGGATTGGCTGCGTGCGGCCCGTGTCCTGACGCGGACGATCGCGCTGCGCCCGGGGAGCTTTGCGTTTCGGGCCGAGTTGGGCCGGACGCTCATCGAGGCGGGCGAACTCGCCGCGGCCGAGGTCGCCCTGGCCGAAGCCATGTCGCTCACCCTGGGGACCGAGGAGCGGGAAGCCCTCGACGCCCACTACCAAGCACTCCGCCAGGCCCGGGTCCAACGCAACTGACGAACCGCACGGGACCGCGATGGTCAGCCCAGGCGTGCTGTGGTCCTCTGGACGGCTTCGGGATTGACGTCACAGCCGAGGTAGTGCCGTTTCAGGCGTTTGGCGACGGCCAGGGTCGTGCCGCTGCCGCAGAAGAAGTCGGCCACCGTGTGGCCCTCGTCGGAGCCGGCTCGGATGATGCGCTCCAGCAGGGCTTCGGGTTTCTGCGAAGGGTAGCCGCAGCGCTCCTTC
>DATKXO010000349.1:0-3762 GCA_035528995.1 Phycisphaerae bacterium | reverse complement strand
ATCAGGGCTGCCAGCCGCATCCGCACTTCCGGGCTGGGGTGGTTCAGGTAGGGCTTGAGCAGGGGCACCACGGTCGGGCCCAACTCGTCCAGCTTCTGGAACGCCGCCTGGCGATCGGCGTAACGCGTCGAGCCCATCTGATCGATCAGCCGGGCCAGTTCCAGCTCGTCCGGGTCCAGGCTCACCGCCGAGGCCGGCTGGCTCGTCGCCGCGGCGGCTGGGTCCGAGACCGGGGCCGCGTCCTGGGCCGACGCTGGTGTCGTGGAGATCAGCCCGAGGGTCAGGGCCAGCAGCAGCCGGATGATGCGGTTCATAACGAGCCCCCGTCATTGCCAGTGCGCGAAGTGGTCAGGTCCCACTGCCGGCCAGCCTACCGGCATCGGTCGCGGCCTGTCAATCGCCGTGCCCGAGGGCCCAGGCCGTTGACACGACTGCATCCAGGAACCTGGATCGCTGAAGCGGCCGGGCTGGGCGGCGGGCGCAACGAAACGGGCCGTCGGCGAAAGCCAGCGGCCCGTGCTCTTGGGACGCGAGGGCGACGGGATTCGAACGACGATGTCCCCCGCGTAGTTGAAGGTTGAAAGAGGAACGGCGGCTCCGGTCCCGGTTCGGTAGAATCGGGGCGAGCAGAATCTTTCAACCGCCCGCCATCGAGCGGGCAGAAGGGAGCCGCCGTGAGCCAATCGTATCAGGTCGTCCGGAGTAAGGACAGCCCGCGGAATCACAAGGATCTGGCCAGGTTCCTGGCTCGCGAGGGGGCCGAGTTCCTGGCCCCGATGCTTGATCTGTTGGAGCAGGGCCGCCGGACGATCGACCAGTGGGCGTGTGAACTGGGCAAGGTGGGCATCGAGTCGTTGCTGATCCTGTCGGCGGACCAACTGGCCGGCCGGCCGCACCCGGGTAAGGCCACCGGCGAGGTCCGCCACCACGGCCGCCAGGGCGGGCGGGTGCAGTTGGCCGAGCGTCAGGTAGGCGTGGACCGTCCGCGACTGCGTCGCAAAGGCGTCGGGGCGGGCGGCGAGGTCGAGCTGCCGATCTACCGGGCGTTGCAGGACAACCCGGCCATGGGCCAGCGGGTGCTGGAGATCCTGCTGCGAGGAGTCAGCACTCGTGCCTACGAGCAGGTGTTGCCGGAACTGGCCGAGGCGGCGGGGATGAGCCGCAGCCAGGTCAGCCGCCAATACATTGCCGCCAGTGAAGAGGCGTTCAAGCAACTGGTCGAGCGTCGCTTCGACGAGCGGGACATCCTGATCGTCTACCTCGACGGCCAGGTTTTCGGCGGTTTTTGCGTGGTGACGGCCGTGGGCGTGGACAGCGACGGGCACAAGCACGTCCTGGGAGTCGCCGAGGGTTCCAGCGAGAACGCGACGGTGGTCAAGGGGTTGTTGACGAGCCTGGTGGAACGGGGCGTCAAGCCGGGTCGCCGTCGGCTGTTCGTCATCGACGGCTCCAAGGCGTTGCGGTCGGCCATCAAGGAGGTCTACGGGTCGGACAGCCCGGTGCAGCGGTGCCGCAATCACAAGATCGAGAACGTCATGGGCTATCTGCCGAAGGACCAGGCCCGGCAGACCCGGCTGACGATGAAGGCGGCGTTCCGTCTGGACGCCAAGGAAGGCATGGCCAAGCTGGAGCAGTTGGCCCAGTGGCTGGGACAGAGCCATCCGGACGCGGCGGCCAGTCTGCGTGAGGGGCTCGATGAGATGTTCACGATCAACCGGCTGGGCCTGCCGGCGAAGCTATGCCGATGCCTGGGCTCGACGAACATCATCGAGAGCGGCCAGTCCAGCGTGCGTCGGCCAACGGGGCGGGTGACCCGCTGGCAGGATGGGGCGATGGTCTTGCGATGGGCGGCGGCGTCGCACCTGGCCGCCGAGAAGCACTACAAGCGAATCATGGGACACGAGCAGTTGTGGATGCTCAAGGTCGCGTTGGACAAGGAGCACGCTCTGGACGCCAGCCGTAAGGTCGGCTAGACTGCCAGAGCCCCGAGCCGCCACCTTCAACTACCACAGGGACAACGTCCAAGTTCCGTCCTGGCCCTTACCAAGGGGGCCTGCCTGTCGTTAGGGCTCGCGCATAAATAACGTGGACAATTTCTGTTGAACTCCACCGTTTGTAGCCGATGCATTGATGCATGCACGGCACGGATGTCGTCGAGCGGATTCGCGGGAAGTATCGGCTGCTTCGTGCGGAGATGGACGAACGAATGCGACGGCAGTGGGCGGCGGCGGAAGCTCGCGACCTGGGCTGGGGCGGCGTAACGTCCGTAGCCCAGGCGACCGGGCTGTCCCGCACGACGATCACGGCGGGGCTGGTGGAACTGGACCTGCCGGCCAAGCGTCGCTCGGCCGAGGCGATGCGGGTGCGTCATCCAGGCGGCGGGCGGCACCCGTTGACCCGAACCGACCCCGAGTTGCTCGCCGCATTGGAAACGCTGATCGAGCCGCTGACCCGAGGCGACCCGGAGTCTCCTTTGCGTTGGACCTGCAAGAGCACGCGGAACCTGGCCGACGAACTGACCCGCCGGCGTCATCCGGTCGGGCCCAGGACGGTGGCGGGCTTGTTGCATCGGGCCGGTTACAGCCTCCAGGGCAACCGCAAGACGCGGGAGGGCGCTTCCCATCCCGACCGCAACGCCCAGTTCGAGTATATCAACGGCCTGGTGCGGCGGTTCCTGGACCGCGGCCAGCCGGCCATCTCGGTGGACACCAAGAAGAAGGAATTGCTGGGCGATTTCAAGAACGGCGGGCGGGAATGGCATTCGGCCGGTCGCCCCCTGGAGGTCCGGGTCCACGACTTCCAGGACCAGACGTTGGGCAAGGCCATCCCCTACGGCGTCTATGACATCCTGAACAACCAGGGGTGGGTCAGCGTCGGCATTGACCACGACACCGCCCAGTTCGCGGTCAACGGCATCCGTCGGTGGTGGCGGCAAATGGGCCGGCTCCGGTTCCCCAAGGCCCGCGAACTGCTGATCACCGCCGACAGCGGCGGCAGCAACGGCCCGCGCTCGCGGCTGTGGAAGGTCTCCCTTCAGGAGTTGGCCGACGAACTGGAGTTGCGATTGGTGGTCTGCCATTTCCCGCCGGGGACCAGCAAGTGGAACAAGATCGAGCATCGGCTGTTCTCGTTCATCACCCAGAACTGGCGGAACCGCCCCTTGCTCAGTCGTCAGGCGATTGTCAGTCTGATCGCCAGCACCACGACGCGGACCGGCCTGATCGTCAAGGCCGCGTTGGACACCCATCGCTACGACCTGGCGATCAAGGTCACCGACGAGGAACTGGACCATGTGAGCCTCAAGCCCCACGAGTTTCACGGCGATTGGAACTATACCATTGGTCCGCATCGCCGCCGGTGAATTTGTTCAAGTTATTTATGCGCGGCTCCTAACTCGGACTATTCGCCGGGACGATACGACCGCACGGCGTGGGCTTCGACGTCCTCGCGGGTGAAGTGCACGGACTTCATCTTGCCGGCCACATACAGCGGCGCCTGGTCGAACCAGTGCGCTGAAGCCGGGTCGTCGCTCTGACCGTAGGGCAGGATCGAACGGGCGCGGGGCGTGTCGCCGAACTCGATAGTCGCGGCGTAGCCGCGGCCCGTGATGCCGTAGCGGCGTTTCTCACCTTCGGGTTGCTTGGAGCGATAGGCGAAGAACACGCCGGTGCTCGAGTCCACGCCCGGCACGGGCAGGCTCTCCAGGTCGTCGCTGAACGTCTTTGATTTCGACGAATCGACCCGCTGGTGGCGGTTGATCTC
>DATKXO010000348.1:0-5186 GCA_035528995.1 Phycisphaerae bacterium | reverse complement strand
AGTGGTGCTCCTCTCGCGCGACGATCGGCTGTTCCACGTCATTCTGGCTCAGCAGTTCGATCGCGAGCTGATCGCCGACCTTTGCCGTCTGGCGGAGATGCTCCGCGGGATCGCCGAGGCCCGGCCGGGGGCCCAGTTTCTGCGGACGCTGCTGGGTCACAAGCGGGCCATGCTCTATTTCATCCAGCCCTCGACGCGGACGTTCCTGTCGTTTGCGGCCGCCTGCCAGATTCTGGGCATGCCCTACAACGAGGTGCGCGACCCGCGCACGTCGTCGGAACACAAGGGCGAGACCGAGGACGACACCATCCGCGTGCTGAGCCAGTATTTCGACCTCATCATCATGCGCCACCCGGGGGAGGGCTTCGCCGAGAGCATGGCCCACATGCTCAGCCGCATGCGCCGGACCATCCCGCTGATCAACGGCGGGTCGGGCAAGGACCAGCACCCCACGCAGGCCATGTTGGATATCTACACGCTGTTCCGCAGCCTGGGGCAGCCGCTCAACGAGCGGCCCAAACCCGACTTCTCCGGCAACCCCTTCGAGGGTCGGACCATCGCCTTCGTCGGCGACCTGAAACGCGGCAGGACGGTTCGCTCGCTGGCCTACCTGCTGTGCCGGTATCCCGGCGTGCGCATGCTGTTCGTGTCGCCGCCGGAACTGCAGATCGGCGAGGACATCATCGAGCACATCGGCCAGCAGAACGTCGAGTACGATACGCACGATGATCTGCGTGCGGTCATCGGCCGGTGCGACGCGGTGTACATGACCCGCCTGCAGGACGAGTGGGACACCAGCGGCGAGTCGAAGTCGATCGACTACGATCGCTACCGGCTGACGCAGGAAATGGCCGAGAGTTTCAAACCCGGTCTGGTCATCATGCACCCGCTGCCGCGGCGGCAGGAGATCGACAAGCGCCTGGATGCCGACCCTCGGGCACACTACTGGGACCAGGTCCGCAACGGCATGTGGATGCGGGCGGCCATCATCGCCACCATCTTCCACGTGGACGCCCGAATCATCGACCACTACCACAGCTACTACGCCCGCTGACGGCCCGGCCCGGCCAACCGCAGCGAACTCGCAGGACTACCCACCCACGGCGGGCGTCTCGCGTGGCCACCCGGCTTACGAGCCGGTGAACAGACGCTGCAGGTGCGCGAAGTCCGCCAAGTCCAGGTCGCCATCGGCGTCGAGGTCGGCGTGCGCGCAGTCCGGGTCGTCGTACAGCGGCGGATCGCACGGAGCGGCTTCACACGGGCCGGTGGTGCAATCAGCGAGCACGGCGTAGTCGTCTGTGTCCACGTCGCCGTCGTAGTCGAGGTCGCCAGGTACCAGAGGGGGTACGAAGAGCGCCTGGAAGCCCGCAAAGTCCCTCAGGTCCACGTCCCCGTCGAACTCGAAATCGAAGGCCTCGCAATCCTGCTGGTAGGGGCCGGCGTCCGGACCGGTCATGCAGCCGGTCCACTCTGCGAAGTCGCCCAGGTCCACCAGGCCGTCACAGTCGAAGTCGCCGATGCCGGACTCGTAGGCGCCCATGTCCACGCGGCCGCAGAGGATTCGCGGGCGACCGTCGAGGTCGGTCCCCCCTGGTGCCGGGGCGACGTCCGGGTCGCCGGCGTCGATGCCCGGCGAGCCGAGTTGCAGGCGAAGGTCGTCGTCGTCGGTTCCGGGAACACCATCCGGACCTTGGCTGTCTGCGAACAGGGGATCGTCTCCCATGTTACCGACACCGCCCAGGTCGCCGGTCCACCCCTGGACGCACGAGTAGTTGACCACGGGGCTTCCTCTACGAATCTGAGCATCCTGCCCTGTGCCGCTCTCGTCGGAATTGCCCCACAGTATGCAGTTGCTCAGCATGGGGCTTGAAGTGCCCCAGGGGTCGCTGTGGTTGTATATGCCGCCTCCCACGTCCGCTGAGTTGCAGGCGAAGGTACAATTGTCCAACGTGGGATTGCTGCTGTAATTCTGAATAGCACCACCTCTTTCAACGGCCGAATTGCGGGTGAAGATACAACCGTCCACCGTCGGATGACTCTGGTAGTTGGACATCCCACCAGCCCCATCGGCCACATTCCCGGAGGAGGTACAACGGCCAAACGCCGGGTTGCTCCTGTGGTTGTTCACTCCGCCGCCTCCGCGTGCCCAGTTCCCGTTGAACGTGCAGTGGTCCAGGGTGGGGCTACCGAGGAGGATCCCCAGTCCGCCGCCCAAATGCGCCTGGTTCCGGCTTGTGGTGCAATTGCTCACCATGGGAGAGCCGGTGTGGATGTATATGCCCCCACCGTACCCGTCCCAGAAGTTGTCCGCGTCAGCATTGCCCGCAGTGATAGTGAAGCCGTCGAGAACGGTGGTCGAGTCAGTCTCGATGAGCGTGACGACGTGGTAGCTGTTCTCTTCGCTGTTCGAGTAACCCGGTCCGTCGTCGCCGTTCAGGTCGCCGCTCAGCACGGTCTCGTTCCCCACCGGATCTCGTTGATTGAAGCTGGTCTCCGTCCCGGCGAAGCCGCCGTAAACGGCGAGGTCCGTCGTGAGCTGAAACGTGGCGCTACGATCGCCGTCCGGCCCCGCGGGCCGGTACGTGCCGGCGGCTACCCAGATCTGTTCCACTCTGGCTGGCGCAGCGGCCGCCACGCTCAGCGCCTGGCCAAGCTCGGTAAACGCGTCCTGCCAACTGCTGCCGCCCCCGCCTGTGCCGGCCTCCGCGTCCACGAACAGGATGGAAGTCACCTCGTTCTCGACCTCCCGGGCGATGACCGCAGCGTCGGGAACGTCCGGCGCTTCGATACGGAACCTCGCGCTTCCCTCGACGAGGTCGTCGTCCTCGAGGCCCTCCAACACAACGGTCTGTGGGACCCAGAAATCCGTCGGGTTGAAGGTCAACACCGCGCCCGATGCGACAATGATGTCCTCATCCCCGGCATCGTAGGCCACCGACGCCTCCACCACACCTGGTGGATTGCAGGCCAGGGCAACGGTGAAACCAACGGTCCCACCCTCGCCTACTTCAACGGGGTTGCCGACGATGAGGAAGGCGTCGGTGGGCCCTTCGTGCGGCCCCAGGTCCACAACCCCGCCGGTGATGCGCGGATTGCCGTCGATGTCCGTGAGCGGAAGCGGTGGATCCGTGTTGTTGGTCCCGGCGTCGAGGCAGGGCGACCCGCAGGCCAGGTGCAGATCGCCGAAATCGTCGTCCAAGCCGCCCCAAAGCCCGTCCAGACCGGGGCTCGGGCGTCGCACGAACATCGGGTCGTCATCGATGTTGCCCGTCCCGGGGTAAACCTCTCCGTCGGCCGGGTCCGCGTCTTGAATGCAGGAGTGATCGACCAGCGCCTCGGGGCCGTCGATCTGAGCGCTCTCGTCCGCCCCGTCGGCACCTCGGTTCCCCCAGAGGACACAGTTGGTTAGCGTCATGCCGGGACCGACGGTGTACACCCCTCCACCGCTGACGGCGCACCGGTTCTCGGTCAACGTGCAATTGACCAGTGTGGTGTCGCTGTCGCGGTTGTGTATTCCGCCGCCGCGGTAGCCTGCCCAGCCGCCGCTAAAGACGTAATTGACCAGCACGGCGCTAGCGTCGTCGTTGGAGACGGCTCCGCCGCCACCGTTCGCGAAGTTCCCGGTGAACGTGCTGTCGGCCACGGTCAACAAGCCGCAATCGTTCAGTACGGCACCAGCTTCAGCGTCGGCCCCGTTGCGGACGAACGTGCAGTTGGTGAGGGTGGTTGCGTACCAGCTGCAGGAGTACATGCCACCGCCGTACCTTGCCCAGTTCTCGGTGAAGGAACAGTTGTTGACCGTCAACGTGCTCGAGTCGTTGGACAGTCCGCCACCAACGTCGGCGGCGTTGGCGCTGAAAGTGCAGTTGTCCAGCGTCACGGTGGCCTCCGCCCCCGCTGCCATTCCGCCGCCCCAGTCGCTTGCGTGGTTGTTGCTGAAAACGCAGTCGGTCAGTATCGGGCTGCTGCCTTCGCCGTAAAAAGCGCCGCCGTTCTGGCGGGCCCTGTTGCCGGTGAACGCGCAGCCGTCGGCGATCGCGCCCTCGCCCCACCCGGCTGAGTCGTGGAGTCCACCGCCATCGTCGCTTGCCGAGTTGGTAGTCAACACACAGCCGACAAGAACCACGTCTCCCCGGATGTAGACGCCGCCCCCGTCCTCCGCGTGGTTGTTTCGGATGATGCAGCCCCGAATGGTCGGAGCACTCCCGTCGCAGCGGATCCCGCCACCATGGTCGCTGGACCAGCCACCTGTGACGGTCAGGCCGGCCAACAGGGAGTCGGGTCCTTCATCGTTCCCAAACGTCACGATGCTGCCGGCTTGGTCTCCGTCGATGATCGTGGCTTCGACGATGGCCGGGTCGCTCGGGATCAGGCTCTGCACCGTGATGGCCTTGCCGAGGAAGCTGACGTTCTCGAAGTAGGCACCCTCCGGCGTACAGGTGTTCGGCAGGACCACCACCGTATCGCCGTCCGAGGCCGCGTCGATCGCGCCTTGGATGGTGTCGTGGTCGTAGTTGCCGTGGCAGTCCACGATCAGGACGTCGCCAGGCGTCCGGGCCTCGATCTGGGCGATGATCTCGGCAATCTCCTCAGTCAAGTCCCCGGGGCGTGCCGATTGCTCCGGCCTCACTGAATCGTCTACGCCTGCGGATGAGCTCATCGACGTCGCGGCACCCACCGCAAACAAAGCCAGCGTGATGGCAAACCTGATTCTCATGGCCGTTTCCTCCTGGACGATGAACCACGGGTCCGTGGCCCTTACTCCTTTTCGCCGGCTTCAGGCGCCGCTGGAGCTGGACGGGCCCGGCCGGGCCGAGCGCGCGATCCTCCCAAAGGCACAGGCGGCATGCGCCCGCGTCTGTTACGCGGTTTCTGCAAAATCCGGGCATTTCCGCCGAGGGAGCGCGTCAGGCCGCCGTGTCAGATGTCAGCCCTGCCGGGATCAGGAGAGACGGGCACGGCCAGGAAGGAAAAAGGACGCGAGGCCGGCGTTTGTGGTCGCCCGCCTCGCGTCCTGTTCTTCTTCTGCTTACCGCTTCGACAGTCGGCCGGATCAGATGATCGCGGGCCGGAACTCGGTCGAAGCCGAGTTTCTACTGGTCGACGGGCTTGACCTGGATCCGGACCGGGGGCTTGGCTTCGGCCTTCTTGTCGCCGCCCTTGAGGATCTCCTCGATGCGGGCCTT
>DATKXO010000347.1:0-3282 GCA_035528995.1 Phycisphaerae bacterium | reverse complement strand
TCTCGACCGGGCCGTTGGAAGGGACCAACAACAAGATCAAGACCATGAAACGCCAAGCCTACGGATTCCGCGACCCGGAGTTCCTCAAACTCAAAATCCTCGGCATCCACGAAACCAAGTACGCTTTAGTCGGATGAGCCTGAAATCTTTCCGGGTGCGACCGTTGACCCGCCGCGAACCCAAGGCGGCGATATGACTATGCATATCGTCCGGCAGCCGATCAGCCCCTGGCCCCACCGGTTGGCGTGGACCCTGGCGTGCGCCACGTTCCTGCTCTTGTACGTGGGCGGCACGGTCACCACGTACAACGCCGGGATGGCGGTCCCCGACTGGCCAACCACCGAGGGGGACTGGTTCTACCCGTTGCCCAAATGGCTCGGGGCCGACTGGGACGTGTTCCTGGAACACGGCCACCGGATGCTGGCGCAGCTCGTCGGGCTCGTCACGATCGCCCTGGCGGTAGCCCTGTGGAGGCTCGATCCGCGTAAAGGGATGCGGTGGTTGGGCGCGGCCGCGTTGGCCGGCGTGGTCTTCCAGGGGGTGCTCGGCGGCCTGCGCGTGCTCGGCAATGAGATGCTGCTGGCCAAAGTCCACGGCTGCACGGGGCCGTTGTTCTTCGCGCTCTCGGCGGCGCTGGTGACGTTGACCTCCCCTCGATGGCACGAGAGCGGCCCGCCGAAGAGGCTTCCGGCGGCCCGGCGACTGCACGGTCTGGCACTCGCGGCGACCGTCGCCCTTTACCTGGAAATCGTCCTCGGGGCCCAGTTGCGTCACGTGTCGCCGGTCGGCTCGCCCGGTTGGTTCAACCTGTGGGTCTGGCTGAAGCTGATCCTGGCCGGCCTGATCCTCCTCGGTGTGATATGGCTGATGGTCGACGTGATGCGGCGCGCCGGGGCCGAAGCGATGCTCGTGCGCCGGGCGAGCCTGCTGGTCGCGTTGTTCTCGGCGCAGCTTCTCCTCGGGGCGGCCACGTGGGTGACGAACTACGCTTGGCCCCTCTGGTTCAAGACGTACGTCTGGCCCTGGTCGTACACCGTCGTAGCCGAAGGCGATTTGCAGGCGGTGACCACCACGGTCCACATGGCCGTCGGCTCGCTCAGCCTGGTCGCGGCCTTGTCCCTCGTGCTTTGGTCGCGGCGACTGCTTTCCGTTGGGTCCCGATGAGAAGTCTCCTTCCGTCATGCAAACCGGCGTACGTGCGTCCTCCGATCGCACCGACTGGGATCACTTCCCCAGACAAGGCAGCCCACGCCGGCTGGACTTCAAACAAAAGTCCTGAACCCTGGCCCCTGAACCCAGAACCCTGAACCCTCCGCGGGGCCCGTCGCGCCTCTCCTGGTGCAACATGGACTACTGGCGACTGATCCGGCCGCGAATCGTTCTGCTCGTGCTGTTTGCGATGGCCGTGGCCGCGTGGACTTCGGGCGAGCAGAGGCCCGCGTGGACGGACTTGGCCCACGCGCTGGTGGGGACCGCCTTGGTCATCGCCGGCGCCATGGCCCTGAACCAGCGATGGGAGGTCCGCGGCGACGCCAGAATGCCTCGGACCTCCGGACGGCCCTTGCCGACCGGCCGACTGACCGCCCGACAGGTCACCGGGTTCGGGCTCTTGGTCTCGGCGGCCGGGCTGGGGTACCTGCTCGTGGCGTCGCAACCGGGCGTCGTCGTACTGGCGCTGGCGAGCTGGGTGGTCTACGTACTCCTCTACACGCCGCTGAAATCGCGGACCATCTGGCAGACGCCGGTCGGGGCGGCCGCCGGCGCGATGCCCGTGCTGATCGGGGCGGCCGTGGCCCGGACCCCGATGAGCCCCATGGCGTTGAGCCTGTTTGGCATCGTCTGCCTTTGGCAGTTTCCCCACGCGATGGCCATCGCCTGGCTGTACCGTCAGGAGTTTGCTTCAGCCGAAGTGAGAGTGGCGACCGTCGTCGATCCTTCTGGCCGCGCCGCGGGGGTCTTGGCCGTGCTGGGCGCGGCAGCGCTCGTCGCGGTCAGCATGATTCCACCGGCTCTCGCGCTGGTCGGTTGGACGTATGCCGGGGTCGCCATGCTCTTAGGGGCGGGCTACCTGGCCTGCGCGGTCCGCTTCCTTGGCCGCCGCGACGACGCCAGCGCCCGATGGCTGCTCCGCGCATCGCTGGTCTACCTGCCGGCGGTGTTTGCGGCGTTGCTCCTGTGAGCCGAGGTTGCGAGCTGACCACGCCGAGTATTGGGGCCGCGGCCCGGGACTTGTTGGCACGTTATGGACGGGAGCCTCGCGAACCGCCATACTGTGGCAAGATCGATGATCGATCCATCGGGGCACTCGTGGTCTTTCAGGCGTTCGTTGGTGGGTGCCACGGGCATCTTGCCCGTGCCCCCACTCCACCACTGGCGAGACGCCAGTGCCACCCAACTCACAGCTTGAGGACTGACGGACCGCGAGGAGCCAATGTGGGACCCGTGACAAGGAGCTTCGCGTGATGAACTCACGAGAGCGGGTGATCGCCGCGTTGGAGCGGCGCGTGCCGGACCGCGTGCCGTTTTTCGAGTGCGTGATCGACGAGCGGGTGATGGACGCGCTGTTGCCCGGCTGCGACTACCACCAGTTCAACGAGTGGATCGGGCTGGACAACGCCAGCCAGAACCGGAGCAGTTGGAGCCGGGAGAACGTCGAGTTCGTCGACGAGGAGCGGGGGCTGTTTCGCGACAAGTGGGGCGTGATCCGGGCGTTCGGGCCCGAGAGCACCCCCGCCCCGGTCGAAGGGCCGATCAAAACGCCCGAGGACCTGAAGCGATACACCCCGCCCGACCCCAACGCCGACGACGTGCTGGGCACGATCCCCGAGCTGGTCGAGCGCTACCGGGGCAAAAAGGCGGTGACGGCCATCTGCCGCGACGCCTTCTTCAACCCCGCGTTCCTGCGGGGCACCACGCAGTACCTGATGGACATGGTCGACAACCCCAAGCTCGTGCACGAGCTGGTCGAGGTGTGCCTGAGCTACGACGTCCCGGCCATGCAGCGGATGGTCGCCTGCGGCATGGACGTGGTCGTGTTCGGCGACGACTACGCCGACAAGAACTCGACGTTGATGTCGCCCAGGCACTTCAAGGAGTTCATCCTCCCGGGCCTGAAGCGCTGCGTCGACGCCGCCCACGAGGCGGGGGCCTACGTGGTGAAACACACCGACGGCAACATCATGGGGATCCTCGACATGATCGTCGACACCGGGATCGACGCGCTGAACCCCATCGAGCCCCAGGCCGGCATGGACATCGGCCTGATCAAGCAACAATACGGCG
>DATKXO010000346.1:0-3123 GCA_035528995.1 Phycisphaerae bacterium | reverse complement strand
GACTCTTTTGCCAATCCGGATAGATGATTGGATAGATCTCGGGACCCAGGATTTGCTCAAACGAACTAAAAACTGGCGCCCATGCTAATAATGATAATCGCACCAAATCATCAACGTCGTTGTCACAGACAGGTCGGATATGTAAATTCATAAAAATCCTCAAGACCCCATGGGCGGCGCTTTGCTGTAATTTGGAAGTGAAACTCAAGGCGCTTCCACAACCGTTTGTAATAGAACTGCGCCAGCTTGGTCTGGATCAAACCCTTCAGGCCATTTCGTCGCATGGCTGTACCTGGCTCCTTTTAGGTTAGCCCCGGTCAGATCAGCTCCAGTCAAGTCGGCCTCGATCACATATGTCTGGGCGAGATCAGCTCCTCTCAGATTAGCTCCGGTCAGATTGGCATCGTACAGGTTAGCCTTGAACATATAGGCATTGCTCAGGTCAGCCCCAGCCAGATTGGCCCAAGCAAAATCGGTATCACGCAAGTTGGCATTGCTCAAATTAGCGCCACCAAAGTCACACACGCGCACAGACACTCCTCGGAGATCAGCCTGCGATAAGTTGGCTTCACGAAAATCGACTTCTCGCAGATCAATGGATAGCATACCCATTTCCGGATCGGCTGAGGGATAGGGCCTGTACAGTGAGATGCTGCTCAAGTCAACCCCAGCGCAGTTTGGTCGACAAGATAACTGAAATTCCTGATGCACTCCACCGACTACAGCATACCCTATTGCCACAACAACGACAATGACAACACAATAGACTGCAATCAAGGCTATCTTCCTGGCTTTCATCCAGAACCTCCATTTCGACTGAAAGTACGCCGCCCAACGATAAGGATTGATGTGGCGCGAAGCCGCCACATAGTCGTTGTTGAACCAAGCCGGACAAAGCCCATTGTACTGGCATTTGGGGATTAAGGCAAAATGCCCAAGGAAGGCATTGTACCTATCAGAGGGACAGAGCACAGCAAGATTGGAGTGTGAGACATCTGTGGGATCGCTGGCGGTCTGGGGATCTGTGCCGGCTACACCTGGAGACGCAACAACCAGTTGGGGGAAGAAAGTGGTGATGAGTGTGCACGCGGGCCTCAACCCGTTGGGGTTGCTCCAGTGGGGCACTGAAGCGCGGAAGCGGCGCTGGCTCGTGTCCCAATCCCAGGGTGAGCGCTACACCGCCTACATTTCACCGAGCCCGGCGCCTGCTCTACTCCTTCCGATAGACGACCCGGCCGTCAAATATCGTCAGAAGCACCTCCGCCTGCGCGATCTCGGCCGCCGGGATCTGAAAGACGTCGCGCGATAGCACGACGACGTCGGCCCACTTGCCCGGCGTGATCGAGCCCTGCACGCCCTGTCTCCCACTCGCGTACGCCGGCCCCATCGTGAAGCCGTGGACCGCCTCAGCCACGCTGATCCGCTCCTCGGGGTACCAGCCGCCCTCCGGCTCGCCGCTCCGATCCCGCCGCGCGACGGCGGCATAGATGCCCTCCAGCGGGTTCAACGCTTCGTACGGCGCGTCGGAGCCGAAGGACATGCGCGTCCCCCGGTCGATCAGCGAGCGGAAGGCGTAGGCGTACCGCGCCCGCCCGCCCCACACGCGGTCCGCCGTCCGCCAGTCGGAGAGCACGTGCACCGGCTGCATCGAGGCGACGATGCCGTGCCGGGCCAGCCGTGGCAGGTCGTCCGGGTGGATCACCTGCACGTGCTCGATCAGGTGGGGCAGCCTGGGGGTGGTCGCCACGTCGCGGGGGAACTCGCGCATGGCGTCGATCGTGTCGCGGATGGCCCGGTCGCCGATGGCGTGGACGGCCAGCGAGAACCCCGCCTCGTCGGCCTGCCGGGCCAGCTCGCGCAGCTCGTCCGGCGGCGTGACCGCGATGCCGGCGTTGTCCGGGGCGTCGTCGTAGGGCTCCAGCATGTGGGCGGTCCCGCCGCCCATGGAGCCGTCGGCAAACACCTTGACATGGCCGGTCCATAGGCGGTCGTCGCCGAAACCGGGCTCCAGCCCCAGCGCGGCGGCTTCAGTGAGCGACCCGGCCGGGATCGCCATGTGGACCCGCAGGTCGAGCTCCCCCCGCCGGTTCAGCGCCTGCAGGAGCCGGAAGGACTCGCGGCCCTCGTTCGCCAATCGCATGTCGAGCGCG
Organism: Phycisphaerae bacterium; assembly: GCA_035528995.1. GTDB lineage: Bacteria > Planctomycetota > Phycisphaerae > UBA1845 > UBA1845 > DATKXO01. Next base: position 973 of record DATKXO010000346.1, on the reverse strand, counting down.
CCCGTCAGCCCCAGCCGGTGCGCCTCGGCGATCGCGTCCCGCAGCCAGCGCTGTAGCGTCGCCGCGTCGGGCTGCGGGATGTGCTGCTCGACCAGGTCGATGGCGCCGAACTCGTGCAGGATGCCGGTCAGTTCACCGCTGGCGTCCCGTTCGAGGCAGCTCCTGGGCGGGTCGGGCGTCTCCCGGGTGACCCCGGCCCGTTCCAGCGCCGCACCGTTGGCCCAGGAGGTGTGCAGGTCCATGCGCCGCAGCACGACCGGCGTGTGCGGCGCGATGTCGTCCAGGTGCGCCCGCGCCGGCTGCACGTCCCACAACCTCTCGTCCCACCCCCGGCCGTAGACCCAGTGGCCCGGATCGGCGCTTTCGACGGCGCGCCGCACGCGGCGGCGCAGTTCTTCGATGCTATCGACGCCGTACAGGTTCACCTCGTGCCCGCGCCGCAGCGTCGCGTACCAGAGGAGATGGACGTGGCCGTCGATGAGCCCCGGCAGCGCCAGCCGGCCCCCGGCGTCGATGATCTCCGTGTGAGGGCCGGCCAGCGCCAGCACCTCGTCGTCCTTGCCCACCGCCACGATCCGGCCCGCCGCGCAGGCCACCGCTTGGGCCCACGGCCGGGCCGGGTCGACGGTGTAAACGCGACCGTTGTGCAGGATCAGGTCCGTTTTCACGGCCCGACCTCAATCTCGCCCAGGTCGACGCGTTGCCCTTCTGTCACTTCGATGAGAAGAGGGCCTCCGTCATCGGTCTTGACGAAATCCATCTCACCCATAGAAGATAGGTAGGATATGGCATAACTTCCAAGCTCGACGTCCTCAAAGAGAAACGCTCCCGAATCATCGCATTGGGTTTTGTAGGTCATCTCGAGCTCTGTTCCACCCTCGTCTGCGCTTTCTCCGATCGCTTTCCAGAGGGCAACCTGGCCAGAAAAGGCCTGGCCGTCCTTTTTGACCAACACACCCTTCACCTGCGGTTC
>DATKXO010000345.1:0-10137 GCA_035528995.1 Phycisphaerae bacterium | reverse complement strand
AGTTGCTCGGGCGGGTAGCTTTTCCGCGATCGGGAGGGGGGACGGGCCCGGGGCATCGGCCGGGCTTGTCCTCAGCACCCCAATTGGAGGAGCGCCAGATGAAATCGGCAAAGGTCATTCTGGGCCGCATGCTGATCGGCTTCGTGTTGATCAGCATCGGCTCCGCCCTGGGCAGGGAGGTTACCCGCCGGTCCGGCGGGCCACCCATGGCCGCCGCGCCGGCCGGGCCGGGGGACGGGGCGGCTCCGCGCCAGGACAAGGTCACGGTCTACTACATGCACTCGACGATCCGCTGTGTCACCTGCAACGCCATCGAGGCCCGCGCGGATTCGATCCTGAAGGAGCAGTTCGCCGCCCAGCTTGGCGACGGCAGTCTGGAATGGAGGTCGGTGGACTTCCAGCAGGAGGAGGACCTGGCCAGGCGGTATGACGTGGGCGTCAGTTGCCTGGTGCTGGTCCGATGGCGCGGCGGCAGCGAGGAGGCCCACAGGCGCCTGGACGAGGTATGGGCCAAGATCGGTGACGAGGACGAGTTCGCCCGCTACGTCAGCGACGCGGTGCGGGAGTTTCTGAACGGGGGTGGGTCATGAGCATGGCGTTTGCGATCCTGTTGGCTGCGTGGCTGGGGATTCAGACGTCGATCAGCCCCTGCCCACTGGCGACGAACATTGCCGCCATCTCGTTCCTGGCCAAGGACCTGGGCTCGACGCGCCGGGTGCTGGCCTCGGGGGCGCTGTACGTGCTGGGCAGGACGATTGCCTATGTGGCGCTGGCGGCGGTGCTGGTGTCCCTGCTGGCCAGGCACCTCTCCGGCGGCAGCGACCTGTCGCGGGCGCTGCAGCGGTACGGGCCGATGGCGACGGGGCCGATCCTGGTGCTGGTGGGGATGCTGCTGCTGGGCATGTTGGGCTGGACGGGCTCGCTGCGCCTCGGCGGGGCGGGCATTCAGGAACGTGCCCGCGGCGGCGGCATCTGGTGGGCGGGCATCCTGGGGATCCTGTTCGCCCTGTCCTTCTGCCCGGTGTCCGCGGGGCTGTTCTTCTTCACCCTGGTCCCGATGGCGGCCCGGCAAGGCTCCCCGCTGTTGCTGCCGGCCCTGTTCGGGGTGGGCACGGCCCTGCCGGTGATCGGCTTCGCCTTCCTGATGGCCTTCGCCGGCCAGTACCTCGGCAAGGCCTTCGGCCGGCTGACCCAGATCGAACGCTGGGTCCGCACCGCCGCCGGCGTGATCTTCATCGCCGCGGGCATCTACTACTGCCTGAGGTACATCTACGGGCTTTCGCTGCCGTAGAGGGGCGCAGACGGCCCCGCCTTCGGGGCGGCGGCGACGGGGGCCGCGCCACTGGCAAGGTTGGCGCCGTAGCTATCGGCCAGGGCGACCAGGTCGGCGATGCCGACCTGGCCGTCGCCGTTAGGTCCCCCGGCCTGCTGCCCGGGCCCGCGCAGCGGCCTTTGCGGACAGGCGCGAGCCCCAGAGCGGGCCCGAGAGGTGAAACCCGACACGAGCCCGGCCCCACGGCCGGGCTTGTTCATCGCGCCCGGAGTAGCACCGGCGTAGCGCGACAGGATCGGCACCGGAGAGCCGGAAACGAAAAGCCCCCGCAAGAGGTTGCCTTGCAGGGGCTTCGGGGACTGGGGAACCAGAACTCGAACCTGGACTAACTGATCCAGAGGGAGATGGCGGACGGCAAGAACCCCGCGCAGGCCCGGCGGGCGGCGCGGGTGGAACCGACCTTGGGGGACCTGTGGGAGCACTTCCGCACGACGCACGCCGAAGCGAAGCTGTCCCCGCGGACGGTCGAAGGCCACAAGGCCCAATGGAAGGCCCACTTGAAGCCGTGGGTGGGCCGGAGGCTGTCCGCCGTCACGCAGGGCGACGTTGCCAAGCTGCACGCCAAGAGCGGCCCGTACATGGCGAATCGGGTCCTGAGCCTGATCGGCACGATGTACGCCCGGGCCGGGGAACTGGGATGGAAGGGCAACAACCCGGCCAAGGGGATCAAGCGTTTCCCGGAGCGGGAGCGGGAGCGGTTCCTGCAAGGTGATGAACTGCCGCGCTTCTTCAAGGCCCTGGCCGAGGAGCCCAGCGACACCATGCGGGACTTCTTCGCCCTGGCCCTGCTGACCGGCGCCCGCCGGTCGAACGTGGCGGCGATGCGATGGGAGGAAATCGACCTGGACGCCCGGACGTGGAAGATCCCCAACACCAAGAGCGGCGAGCCGGTGACCATTCCCCTGCTGCCCCTGGCCGTGGACGTGCTGCGGGCCCGGCTGGAGGCCCGCAAGGGCGAGGGCGAGTGGGTGTTCCCCAGCCGGAGCAAGACGGGGCGTCTTGTCGCGCCGGACGGCGCATGGAGGGAGCTGCTGAAACGGGCGGGCCTGACGGGACTCCGGCTCCACGACTTGCGGCGGACCCTCGGGAGCTGGCAGGCGATCATGGGCAGCAGCCTGCCGATCATCGGCAAGGCCCTCGGCCGCCACACCTGCGCCAGTCACCTGCTGGCCGCGGGATGGCCGTTGCCGCTGGTGCGGGACACCCTCGGCCACGCGGACGCGAGCACAACCCGCGTCTACAGTCATGTCGTCGTGGCGGATACCGCTCCACCCAACCCGTTCGCCTTCGTCGGGGGACCAGACGGGCCGGCAACGGCAGTCGAGACCTCCCAGGACAGGGGGGAATCGACAGAACCGAAGAGTCCGCCCGGGACCACCGTGGGCCCCCGCGCATGACGGGCAGGCTGGCCGGGGCGTCGGCTCCATGCCGGCATGCATCGGACGCACCGGCGGGGCCACGGGAGCATTCTGAAGCAATGGCCGGTGCACGTGGCGGGATTCAACCTGGGGCTGGTGATGCGAAAGCTGTTTGGCATTGGCAAGCCGCGGCGGGTGCAGGACGGCCTGTCGGCCGGCATTTTGCCCGTTCCTGAAGGCTTGGCGGAGGCCACGGCGGCCATGGGATGGCGTGGGGGGCTTCTATGGCGAATCCGGCTCCCGGGGCCGTTCCGGCGCTGGAAACTGCCCGTGCAGCCGCCGCGCGATCACCACCCCTGGGAACGGTATTCCTCAAGGGACTAGTAGACGTACCATCGAGGCTGTGGTATTATCGACCGCGCTGCACTTCTATTCGGTCACGGAGGTGGCGTTGCCTGGTGAGTACCGGTTGCCTCGTATGGAACGGCCTGCAATGATGTGAGGTGTGTTGCCGGCGCAAAGTGCGACGGTTTCGACAGCGATCCTGCGAACGGTAGCGCATTCTTCATGGGCTTCCATGGGTTTTGCATACACGGGATAGTTCCCGTGTGCGGAGGCTTGCTAAACAGGGGGGAAGAAGGGCAAGGACATGGTTACGTGTCGACGAGCTGCGCAGTATCTGCTCAAGCAATATCGGGCTGTTCTACAGGGGCTGGGGCGTCACCGGTGCAAGCAGGCCGCCGAGGGCTTAACGGCAAGTGTCACCGTTGCCGGCGACGTGGAGTGCCTCGAGCCTCGGTTGCTGCTGTCCAGCGTCTCGCTGAGCGGAGATGCGTTCACGCTGTCGGTCGCGGACGCCGATGCCGGCGCCTGGGTGAAGAGCGACATCACGGGCAATCTCGCCTGGTGCGACGACGGAACAAGCTGGAGCACCGACCTGGATGCTGCCGCCGGGGCGCAGACCCACCCGGCCGCCGCTTTGACGAGCATCCTGATCAGATTGGGCGATAATGGTGATCAGGCCGTCATCCTGCCGGTGCTGCAGAGCACAACGGTGACAGTCCTCGGCGGGGCCGGGGCCGACACGTTGACCTACGATGCGCAGTGGCAGAGCGTGACGTCGGGGGCGGGGCAACTGACCGCCGGCGACGATGTGTTGGTCAGCTATTCCGGTATCGAGCAGACGCAGGTGTACAACAGCCTATCGACGCTGAACGGAGCTTTGGATGCCCTGAAGGCGGAGTTGGGCCAAGTCAGTGAGCTGGGCCGGCTGGGCGAGGCGATCCCCGGGTTGTATCTCGAAGGCGTGCCCGCGACGCTGGGGGCGCTTCTGGATACCGACGCGATCCTCGAGAAGCTGAGGGAATACCTGGTGAGCCAGCTGAGTTCGGGTGGCGCGAGGCTGGCGGATCTGGTGGACGGCTCAAAGGATCTGGGCGACGGGTTGGCCGTGACGTTCTCGGCCGCCACGGACGGCACAGCTGCCAGTACGATCCATGTCGCGGTTGGGATCGACCGGGCAGTCCCCTGCGAACTCGACCTGGGCGTCGAAGCCCAAGGGCGGGGCGTGCAGTTGACGGCGGGGGCGAGCGTCGGCGTCGCGATGAACACGGACGGGACGCTCGAATTCGCCTGGACGATCGATTGGACCGGCCAGGGCAATTCGTCCGCGACGATCAGCGAGTTGACCTTCCAGGCGGTCAGCGAGGCCGCCGTGGCGGACTTCGACCTGAACGTGGGGCCGCTGAGCGGTACGGTTTCGGGCGGGACAGCCGCCATCCAGGCCAGCGTGGAACTCGTCAACGGGCCCAGCCTCCCGGCCGACATCGTGGCCGCCGACCTGGTCGCCGGAAGCGTCGCCGATGGGTTTGCGGTCAGCCTGCCGTTCACGCCGACCGCCGGGATCATCGGCGTGGTTGATTCGGCGACGTTCTCGTGGAGCGTGAGCGACCCGACGGACATCCTTGGCGCGGCCGCGTCTCTGACCTGGCCGACAGGTGCGGCCGGGGAGATGCTCTCGGGTTTTGCGGCGCTGACGGTCGAGTCGACCGCGGGGATGCTCAAGGAATTCGCCACCGTGCTGGATACGCTGGGCCGCAGCGAGCTGCTGAACGTCGCGCTGCCGCTGGTCGATGCCGGCGGCGCGGTGAGCACGCTGGGCGAACTATACAACCTTGCCGGGCAATACCAGGGCCAAGTGCTGTCTCGCCTGATCGACGTGAACGGCCAGGTGGCATTCTCCAGCTTGCAGGAGGCGTTGTTCACCGACAGCTTCGCGTCGGTCGAGTACAAGGACCACCAGCTCACCCTTGGCGTGCAGTTGGATCTGCTCGCCGAGGCCCGAGCCGGCGCGATCGACATGTACCTGGGCAACCTGAACGACGGGCAACTGCTCCGCGATCTGGGCTACACGCTGGGCGTGGAGGTCGCCGGCGAGACGTACAACGTGACGGTCGTGACCGAGCGCACGGCCAAGGACCCGGTGGCGATCGATGTCGCCGGCAGCGGGCCGTGGAATGTCGATGCGAGCGCTTCGTCTCTGGAGCTGGTGTGGAGCGATGTGACGGGCAGGAAGAGCGGGACGACCATCACCCTGGCCGCCGGCACGTACGACACACCCGCGGATCTGGTCCAGGCGATCAACGAGGCGATCCGTGATGCGGAGGTCCGCGTGGTTGGCAATGCTCCAGGCGGTGAGCTGCCTACGGCCGAGGAGTTCATCCAGGCCATCGTTGCAGACGCCCCGGACGGTCCGGTGCAGTTGGCCTTTGCCGACTCCTACGAGAATGGCCGGGCGCTGCGCGTGAAAGCGGGCTCGGCGTTGGGGTTCGATCAGGCCCGGACCGATTCCCTGGCCCAACCGTTGTTCGCGTCGCTTCAGGCGGCTTTGGCGGCCGCCCTGGCCGATGCCGGCTTGGCGGGCAACGTGACGCTGGCGATGGTCGGCGACGTGCTGGACGGGGTGGGGGTGCTGCGGTTCGAGGGTGCGGGCGGCGCGACGTTGGTGAATCTGAACCCGACCACCGAACTGCTGGCGGTCGACCTGGCCGGCGCGATCGGCGAGGTCGTGGACGAGGCGTGGACGGATGTGCAGGTCCAGGCGACGGCGACCGGGCAGTTGACCTTCACGTTTGCGATTGACCTGGCCGACCGGGGCGACCTGGTGCTGTCCGCAACGCGGCATGAGGACAACCCCTTGCCGGACTCGGGCGTGCTGGACAGTACGGCCAGTTTCACCCTGCAGTACCGGACCGCCTCCGGCACGCTGGAGGAGGTGGACGTCGCCGTGAACCCCGTACCGGCCAACGGCACGGCGGCGCTGACGCTGAGCGGGGCAGCCGTGGACGTGGCGGACCTGCAGGCGATTCTCTCGGGGTCGTTGACCGTGAGTTGGCGAACGCTGGATGGAACCCTTGGCAGCGTCACGTTGCCGATCTCGGCGGGCGATACGACCGGGCTGGGCCTGGATGGCAGTCCGGTCACGGCCGTGACGGTCGATCAGCCGATCGTTTTCCAGGTGGAGTTCAACGGCCGGCAGCAGTGGGTGACGTTGACCGACGTGCAGACCCTGGAGAACCGGGGCGCCGTCGGCCAGGCGGTGACTGCCTCAGGCCAGACGGTCGGATTGGGCTTCACGGCCGACCAGGCCGGCGTGGCGGTGGCCAGCGGGACCGCCGAGTCCCTGATCGCAACCGGTGCGGCCGATGTGCTCGGGGCGGAACTGGCGGCCGGCGAGGCGGTGCAGATCCATATCAGCGTGGGCGAGAATCTTGATGCGGTCTCCCCGGCCCTGGTCACACTGAGCGTGGACGATCTGGCCGGCGTGGAGGACATCGAGGGCCTGGCCGACCGGCTCATGATTGCGATGGCGTCGGCGGGGGTCGAACATGTCGCCGTCGGCGTGGCGGCGGGCAAGCTCCAACTGACCCCGCTGGCGTTCGAACGACTTGCCGGCCAGGACGCCGAGGGCAATGACATCTACGAGACCGTCCTGCCCAGCCTGCGGATCGGCTTCACCAAGGCCCAGCAGGCGGACAGCCTCGCCGAGGACTTGCAGTGGTCGATGGATGAGGCGTTTGGCGACGAGGCGCCCGAGGTGAGCGTCTCGCCGAACGGGGACGACTTCGTGCTTTCGCTGTCGGCCGGGACGACGATCCACCGACTGCCGTCGTTCGCCGGGGCCGCCCAGGTGGCGGACCTGGTGAACTACCTCAACGCGGCCATTCAACGGACCGACGCGGCGGGCGTGCTGGTCGTCAGCGAAGGAGCCGGTGGGATTGCGGTGGGATTTGATCCGGCTCTGCCGGCTTCGGATTTCTGCGCGCTCCGCGTGGTCGGCAGCGATACGGCCCTGCTGGAGGCGATGGGCTTGATGCCGGGTGAGGGCGACGGCCCGACGGTGTTTTCCTCGCGCCAGGACGCCCTCCGCGGCCATATCGAGGACGCGGTCCATGCGGCGCTGGCCGGGACGGGCGTGGCCATGACGGTGGTGCTGGCGGGCGACCCGGTCGAGGGCAACGCCAAGATCACGATCGTCGCCAGCGACCAGAATCTGTCCATGATGCGCATGATCGCCGAGGCCGGCAACGCGACCGCCAGACAACTGGGCTTTGCCGAAACGAATGACGCGGGCGATTTTCTCGATATCGATCTGGCCGTGGGCGCCAAGACGGGGATGTGGGCGGTCAGCGAGCTGGCCACGGCGAACCTGGGCGCGACGGTGTCGCTTTCCCTGCCCTCCGACCCGAGCGACGGAGTGGCGATCGGGCAAGTGGGGATGCTGGCGGTGGCGATGCAGGGCGATATCGGGTACTCGGCGGCGACCGTGCTGGGCCTGAAGACTGATCCGATCACGCGGACCGACTGGTCTGATGCCCTGATCAACACGTCCCTTGGCGCCGAGGCCGAGGGCGATACGCTGCTGGACCTGTTCGCCACGTCCAGCACGAACACGATGCAGATGGCCGCCGGCGCCGACGCTCTCGGCGTCGAGCCGCGCCTGATTACGCTGCTGACCGATGCCCTGGCGGGCAAGGAGCCCACCGTCCTGCTGTCGCTGGATTGGGCGTTTGACCCCGACGACGTGGCCGCCGGGCCGGTGCTGGGCGTGTCGACCGTGGACTTTGATGTGTACGAATGGTTCGGCGAGCTGTCCGTGGCCGATCTGACGGCGGGGCTCACCGGCGTGGCCGATTGGCTGACCCGCGTGAGCGAGGAGAACCTCTCCGACACGCAGTTGATGATCGGGCAATCGCTGCATGACCTGCTGGACCTGGCTTCGGCGGTCTCGAATGTGTCGGCCATGCTGGAGGCGGACCCCGCCACCACAGTGGCCGGTGTCATGCAGCAACTGGCGGGGGTGGGCGTGATCGGCATTGACGCGACCAGGGAACAGTTGACGCTGGACCTGGACCTGTCGCTTGCCGCGGCCGCCTCCCCAAGGCTGGTGATCGATTTCGATCTGCTGTCGGAGATGTCCGGCGGCCAGGATTTCGGCGTGACGCAGTTGGCGGGCGCCGACGACGGGTCGGCGGTGAGCGTGATGGCCGGCGCGACGTTCGACCTCCAGCTTCGCTATTCGCTGCACACCCCGGATGCCTCCAGCACGCAGTCGGCGACGCTGGCGGTAGGACAGAACGGCAGCGCGCCCGCCGATGCCGAAGCCCTGGCGGCGCTGCTCAACGAGAGCCTGGACGCCCTGCTGGCGGGAGTGCCCGGGGTCAAGCCCGGCGACATCACCGCCGCCATCGACGGCAGCGGCACGCAGGTGACCCTTACCGCCGCCGCCGGCCTGTCGGTGATGTTGAACGGGGCGTCCTTGCCGACTGCGGTCGCCGTGCCCGCCAATCCCGTGCAGATCGTCACCACCACGCCCGGCGGCTTGGGCGCCGACGAGGTGCAGACGATCACCATCGATCCGGATGCAGTGAGCTCGTTTTCGCTGCGGGTGTTTGGCCGCGATGCCGACGAGGCCGCGACGGCGGCGATTGCCGTGGAGACCCTCGCGGCCGACCCCGTCGCGGCCGGGGAGATGCTCACGGAGTTCCTGGAGAGCCTCTACGGCGTGGGCAACGTGCAGGCGGCGGTAGGCGACGCCGGCTTGACGATAACCGTGACGTTCACCGGCGCGTTGGCGGGCGTGAATGTGGGCCTGATGCAACTGGCCCGCTGGGACTGGTCGGTCGGCGAGTTGGTGATCGCGGGCGGGACGCAGCCCACCTACGCCGCCGGTCTGGATGCGTCGTCGGCGCAGGTGGACGTGACGCTCACCGTCGGCGCGCAGGGCATCGACGGCGCGGCGGTGTTCGACGGGCTGTCCGCGGTCGACCTGACGCCCATCGCGCCGGTGGCCGGCTCGCCCCTGCCGGCCGTGCCCAACGATGTCGCCGGAGCGGTGACCATGACGTTTACCGTCGCCGGAGCAGGACTCATGCCGCTGGCGGATCGCGACGACATCGCGGGTCTGTTCGCCGCTACCGATGTCCAGTCCGTTGTCGATTGGCAGGCGGACCTGGCGATGTTCTCCACCGGGGCGGTGGTAGACTTCCGCCGCATGACGATCGCCGCCGACCCGGGCAGCGGCCACCTGCTCGTCACGGCCGACGGCTTGGCCGAATTCGTGGCGGCCCTGGCCCCGGCGGGGGAGGATTCGCTGCTGGCCGACCCGACGATGATGTCCTCGGGCCTGGAGCAGGCGTGGTCCCAACTGGACCAGACGGTGAACGATCGCGTCGCCGCTATGCCCATTCCGCTGCTGGGCGAGGGGTTTGCCAACGCGTTCGGCTTCCTGGGCGACATGGGCCGCGACCTGATGGTGATGTTCAACCAGGAACTGCTGCGCCCGGACCCGGCCGTCACCCCGGCCCGGATCGTGCAGCGATTGTTCTACAACCTGTTTGGCCCCGAGGCCGACGAGATCGACACGTACAACACCGTGCAGAGCCTGACTGTGACGCCGCGGAAACCCGATGCCACCACGTTCAACTATCTGCTGCAACTGGCACGGGCGGAGGTGCCGTCGCAAACGGCGGGCCGTGTGCTGGAATTCGCCGTGGTGCACTGCCTGGGTGGGCAGTTGACGCTGAAGCTGGGCGATCACTACATCGCCCCGTTTGAGCCGCTCGCCGGCGATGGCGACCTGCAACTGACCGAGGCGCTGGAGTATCTCTACGGCGCAGGCGCGGTCCAGGTCGAGATGGCGAACATCCCGTCGATCGAGGTTACGGAAGCGGATACGCAGTACACGATCCCGCCGGCCGTCATGTATCGCGTGACCTTGCCGGAGACGGTGCCGACGGTGCTGTTCAACACCGACCTGTTGACGCTACAGAACTACACCTCCAAGGCGATCAGTTCCACGGCCGACGCCGACACGCTCGGGCAGCGCATCAACGGGCTGCCCTGCGTGAACTACACCTGCAACATGGACTTCGGTTCGCCCGCCAT
>DATKXO010000344.1:0-7948 GCA_035528995.1 Phycisphaerae bacterium | reverse complement strand
AGCCCAACGGCCCCATCTGCACCCCGGTCGCCAATTCGCTCAGGATATAGTCAACCGCCTGCTGAACTTGCGTGATCAAAGGCCCGGAGAAGGACACCGGTGGCTTGAGCAAGTTGGGTGTCGCACCTTGTTCCACCCGGTCGCCCTTGTAATGAAAAACACGGACTCCGCTCTTCGTGACCAACAACCCTCCCGGATGCTCCGCAAAGAGCAGGACTGCCGCGTTGGTCGGATGAACTTCGCCGTTCGCATCCTCTATGGCCAAGCCAAGGTGACGAAGGGCGTCTTTGATCGGGCGTGTGAGTCTGCGCTTGGTCGCGTACATGCGCCAGTAGTCCGTGTCCAGTAGGTCGAACGCTACTTGGGCGGGTCGGGACTCTGCCGATATCGTACCTCGTTCAAGAGCAAGGCGCGTGATCTCCTCCGCGACGAGTTCTCGATTTCCTCGCTCAAGCCTGATCCATGTGCCGTCGGCAACAATCGAATGAACGCCGGGACTCTTATCCACACGAACGATCATGACGCTGCCAGGAGTGCCGTCCCGAAGCGTGCAGCCGATCTCAACAAAGCCCAGAGCAGCAACCGTCGGAGTGATTCGCTGGACAGCGAGCCGCCGCAGCTCGTCAACAGCCGTGGGATTCTCTTGGATACCAAAGACGCGATCTCGTCCGGCAGCCCTGTCCTTGTCCTCAAGACCCAGAACGATGAAGCCCCCGTCCGTGTTAGCGAACGCTACGACGGACTCCAGCGCTCTTGTCAGCTTCTGGCCCGCGACTCGCTTTGTCTCGAATGTCCGGCTTTCGTCAATGTCGAGGAGCTGGGCGATCAAGTCGTCGTCAAACGGAGGAATGGAGGGGGAAGGGGATGGATCACTCATTCAGCTTCCTCCGCCATTCGTTTCCAGTCCTTTTCGTCTACCATATACCGCACGATCTTCACCTCTTCCTTCGGGCGCAGCTTCGAGGCCGGGTCTTGGATCATGTGCAGCTTCGGCGTGATCTCCACCACCCGGCAGGCCGCCAACGGCTCATGGCTGACTCTCCGGAGCTGATAGCCTGTAGCTGACGCCTGAGAGCTGATAGCTGACAGCTTCTGACGGGAGTGGATGGGAATCGAACCCACCAGGAGCCGCGCGAGCGACCCCTCAACGGCTTTGAAGGCCGCGGGACCCACCAGGCGTCCGGACACTCCCGAACGTGCCCCCACCGCGATCGATCGGCGGCCGGGCACCCGCCCGCATCATGCGGACCACCCGATTACACCCGCTACCCCCCCACCGGTCAATTGAACAGCGCGGCCTTCGGCGGCAACCACAGGCACCAAGGCAACAAGGCACCGAGGCAACGAGGCAACAAGGCAACAAGGCAACAAGGCATCAAGGCATCAAGGCATCAAGGCAACCAAGGACGGTGTCGGGGGTCTGAGCCACCATCCATAGGGTGAGAATCTGCGCGGCGGGCGCAAGAAGCAACCGTTTGCAGTACAGAGCATGTGCGCCAGGCACAGGTTGGAAACCTGTGCCACACCTTGGGGCCGCCCCTTGCTTCCGTGGTTGACGGTCGGGCGCGGGGGCTTATCCGGCCGATTCAGGCCACGCAGCGAGAAGTTCGGAATACGCGGTTTCCAACGGAAACAGGCCCGCCGAAGTGGAGCGTAAACGACTTCGATAAAGGGACTTACGACGACGGGCCCGCGCGCACACGTGGTCAAAAGACGCGACCCCAAAACGAGCCAACCCGCGCGGCGACACGGGCGGCACCCGTCGCCGGGGCGGCGCGGTTGCGGCCGGCTCGCCGGCGCCGTAAAAACTCCGTCAATAGAACTCGACCCCTTGCCCAACGGAGGTGAATCGTGGACCGACTGCTCGACCGCTTCTGCCGCTACGCCAAAATCGAGACGACCTCGGCCGAAGACAGCGAAACGTACCCCAGCACCGAGACGCAACTCGACCTGTGCCGTTTGCTCAAAGACGAATGCGCCAAGATCGGCCTCGCTGACGTGCACATGAGCAAGCACGGCATCGTGACGGCCACCATACCGGCCACCAACCGCAAGAGCGGCCCGGTCATCGCCTGGATCGCCCACGTGGACACCTCGCCCGAGGCCCCCGGCAAGGGCGTCAAGCCCACCATCCACAAGAAATACAACGGCAAGGACATCGTCCTGCCCGGCGACAAAAGCAAGGTCATCAAGATCGCGGAGAACGAGGGCCTTGCCGACCTCAAGGGCAAGACCATCATCACCTCCGACGGCAAGACGCTGCTGGGCGCCGACGACAAGGCCGGCGTGGCCATCATCATGGAGACGGCCGAGCGGCTCATGGAGGACAAGAAGATCAAGCACAGCCCGGTGCGGGTCTGTTTCACCTGCGACGAGGAGGTCGGTCACGGCGTCGATCACGTGAACCTGAAGCAGCTCGGTGCGACGGTGGCGTACACGCTGGACGGCGAGGCCCAGGGCAAGATCGAGACGGAGACGTTCTCGGCCGACCTGGCCACGGTCACGGTCACGGGCATCAACACGCACCCGGCGCACGGCAAGGGCAAGATGGTGAACGCGGTGCGGATTCTGGGTGATTTCATCTCGCGGATGCCCCGGCAGTGGCTCTCGCCCGAGACCACCGATCAGCGCGACGGCTTCATGCACCCGTACATCATCGAAGGCGGCGTGCCCGAGGCCAAGGTCAAGATCCTGCTGCGAGATTTCATCACGGCCAAGCTGGGTGAGGAGGCCCAGATCCTCGAGCAGATCGCCGGCGCCCTCCGGGCCGAGCACCCCCGAGCCAAGATCGCGGTCGACATCAAAAAGCAGTATCGCAACATGGGCGACGGCCTGGCCAAGGAACCCCGTTCGGTCTCCAAGGCCCAGGAGGCCCTGCGGGCTCTGGGGATCGAGCCGAGCATGGAGATCATCCGGGGCGGCACGGACGGTTCGCGGCTGACCGAGATGGGTCTGCCCACGCCGAACCTGTCGGCCGGGATGCACGCCTTCCACTCTCCGCTGGAATGGGCCTGCCTGGAAGAGATGGAAACGGGTGTCAAGGTTCTGACACAGCTCGCCCAGCTCTGGGGGAAAGAGAAGTAGCGGAGCGTTTCGAGCCGATCAATCGGTCAACACGGTGCGGCGGGCCAGGTCGAGCCACTCGGGCGGGGGCAGGTCTTCGGGGCGACGGGTGAGGTCGAGCAGGTCGGCCGCGGCGGCGAAGGCGCGCTCGTCAAGGATGCGGGAGAGCGTGTGCTTGAGCATCTTGCGGCGGTGCAGGAACGCTTCGCGGACGAAGGCGACGAAGCGGGCGATCGGCTCGGGGCCGGGAAGCACGTCGTGACGCACGTCGATCCGCAGCATGGACGATTCGACGGTGGGCGGAGGCCAGAAGGCGCTGGGTGACACACGGGCGACACGGTGGATGTCGGTCAGGGTCTGGAGCGTCACGCTCAGGGGGCCGTAGGCCTTGGTTCCGGGTGCGGCCTGGATGCGCTCGGCCACGTCGCGCTGGATGGTGAAACAGAAGCGTTCCACCACCGGCAGCTCGTGCAACAGATTCATCAGCAGCGGGGTGGCCACGGCATAGGGCAGGTTGGCGACCAAGGCGGTCCTGTCGGGCGGAGCGGCGGCCAACTCGATAACCGCGTCGATCACCGCCGGAGCGATCCGGTTCTTGCCAGCCAGGGCGTCAGCCTCGATCAAACAGACGTGTTGACGATCGGCGAAACGATCGCGCAACAGGCCGGCCAGCGCGTGGTCGATCTCGGCGACAATCACCTTTGCGGCCCGGGCGGCCAGCAGGTCGGTCAGGCCGCCGGTTCCCCCACCGACTTCCAGGATCGTGTCCCGCTCGCCGATCTCGGCGCAGTCAGCCAAGCGGCGCATCAGGTTGCCGTCGATCAGGAAATGCTGGCCGAAGCGCCTCTGGGGTCGGATGCCGAGCGAATCGAGGGCCGCTCGGATTTCGGTCTTGGTCTGGACGTGTGCGATCATCGGGTCCTGCCCGGGCCTATGGTCCACCATCGGCAGACTACCCATCACGAGCGGCGCGGCTTATCATCTTAGCCTCTCGCCTGGGAGAGGCGTAGCCCGGGGGCGGCGCGGTTTGTGGACCCGGCAGGCGCGATGCCGGCGACGCGACCGACGGACCCCGGGGGAGAAACGTGGCGGTGTCTACTCGGGAGGCCGGCGAATGCGTTCACACGAGATGCTGCGCGAGGCGACGGAGGGGATCGGAGTGAAGGCACTGGCCGCCAAGCTGCGGCTGTCCCCCGCGCTGATCTACAAGTGGTGCCAGGAGGCCGACCCCGACGATCCGGACTCGAGCGGAGCCCGGAACCCGTTGGACCGGTGCCGCGACATCGTCAGTGCCACGGGCAACACCGGCGTGGTCAACTGGCTGTGCCACGAGGCCGGCGGGTTCTACGTCTCCAATCCCAGCGTGCCGCGGACCGATCTGGATACCGAGCTGCTGGTCAGCACGCAGCATCTGGTGGAGGAGTTCAGCCGGCTTCTGGTCACGGTCACGCGATCGATCGAGGACGACGGGCGAATCGACCCGACCGAAGCGGACCGCATCCGCCGGGCGTGGGAGCGTCTCAAGGGCACGGCCGAGAAGTTCACCGTGGCCTGCGAGCGCGGGGTCTACCGTCCGGACGAAGACAAGAAGAAGACTTAGCGGCCAAAAGGCGACAAGGGGACGATGCGCGGGGCAATCGGCAGGGACCGGGCGCCCTGGGCGGACCTTGCGGCCGAAAAGTGATCCGCATGGTGGATGAAAGGGAGCCCATTGACTCATGAGCGCAATCACGTTGACCAATGCAATCCTGGTTGATCTCGATCCACCCGCCATGCGCCGGGGCTGGCTGCGGATCGAAGACGGCACGATCCGCTCCATCGGTGAAGACGCGACGGCCGGAGGGGGCGGAGACGTGCATGACTGCCACGGGGCCGTCGTGCTGCCGGGGCTGGTCAACGGGCACACGCACCTGTACTCGGCGTTGGCGGTGGGCATGCCGCCACCGGACCAGGCACCGGAGGACTTCCTGCAAATCCTGCAGCGGGTGTGGTGGAAGCTGGACCTGGCCTTGGACGAGCGATCGATCCTGGCCAGCGGCCTGATCGGGTCGATCGAGGCCCTGCGCTGCGGGACGACGACGCTGATCGACCATCACGCCTCGCCGAACTGTATCGGCGGATCGCTGGACCTGATGGAACAGGCCATGGAGCGGGTCGGCCTGCGCGGCGTGCTGTGCTACGAGGTGACCGACCGCAACGGGCAGGCGGGTCGTGACGCGGGTCTGGCGGAAACGGCCCGTTATCTCGAACTGTGCCAGAAGCGCGGCGACGGACAATTCGCGGGGCTGGTCGGTGGGCATGCCCTGTTCACGCTGGAGGACGATACGCTGAACGACCTGCGCGACCTGGCCAACGACTTCGACGTGGGCGTTCACATCCATCTGGCCGAGGACACGCACGACGAAGAGGTCTGTACCAGCGAGCACCAGCTCTTTCTAGGCGACCGACTGCGGGCCCACGGGCTGCTGCGGCGGGATTCGCTGTTCGCCCACGGAACGCACCTTACCGATAACGACATCGAGGCGATCACTCGAGCGGGCTGCACGCTGGCCCACAACACCCGGTCGAACATGAACAACGCCGTGGGGTACGCACCGATCCCCCAGCTCTGGGGACGGGTGCCGGTGTGCCTGGGTACCGACGGGATCGGCTCCGACATGCTGGCCGAGGCGCGGACGGCCTGGTTCAAGCTGCGCGACGAGCGGACCGGTCTGGGGCCGGACGCGGTGCTGCACATGCTGGCCAACTCGGCCCGGCGGGCGTCGCAATCGCTCGACCTGCCGTTCGGGCGTCTGGAGCCGGAGTACGCCGCGGACCTGGTGGTCACGGATTACTACCCGGCCACTCCGGTGACCGGTGACAACGTGCTGGGACATTTGCTGTTCGCGCTGGGTTCGCGGCACGTCAAGGACGTGATGATCGGGGGGCAATGGCGAATGAAAGACCGCTGCGTCCTGGGCGTGGACGAGGCGGCGGAACGCCACGCGGCGGTCGAGATCGCAGGGGCGCTCTGGGGGCGAATGTGATCTCCCGGGCGCGGGGCAGGATTCTGGCTGACATGATACGCACAAGCGTTTTGCCCACATCGGTGCTGCTGTCGGTGGCCGTCGGGTGCGCGCCGGGTGCCCAGGCGCCGTCGTGGCAGGCGACCGGCACACAGGGGATGGTGGCCAGCGACTCGGTCTATGCGTCGCAGGCCGGGCTGGAGATTCTGAAAGCCGGGGGCAACGCGTTCGACGCGGCGGCCGCGGCTTCGTTCGCGTTGGCCGTGGTGCGCCCGCAGAGCACGGGGTTGGGCGGTGGCGGCTTCATGCTCGCCCGTCTGGCGGCGGACGGGCGCATCGTTGTGCAGGACTTCCGTGAGACGGCCCCGGCCGCGGCTACCGCGGACATGTTCAGCCGGGTTCTGAAGCAACGACCCGACGCCCCCCCACCCAGCCAGCATGGTCACCTGGCGGTGGCGGTGCCGGGCGTGCCGGCCGGGCGGGCGCGGATGCTGGAGGCGTACGGCACTCGCTCGCTGGCAAAGGTGATGGCCCCGGCGATCCGGCTGGCCCGCGACGGGTTTCACGTGGACCGACATTACGCCGAGTCCTGCGCGGAGGTGCTCAAGCACTACCAGCGTTATCCGCAACTCGTCGAGTCGTGCGGGTACGTCTACCGCGTGCACTTGCGCGGTGGTGAACTGCCCCGGGCCGGCGATCTGCTGGTCCAACCCGAGCTGGGGCGGCTGCTGGAGACGATTGCGGCGAACGGACCCGACGCGTTCTATCGCGGGCCGGTCGCGGAGGCGATCGAGCGCGAGATGCAGGCCCGCGGTGGGATTCTGCGGGCCGCTGACCTGGCGGCGTATGGGGTCGTCGAGAACCGGCGGCCGATCGTTTCCACGTACCGCGATTACACGATCATCGGGATGCCGCCACCGTCGTCGGGCGGAGTCTGCCTGGTGGAGGCGCTCAACGTGCTGGAGCACTTCGACCTGCCGGCGATGTGGCGGAGCGACCCGGGTGCGGCGACTCACCACGTGATCGAAGCCATGAAGCACGCGTTCGCGGACCGGGCTCGCTGGCTGGGAGACAGCGACTTCGTGCCCGTCCCGGTGCAGTTGCTGACGTCGAAGACGTATGCCGCCCAGATCGCCCGCGCGGTGGACCCGGGTCGATGCCGCGAGGTGGATACGTACGGAGCGGAGGCCATCCCGGAGGACGCGGGGACGTCGCACTTCTGTGTGGTGGACCGTTGGGGGAACGTGGTGGTCAGCACCGAAACGATCAACACGCCGTTCGGCTCGCTAGCGGCAGTGGATGAATGGGGGCTGATCCTCAACAACGAGATGGACGACTTCTCGACGGCGCCCGGCGACACGAACGCGTACGGTCTGATGCAGTCGGCTCGGAACGCGGTCGGGCCGCACCGGCGTCCGCTGTCGAGCATGTGCCCGACCATCGTGTTGCGCAACGACGAGCCGTACCTCCTGCTGGGGGCCTCTGGGGGACCACGGATCATCAGCTCGGTGCTGAACGTGCTGCTGGGGGTAACCGACTTTGGGCTGTCACTCGAGGAGGCGATGCTGCGGAGCCGAGCGCACCATCAATGGTGGCCCGACGAGGTATACTTCGACGACGAGCCGCCGGAACCGCTGGTCCGCGCCCTGCAGTCACGGGGACACCGCATCTCGGAGCTTCGGAAAACCGGCGTGGTGCAAGCGGTTGCGATCGACGAAGGTGCGATTATCGGCGCCTCGGACCCGCGCAAGGGCGGCGCGCCGGCGGGTTACTAGACGTCGCGGATCGCTCAACCTATACTCCAAGTGAGGGTTTGTGCGGCCAACGAGGGAACCTCTGTTGAGCTCGTCTCCAGGATCGACAGACCGGGCTCCGGTGAT
>DATKXO010000343.1:0-4899 GCA_035528995.1 Phycisphaerae bacterium | reverse complement strand
TGCGGCTGGCGGCGACCACCGCCTTCAAATAGCGCTCGCCACGGCGGGTCAGGCTCTCGAGCAACTCCTCGCCGCCGGCGGCCGCAATGTCCGGCGAGACGCGCAGCGCATCGCGCACGTCATGGAGCTCGGTCTGGTCGATCGTGTGCAACAACACGATCGTGCCGCCTTCTTCCACCAAGGCGAACGAATGGGCGAAGTTCCGCGTCTGCTGGAAGTTCCCGGTCAAACTGTGCAGGATGCGCTGGAAAACCGCCTGGGGCCGCTCGAGCGGGCCGCGGATCAGCAGGATCGGCGGGATGGTGCCCTGAACCAGCGCGTCGATGTCCACCGCCGGGGGAAGTGCGGGCGTCTCGCCCGCGGGGTCCGGCAGGAGAACCAGTTGGCTGCGGCCAATGCTGATCTGGCCGACGAGTTCCGCGGTCGAGCCGAACGGCCCAGACGGCGGCGCGAACCACATTGCCTGGGCCTGCCGGGCCGCCTGGTCCGCGGTCAGCGCTGCCGACCAATGCAGTCGCACCTCGGCCCCGAACCGCCTACTCAGATACTGGGCCAGCCGCAGGACGGACTCATCCAGCTCATCTCCACGCAGTACCGCGGCGATGCGCTTGAGGTCCAGTTCCTGGATGTCGAGCACCGGGATGGAGGCCCGCTCGAAGATCGACTCGAACTGATCCAGCGAACGCTCGCGCATTACCGGGGTCGCTCCGCGCTCCGTTTATAGGAGGAAGACGGCGACTGCGATTGTCGCGATTGGCGTCGTCCCTGCAAGCGCGCCGGCTCGTCAAAGCGTTTCCCTCGGAGAAGGAGCATTGGCGTGGCAACGCGGCCCGATAGGCCGACTCGGACGGAGAGGGGAAAAAGAAGGGCCGCCAAACGCTGGCGGCCCAGTTGCTTGCCACTTACACGCTGGAACCTGGGAATGCGGGAACCGTACGTCCCACAATCCTAGCGCCGAAGGTGGGCACCGCCCACCGGCTCAGGTCCCTCACCCCCAGTTGGCCAGCAGGACACCCAGGTCACCGTGCCCGACATGGCCATCACCATCGAAATCCGCGTTCGGGTTCCAGTTGGGGTCGCCCTCATGCGAGCACCAAGCCGAAAGCAGCGCACCCAGGTCAGAGTGGTCGACATCACCATCGCCGTCGACGTCACCAGGCATGCAGCCGCCGCATGGTCCATCGACGTAGAAGCAGGCCATCGCGCCGAGCGGATCGGGGCAGAGGCCGTAGGTCAAGTCGTAGCACTCATACGGCGCCGTGTGCCAGCCGTCGATCTCGTCGTCGTCCCACTGGACCACACCCTGATGGGACGAGTCGCCGGGCCCGTCGGGGTACGGACACGGACCCAGACCACGATTCACGCAATCCTCCGTCGGCCACTCATTCGTACCGGTCCCCCACACCATCGGCTGGGCACAGGTGGCCAGGCTGAAATCGTCCGGGTAGTTCGGATCGTCGCCGACGTAGGTCAGGAGCCAGATGTTGTATCCACCGGCCCCGTCGGCGGGCAGCGAAAGCCACTCCAGGTCGCACAAATCGACGTCGGTGTACAAGTAGTAGCCGGGGTCTCCGTTGGAGTACCCGAACAGCGTGATGACGCCGCCCAAGAACTCGCCCATGCCGTTGGGATCGCCGGTCTGGCAGGTATCGTCGAAGTCCTCGAAGGTCTCGACCAGGACTGCACAGTTCTCACCGGTGCCCGCGCCGTTCACCTGCCACCACCAGGCGACCTCGAAGCGGCTGACGGACATGCCGCCGCAACTCGGATCGAACTCCATGTCGTTCGAGGCATACATGTTGTAGTAGGTCGACCCGAAGTACCAGCGGTTGCCGGCGTTGGCCTCGGGCTCCCCGTAGCCGCAGCTACCGTAGCCGATGGGGTATCCATCGTAGCCGGAAACCTCACCGCCCACGTCCGGCTCGAAGCAGTCGAACACGAGCCGATGGTCACAGCCGCGCGTGCCGGGCTGGACCCACTCGCTCACCGTGCCGTCCGGAGCGAGCCGGCCGATCTTGGCCGGGGCAATAAACTTCCCGTTCTTCACGATCTGGAGCGTGGGTCCGTCAGCCGGCGCGGCCGCGGCAAGCAGTCCCAGACAACACAAGCACAACAGAGGTTTTCTCATGGCGCGTCTCCAGTGTAACGGCATGCCCGCATTTGAAAGGTGAACCTGCGTCTATTGTACAGCCTGCTCACGCGCTGATGCTCCAGCGGAGCAAAAAAAGAAGGGCCGCCCGAAATCGGGCGGCCCCGTTGGTTGCCATCTATATCGCGATCGCTGGGAATGCGGGGACGTTACGGTACGCAGCCCCAGTCACTGAGCACGATACCGAGGTCGCTGTGGCCGACCTCACCGTTGCCATCGAGGTCGGCATTCGGGTTCCAGTTGGGGTCGCCCGGCCGCGAGCCCCAAGCCGACAGCAGCTCACCCAGGTCGGAGTGGTCGGTGTCACCATCGCCGTCGATGTCGCCAACGCAGCCCTCGCCGCATTCGCCGCCGATGTAGGCGGACCACATGACGCCGAACGGATCGGGGCACACGCCGTAGCTGTTGTCGTAGCACTCATCCGGCGCGGTGTGCCAGGCGTCATACGGGTTGTCGTCGTCCCACTGGATGATACCCTGATGCGACGTTGTGCCGTCGGGCGGCACGCCGCCGGGGCAGTTACCCTGACCACGACCGATGCAGTCGATGTTGATCCACTCGTTGGTGCCGGTGCCCCACAACATCGGCTGGGCCATGGTGGCTATGTAGAGCTCGTTCGGATCAGCGTCGTCCCACGACAGGATCCAGATGTTGTACGAACCGGCACCGTCGGCCGGTAGCTGGACCCAGTCCATCCCGTACAACTGCTCCTCGCTGTCGCTGAACAAGTAGTAAGCGGCAACGCAGTTTTGGTACCCGTAGTCAAAGACCACGCCGCCCAGCCATTCACCCTGTCCGTTGGGGTCGCCGGTCTGGCAGGTCTCATCGAAGTCCTCGAAAGTCTCGAAGATGATTTTCAGGTTCTCGCCGGTGCCGCTACCGTTCACGTACCATTTCCAGCCCCACTCCATCCGCTCGATATACCTGCCGCCATATGCCGGATCAAACTCCATGTCGTTCGTCGCATAACAGTTCCGGTACGTGGGACCGAAGTACCAGCGCGAGCCACCGGACTCGTTGTTGCTGCCGTCTTCACGACCGCAGGTGTCGAACCCGGTGGGATACCCCGGCATGGCGCCGTCCGACTCGAAGCAGTCGAACACGAGGCAGTCATTGGCGCCTCTTTTCGGTTGGCTGTCGAAGTCGATCCACTTATCCACCGTCCCGTCAGCATTCATTCGGCCCATCCTGAGCGGATCGATCTTCTTGCCTAATTCCGCTTTCTGGAGGGTCGGCTTGTCCGCCAGCGCGAACGAGGCAACCAGCCCCAGACAACACAAACACAACAAAGCTCTTCTCATGGTGCGTCTCCTGTGACAATAAGGACCCTAGTTCAGAGGTGAACCTCCATCCTTCACAGCATATCTGGGTGAGGGGCGGGGGTCAAGCAGAATTTTCGGGAAACCTAAGGCGGTCGTGGCCCGCGCTAGCGGCGGCCTTCTGATAACCAAGGCTCCGGGCGGTGCGTGGCCTGGCCCAACCGGGCCGGCGAGCGGCCTGGAGACAGCGGGGTCGGGGTTGATCGGGTCGTGGCGACATGGGCCCGTGCGAGCGCGTGGTTCCGATAACACGCGCCTCAGGAAGGTGCACGCAGAACGACCCGGGGCAGCCGAGCCAGGAGCAACTCCCTGGGTAGCCGCGAAGATGGTCTTCGCGATCCTCCGTCGTGGCCGTGAAACTGGGGCCAGTCGGCGTCGCTCCGGGTGCCGCCCGGAACGCGGCTCGGCGGCGGTCGGCGCGAATCTGCCCGGCGACCCGCCCGCCCCAGAATATCCACGCCGACCGACCGAATGCCCAACAGACGAAGGTTCCGCGGGTCCTAACATAGAGGAGTGCTGCGACCGCCCGGGAAGGGCCCGGCGAAAACGAGACGTTTGCCCATTCTCAAACCCATTGGAGGCCCCGACATGCCAACGATTGCACCCATCAAACGAACCACCGCCGGCCTGCTGGTAGTCCTGCTAGCCGGCGTATCGCTCGCGCGCGCCGATTCCTGGGAGGACAAGTTTTATCGGGCCTTCTACCTGGAAACGGCTCAGGGGGACGTGGCGGGGGCAGCGGAACTCTACCGGCAGGTCTCAACCGCCGAGCAAGTCGATGCCGAGCTGAGGGCAAAAGCGGAGGCCCGCCGACAGGCCTGCGAGGAGGAGCTGGCCAGTGCCGACTTCGCCCGGCTCATGCCGCCCGACACGCTCGTGTACGCCGAGCTGAACCGTCCCGGCGAGAAGCTGCTGGGGCTGATCGAGGCGTTGGGCCTGCTGGCCCCGGACGAGCACCCGACCGTGGAAAGCCAACAGCGCTTCGCGATCAGCCCGGTGCTGGTCAATGCGTTTCTGGACGTGCGTGGGGTAGCGGTAGCCGTGACCGGCTTCGATCCGATCAACCAGAAGCCGGTCGGTGTGGCGGTTTTCCACCCCGGGAATCTGGAGCTTGTACGCGGGCTGCTCGAGACAGCCCTGCCGGTGGCCGCCGAGCCCGTCAAGCCGATCAGCGGCTATCCCACCTATAAAGTCGAAGGGGAAGCTCTGGTCACGCTCACCAAGCGGTTGGTGGTGGTCAGCCCGCAGCGGGGTCTGATTGTCAACGTTATCCGGCGTCTGAACGGTGAGTCGGACAGGTCGCTGGCCACGAGCGAGGCCTTGGCGGAGGTGCTGAAGGATCGCGAGGAGGCGCTGCTGTTCTTCTGCGTGAACGCCAAGCCGATCATGCCCCTGCTCAACGCGGCGATGGCCGCCGGGGGAACGCAGAGC
>DATKXO010000342.1:0-2246 GCA_035528995.1 Phycisphaerae bacterium | reverse complement strand
AAAGGCGTGAGGATCGTGACGAGAGATGGCTGGCTTGACGGTTTGGCCCAGGCGGGCTAGAATTGGCCGGGGCTGGAGGTCTGCCCAGGTGGAGAAGAGGAGAACACGGAGGCGAAGGGATGCGGCTAAAACTGGCCTATGGACGCGAGGGGCTGTGGATTGGGTTGCCTGAGGACGCACCGGTGACTGTCATCGAACCACGGTTCGTGCCCGGCCTGCCCGACGAGCAGGCTGCGATCACGGCTGCGCTGCGCTCGCCCATGGGCACGCCCCCCGTGCGCGAACTCGTGCGGCCAGACGACACGGTGGCCGTGGTCTTTAGCGACCTGACCCGCCCCATGCCAAACGACCGCGTGCTGCCACTTTTGCTGGATGAGCTGGCCCTGGCCGGCGTGCCCGACGGACGAATCGTGCTCATCAACGCGCTGGGCACACACCGCTCCCAGACGGAGGCCGAGCTGACGCGCATGCTGGGAAACGGGGTTGTCGGCCGGTACCGCATCGTGCAACACGATGCCTGGGACGATGAGAACCTGGTCGAGGTCGGGCGGAACCAGGCTGGCCGGGCGATGCGGGTCAACCGGGCGTACATGGAGACATCGGTGCGGATCCTGACCGGCTTCATCGAGCCGCACTTGTTCGCCGGCGTCAGCGGCGGCCCTAAAGCTGTCCTGCCCGGCATATCCGACATCGAGGCGATCATGGACAACCACGGCGCGACGATGATCGCGGACCCCCACGCCACCTGGGCGGTGACCGAGGGCAACCCGATCTGGGAGGAGATGCTCTGGATCGCCCAGCGGACCGCGCCGGCCCTCTTGCTCAACGTCACGCTGAACCGGGAGCGGGAGATCACGGGCGTCTTCGCCGGCGACCTGGCGGTGGCCCACTGCGCCGGGGTCGCCTTCGTGCGTGAGACGAGCCTCCAGCCGGTGCCGCAGCCCTTTGACATCGTCATCACGTCCAACAGCGGCTATCCCCTGGACCTCAACCTGTACCAGTCGGTCAAGGGAATGTCGGCGGCAGCTCAGATCGTGCGACCCGGCGGCGACATCGTCATCGCCGCCGAGTGCTGGGACGGCATCCCCTCGCACGGGGAGTACCGGCGATTGCTGTGGGAGGCCAGCTCGCCCCAGGAACTGTTGGATAGGGTGATGACGCCGGGCTTCCGCTGTCACGACCAGTGGGAGGTGCAGGTCCAGGCGCAGATCCAACTGAAGGCCAACGTGCACGTCTACGCCGACGGGCTCTCGGACGAAGAACTGCGGCACGCGCTGGTGATCCCCTGCCGCTCGATCGAAGAGACCGTGGCCCGGTTGCGGCGGCATAACCCTGGGGCCACGATCGCCGTCCTGCCCGAAGGCCCGCAGGCAGTGCCCTACGTCGAGACATCGAAGGACTGAGCCCGTTTTCCACGCTTGGGACGCCAACAAGACTTCAGCGAGCTCAGTCGAGCCGTTGGCGCATCCAGTCACCATCGCAGGATGTGAAAAGGAGGCAAGGGAGGACTTCATGGAAGGCACTGATCCGACGGCTCTGAACGCCGTCGAGCGCCCCTACCAACCCGTCACCCCGGCCATCGTCGCCCGGTTACGGGGCATCGTCGGGGAGCAGTACGTCATCTACGATGACACGGCTGCGATGCTGGACTATGCCCACGACGAGGTGGCCGGCGACGAATACGCCCACATGCCCGAGGCCGTGGTCAAGCCAGCCACCGCCGCCGAAATCTCGGACATCGTGCGACTGGCCAACCAGGAGCGCATTCCGGTCACCCCGCGCGGCGCAGGATCCGGCTTATCCTGCGGCGCGGTCCCGGTCCATGGCGGCATCCTGCTCTCGCTGGAGCGCATGAACCACATCCTGGAAATCGACCGCGAGAACATGGTCGTCGTGGTCGAGCCCGGCGTCGTGACCAACGACGTCAACGAGGCGGTCAGCGAACACGGGCTCTTTTACGCCGGCTACCCGATGAGCGTGGAAATGTGCTTCGTCGGCGGCAACGTGGCCGAGAACGCCGGCGGCGGCCGCGCGATCAAGTACGGCGTCACCGGGCGCTACGTGCTCGGGCTGGAGGTCGTGCTGCCCACAGGCGAGATCGTGCAGCTCGGCGGCAAGCGGGTCAAGGACGTCACCGGCTACGACCTCCTGCACCTGATGGTCGGCTCGGAGGGGACGCTGGGCATCTTTACCCGCATCACGCTCCGGCTGCTGCCGCTGCCCACGGCCAGCGCGGTGTTGCTGAT
>DATKXO010000341.1:0-9863 GCA_035528995.1 Phycisphaerae bacterium | reverse complement strand
GGCCGCTGAGCAGGCCAAGCACACGCTGACCGTGAAGACCGAGGCGACCCTGCCCGCCCCATACGACCGCGTGCCGCCGATGAGCATCACCCGCCGGCAGTTCGAGGAGCTGTCCAAACCGCTGCTCGATCGGGCCCGCGAGGTCATCGAGTCGGTCATGGCCGACGCGAAGCTGGAATGGGCCGGTGTCGAGAGCCTGCTGCTGGTGGGCGGGGCGTCCAGAATGCCCATGTTCCGGCGGATGACCACCGCGCTGAGTGGAAAGACGCCGCAGGCCGGCCTGCAACCCGATCTGATCGTGTCGCAGGGGGCGGCCGTCTACGGTGCCATCCTCCAGGTGCAGGAGCGCGGCGGGACGCTGCCGGTGGGAATGCCGGTGCCGGCGGAGCGGGAGGACGAGACTGGTTGCTATGCCGTCTGCGAAACCGACGGCGCTGCGGCGCCGGGCGACCTGGCCGACGCGCCGAGTTGCGATCCCCTTTCCGCCAGCGGGTCTGACGGCGGCAACGGCAAGGCGTTCGACGCCGGGTTCGCGGCGGCCGCCTGGTCGGTCCAGGTCCGCGACGTCACCTCGCAGAGCCTGGGGGCGGTGGTCTGGTCGCCGGTGAAGGGCAGCACCACCAACGCGGTGATCATTCCGCGGAACACGCGTCTGCCGGCCATGCGCTCCCGGGTCTTCGCCACGCACGAGCCGAACCAGCAGCGCGTCTGCGTCCCCGTCGTCGAGGGCGACGCCACGGACCCCGGCCAGTGCACGCCGATCGGCGAATGCGTGATCGACCCCCTGCCGCCCGGGCTGCCCCAGGGGGCGTTCGTGCGGGTCACTTTCAGCTATGACATCTCCGGGCGCGTGGTGGTCCAGGCCCAGGAGCTGTCCACTCGAACGTCGGCCCGGACGGTGCTGGAGCGCTACCGGTCCGAGGAAGGCGGCGCACTGGAGGCCCTGGCGGCGGCCGTGGCCGGGCACGGCATCGCATAGCGTTCCTTCGCGGACCCCCGGGCCAAAGCACGTTCCTGCGGATGCGTCGGGCGGTCGGGCCCTCGCAGGTTTCTGCCGGAATCCGCTACGTCGCCACAAAATCCGACAATTGACTACTTACCGGTTGCCGCGCCCGCTGGTACCATGTGCGTCCCGGCCCGTCTGCCCATGCGTCGCCTGGGAGGGGCCGGGTCATCTTCTGCGGAACGAAGGCATCACGGGTCGATCCGGCTATGAGATGTTGAGATGTAGCGCAGGTGGCCGCCCGGCTGACCACCGACCCGGTTGCGAAACCGAGCCAAGATCACACTTGTCGACCCCGTCGTTCGGCGGGGCTTTGGATTAGTGGCGAGCGGAAGACCGATTCCGGTCATTGGTGAGAAGGAGGAATGCCATGAGACGAAGACTGTTTCTATCCGTGTTGGCCTGCGCCGTGCTGGCGCCGGCGGTGGGCGTATGGGCGGACCTGCCGCCGCTGATTCCGCGCGAGGTGCTTTTCGGGAATCCGGACAAGGCCGGCCCGCAGATATCGCCCGACGGAACGCGCATGGCCTACCTCGCCCCGGACGAGGGCGTGCTCAACGTCTGGATGCGCACCATCGGTCAGAACGACGACAAGCCGATCACCAAGGATCGCAAGCGCGGCATCCGGGCTTACTTCTGGGCGCCCAACAACAACCACATTCTGTACATCCAGGACAAGGACGGGGACGAGAACTGGCACGTCTACGCGGTCGACCTCAAGACCATGGACATCAACGACCTGACGCCCATGCCCAAGATCCAGGCCCGGATCACGGCCGTCGAGCAGACCCACCCGGACGAGATCCTGGTGGGCATCAACGACCGGGACCCCCGGCTCCACGACGTCTACCGCATCAACATCACCACCGGGGACAAGAAGCTCGAGGCCAAGAACGATGAGGGCTTCGTCGGCTACCTGGCCGACCACGACTTGAAGATTCGCGCGGCCCTGAAGTCGGACATGAAAGGCGGCTTCGAGCTGGCCTACCGCGACGACCCGGCGTCGGCCTGGCGGACGATCACGACCTGGGGCGTCGAGGACTCGCTGACCAGCAAGCCGATCGCCTTCACGCCCGACGGCAACGGGCTCTACGTCCTGAACAGCGCCGGCACCAACACCACGCAGCTTCGCCGGCTGGACCTGGGCGACGGCTCCGAGAAGGTCATGGCCCAGGACAACACTTACGACGTCGGCGGGGTGATGATCCACCCCATCAACCACAACGTTCAGGCCGTCGCCTTCAACAGAGACCGTCTGGACTGGCAGGTCATCGACACGTCGATCGAGGGCGACATCAACGCCATCAAGAAGATCTGCGACGGTGACTTTGGCATCATCAACCGCGACAACGCCGACAAGACCTGGCTGGTGGCCTACAACATCGACAACGGCCCGGTGCGTTACTACGCCTACGACCGTCAGACCCGCAAGGGTGAGTTCCTGTTCACCAACCGCAAGGACCTCGAGAAGGTGACGCTGGCGGAGATGAAGCCGATCGAGTTCAAGGCGGGCGACGGCCTGACGGTGCACGGTTACCTGACCACGCCACCGGGCATCGAGGCCAAGAACCTTCCCACCGTGGTGTTCGTGCACGGTGGCCCCTGGTACCGCGACAGTTGGGGGCTGGACCCCGAGGTGCAGTGGCTGGCCAACCGCGGGTACGCGGTGCTGCAGATCAACTTCCGCGGCTCGACCGGCTACGGCAAGGAGTTCCTCAACGCCGCCAACCGGGAATGGGGCGGCAAGATGCACCAGGACCTGGTGGACGGCGTCAAGTGGGGTATCAAGAAGGGCATCGTTAATCCCGACAAGGTGGCCATCATGGGCGCCTCGTACGGCGGCTACGCTACGCTGGTTGGCATGACCACCACGCCGGATCTGTTCTGCTGCGGCGTGGACATGGTGGGGCCGAGCAACCTGATCACGTTCATGAACACCATCCCGCCGTACTGGA
Source organism: Phycisphaerae bacterium (assembly GCA_035528995.1). Classification (GTDB taxonomy): domain Bacteria; phylum Planctomycetota; class Phycisphaerae; order UBA1845; family UBA1845; genus DATKXO01. The sequence continues at coordinate 6,905 of DATKXO010000341.1, read as the reverse complement.
AGACGTGGGAGTCCGTCTGGTGGACGCGTGTCGGGCACCCGGAGAAGGACGCCGAGTTCCTGAAGTCGCGGTCGCCGCTGTTCAAGATCGACCAGATCACCAAGCCGCTGCTTATCGGGCAAGGGGCCAATGACCCGCGGATCAAGGTCGACGAGTCGCGACAGATGGTCGATGCGATCAAGACGGCCGGCAAGACGGTCGAGTACGTCGAGTATCCGGACGAGGGGCATGGATTCGCCCGACCGGAGAACCGTCTGGACTTCTTCGCCAAGGCCGAGAAGTTCCTGGCCACGCACGTCGGCGGCCGGTACGAGCAGTAGTAGCTGCGTGAGGGCGGCCTGCAGCTTTGCAGGCCGGTCAGGAAATCGTCGTTCAGCAACCCGTAGGTCGGGTCAGCCAGGCCCGACCTACTTCTTTTGCATCGAGCATCAACACCGACGCAGGCATTGGTCGGTTCATCGTTGGGCGTTCAGCCGCGTTCCAGGGCGTCGTCGTCCCGTTGCGCGTGCGTCGCCAACAGCTCGTCCAGCGTGAATTGGGAGCCGCACTCGGGACAGCGGGACTCGCGCAGGCCGGTCATGTTGTAGCCGCAGACCGGACAGCACACGGCCTCGGTGCCGGCCGACCTGATTCGATCGATGCGCTCTTGCGGGGTTTCCCGCCAGATGAGGACGGTGGCCAGGACCCACACGATCGGCGCCACCCCGCCTCCGACGAGAATCCCACCGAGACTCGGCGCCCGCATGGCAGCTACGAAGAAGGCCCCCACCATAGTGCCGGCTGTGACGGCCCCGATGGCGGCCAGAGACGTGTCGCGCGTCCGTTTGGGCGTCCATCGCACCATGTCGCGCCAGAGCAGGAGCCAGTAGACGCCGATGAAGGCGTCGACCACTAACCACATGAAGACCAGCTCGTACGCGGCCGGCTGACTGCCCCGAGACGCAAACAGCCCGAAGAACAGCACGACGATCGCGCCGCTTAGCGGCAGCAGCAACATGGCCAGGATCAGGCGGGCAATCAGACGAGTCATGTCGAAAGTTGTACGCCCGAATTCGCGGGCCGGTTCGCGTTCTCTGTGTATAGCCCGTCTTCGGCCCGCCAAGGCCAATCGACGGCGTCGGGCTCGATTCCCTGCGCGGTCCGAACCACGGGGGCCACACTTCTCTCGATGAACCGGCAGCAGTATGCTGTTTGCCCCGGATGGTCGGCCGGTGCATCGAAGCGGTCGGCCGGGGGCGTTCGGTTCGCCGTCGACGGCGGGCCGACTCAAACCGAATCAGTGAACAAGCAGGAGGTCTCGCAGCATGTCCAAGCGGATCGCAGCACTGTTGGTCGCGGTGGGTGTGGCGGGTGCGGCCTATGGCCAGACTTCAGCTACCTGGACGCAGCTTTCGCTTTCCACCTGCCGGGTGAACGAGTTCCTGAGCGCCCATCCCGACAGCGACGGGCGCGGCGTCATCATCGCCGTGCTGGACACCGGCGTGGACCCGTCCATTCCCGGGCTGACCCGCACGCCGGACGGGGCGGTCAAGGTCATCGACCTGGTGGACTGCACCGGGGCGGGCGACGTGGAGCTGCACCGCGTGCGACTCGACGAGGCGACCGGCAAGGTGGTCAACCACGACGAGGACGGCTCGCCGATCCAATACGACCTGCCGACGCTGCAGGCCGGCGACGCGGCCGAGGAACGGCTCTTCTGGTTCGGCACGATGGACGAATCCAAGTGGGTCAACTCGGACATGCCCGACCTGAACGATAACGGGAAGACGGACGACGAGTTCCCGCTGCTGGTGACCGCGCTTGACGGGGACGGGGACGAGCAGGCCGTCTGCTACGTGGACACCAACCTGGATCGCAGCTTCGCCGACGAGCAACCGCTGCACAACTACCGGCTCAAGTACGACACGTTCACGCTCTTTAGACGCAAGCCGGAGAAGCAGATCGAGCCGGTGGCGTTCTCGATCAACATTTTTCTGCGGCAGGCCAAGGTGGTGGTGCATTACGACGACGGCGCCCACGGGACGCACGTGGCCGGCATCGCCGCCGGATTTCGGATCAACAACCAGGACGGTTTCAACGGCGTGGCGCCCGGGGCGAAGGTCATGGGCCTCAAGATTGGCAAGGGCGACGTGGGCGGGATCAGCTCGACCGACGCGTTCAAGAACGCCCTGAAATACGCCGGGCGCTACTCGCGGGAGCACGGCGTGCCGATCGTGTGCAACCTGTCGTTCGGCGTGGAGTCGGTGATCGAGGGGAACTCGGACATCGACAAGTTCATGGACGACTTCCTGCGGGAGCACCCGACGCTGGTCTTCTGCACGTCGGCGGGCAACGAGGGGCCGGGGCTGTCGAGCGTGGGGACGCCGGCGGCCGCGGACCAGCTCATCAGCGTGGCGGCCGTGCTGGCTGCCGACTCGGCGCGCGACGTCATGGGCATGCAGATGACCGAGCCGGTCGTCACCGTGTTCAGCTCCCGCGGCGGAGAGCTGAACAAGCCTGACCTAGCCACCCCCGGCTGGTCCACGTCGACCGTGCCCCGCTGGGTCCGCCGCGGTGACTACTGGGCGGGGACCAGCATGGCCAGCCCGTACGCGGCGGGGCTGTGCGCCGTATTGATCAGCGATGCGATGCAGAAGCATCCCGGCGTGCCCATCCGAGCCTGGGACGTCCGCCGGGCGTTGTGCCTGTCGGCCAGGCCGGTGGCCGGGGCCGGCGTGCTCGACGCGGGTTACGGGCTGCCCGATCTGCCCAAGGCGGCCGAGCTGTTGGACCGGTTCGTGGTTGCATCGAAGGACGACCCGGTGATCGGCTACGACATCTCGACGCCGTGTCCGCACGGTTACAAGGGGACGGCGCGTGCGGCCTACTGGCGGGGCACGTGGTTCCCCAACACCCAGGAGGACCAGCGTCAGACGTTCACGGTGAAGCCGATCTTCGCTCCGGGGACGGATGCGTCCGCCCGGACGTCGTTCACCCGGCAGTTCGACCTGCGTTGCGACGTGCCGTGGATCAGGATACCCCAGCAGCAGACGTACCTGCGCAGCGAGCAGACGGCCCGCGTCTACGTGGAGTACGACGCGGCACAGCTCAGCAAGCCGGGGGTCTACACCGGCGCGGTCGAGGCCCTGCACGACGGGCTGGTGGCCTTCCGCCTGCTCAACACCGTGGTGGTGCCCTACCGGACCGGCGCCGCCGCGGACTTCAAGCTGTCCTTCAAGGACCGGACCGTGAAGGGCTGGGCGCCGGACCGCTACTTCGTGGCCGTCCCGCCCGGGGCAAGTGCCATGAAGCTGACACTGTCGGCCCCGGAGGGCGCCGAGTCCAAGGCCAGCATGGAACGCATCTTCGCCCCCGACGGCGCCCGCCACCGCGACGGCTCCCGCCGGCTCGACACGCAGGCCGGCCGACGCGAGGCCGAAGGCACCTTCACCGACGAGCTGGTCCCCGGCGTCTGGGAGGTGGACGTGGTCTCCGATCGGCCGGACAAGGACTGGGCCTACGAGCTGGGGGTGCGGTTCTTCGGCCTGGACGCCGAGCCTCGGAAAATCACCGAGTGGTCCGGGTCCAAGCCGTCCGGCGAGCTGATGGTGACCAACCTGTTCGAGCGGCCCCTGCCCGCGTCGGCCGACGGCGTGTTCGAGGGGTTCCGGATGCACAAGGAGGACAAGTTCGAGGGCCTGGACGACGAATTGAGCTACTCCATCGACCTGGACGAACGCTTCGACAGGCTGCGGCTCGAGCTGGAGATGACGCCCGAGGCCTACGCCACCACCACGGACATCGGCGTGTACGTCGAGGGCCCCGACGGCAAGAACATCCTTTTCGACGCCTTCAGCAACCGCACGGTCAAGACCACGGTTGACACCGGGGGGGCCAAGTCCGTCAAGGTGATCATTCGCGGTGGGTTTGCCGTGGCCGACGATGAGCGCGAGACGCCGATCGACGTCAAGATCGACCGTCTGCTGGCCGAGCCGATCGCGATCAAGGTCACGCGCGGCGAGAGCTCGAACGTCGATTTCGTCCCCGGCGTTCCGATCCAGCTCGACTTCGCCATGACCGAGAAGCTGCCCGAGGCCCCGGACGGGACGCGCCCGGTCGGCTACCTGCGGTTCCGCGAGCGCTCGAGCGACGACGAGGCTCTGCGCGTTCCCATCGACATCGGCGGTTAGGAGGGGCGCCGCGAGGGTGGGGGACGGACAGCCGCCGACGGGTGCGTGACGGTTTGGGCGGATGAATGGGTGGATGAGCAGAAGCGCGAAAAGGGGTGGAATGGCGCCCGATGGGCTCCGCCGGGATAAAGGGGGCGTCGGAATCGGGCGCGGTCGCCGAGCTCAACGCCGCGCCGCCCTTCCAGGGCGGGTTCGGTCAGCGAAGTGTTCCACGGGTTTCGCTTCGCCCGCCTGTCGGCGGGTGGGCTTCGCCCAAGCTGACCGTGCTTCACCCGTGAGCAGATTCCTCCGGCCCTGCAGGCCGGCATCCGTTGCTCCGGGGCGGAGTCCGTAAACGGACACGGTTTCGACGGGCTGCGTTTCACCCGTGGGCACATTCGTACTAGCTCAACTATTCCTAAATGGTGGGCTGATATTAGGAATGGGGCGGCAGGATGTCGCCCGACCCGACAAAGGAAGAATCGTCACGGGAATCGTCTTGGCTTGACAAGGGGGAGGCTAATGGGTGACACCTTTCTCTTCTCTGCCACCTTTCTCTTCTCCGTTCCCGCCATGGCGTGCGAGCCGCCCGGCGAAGAATGCATCATCTGCGAGGGCGTGAACGAAAACTCACCGTTGCTCTCCGCCCGGGCATGCGAGCTGCTTCGAACGTGATCGAACTCGAAATCGACCGTGCCCGTCCCCTGATCAAGGGAGAAGTCAGACCGAGAATAAGGCCGGGCGACCCACGGAGGCACGAAGGGTCGGCGTCCGTCAATGGCCGAGCGACAAGAGCGAAGAACAGAGGCGGAACCGGAGAGATCACCGAGGTGGCGGCGGAAGGGAAGGTGCAGGAAGCAGAAGAGGGGGTTTCAGGAAGAGTCTCTCGGCACCATGAGTTGGCTTGGTGGACGTTGTGACGGCTTCGGCGCGTTTGCTGCGCGGCGTAAAATCATCCCGACACCTTTCTCGTCTCCAGAAACGAGCTGCGTCCCCTTTTCTCACTCTTTTCTCACTCTTTTCTCACTGACTAGCGGTCCGTGCCGTGGCGAGATCAGCAGGTTGTTCTTGCCGATCACGCCCAGTCCGGCCAGCACGGCGGCATCCTTGGCGAACACGCCGCCGAGCGACGCCTGATAGTGCAGATCGCTGGCCGGGACACCGAGTTCCTTGAGGAAGTCCACGAGCTGCAGGGAGATTCGTCTCAGCTGCCGGATCCCCGGCGTGCTCCTGCCATCCCACCAGTCCAACTGAGGCTGTGCCGGTTCGTGGACCAGAGCCATGACCAGGACCGACTTGCACTCAGCGGCCAGGTTCGTCTGGCCACTGTGCGAGGGCGAGCGCTGGAGATCAGCCGTCTGGGCGATCCGGGCCAAGGAGGCTCCAAGCTCCTTGGCCTGGGCGATGACGACGTCGCTGGTGATCATGGTCATGAGTCCCCAGAACTCCAGTTCCTAGACCTTACACCGGGACTGCCCGCCGATTGAGCATCATTGTCATCGGTCCAATCGAATCTCGAACACAGCGAGCACTGGGCGATGATCTGATGCCACGGGCTCTTGGATTAACCATCAGATGGTGTGCCTACCTCCTGCACAACTGTCACCAATGCACATCGCCCAGATTGGCCAACGCAACAAGGGCGTAAGACCGCAGATGGATGGCTTCCTCAGTTTCCAAAACCCTGACAAGCCGCTCGATACCACGCGCGTCACCTAGGGTCGCCAGTACCTTTGCAGCAAAAAACTGGACGTCTTCGCGTTCATCTGCCAACATTTCGGCGAGTAACTCCACCGCCCGCTCATCGGCAAGCTCGCCAAGTACCGAGGCTGCAACATCCTGGACATCTCTGTTCCAGTGCGTCAACAGGCGAATAAGTGGCCCGACTGCCTGTCGGTTGCCAAGTTTGCGGAGGCTGTCTGCAGCATTGTGGCGTCGCCAGTGGACCTCACTTTCCAACGCCTTGAGAAGCGGCGCTATGCCCCGCGAGTTTTCCTCTTCGGCCAGAAGGTCGAAGTACTTTGTTTCATGGGCACCAACGAGGAGGCTCCACTTGGGCTCGCCGAGTTCCTTCAGCAAATTGGCCGCTATCTCTCGTACGCGACCATCATCATCACCCAACAGGTCAAGAAGGCGTTCTACGAGCCCGGGCGCTCCTAAGTCGATCACTATGTTACTGATGGCCTCATTGATCTCTCCGCGCACATCGTGCCACTCAAATGAATCTGTGCGCATACTATAGCCCCAAGTGTTCCCATGACACTCTGCCACAACAAGTGGCTTGATCGCTGCCGGATCCCCCGATCTTCCCAGCCGTGCGAAATCCTGTTCACTCGTAGCCAGGTCGATTCGCCCCTGCACCCATTGTCGCCACCTTGGCTCCCCCAGACTCGCTAACGCATCCGCCGCACGCGCGCGGACCTGGTCGTAGTAGTGCCCCAGAGCCTTGAGTAGCGCTGGTGCCGCCCGTCGATCGCCGAGCTGTTTCAGTGCCCCGATGGCAGCAAGGGTATGGTGTTCGCGAGAACGGAGCAGCCAGATAAGAAACCCGAACGCCTGCTGAGTGCCTCGATTCGCGAGCTTGGAGATCGCGGTTTTGCAGGGCGTCTCATCAGCTTCCGATAGGATTCTGTTGAGGAGTCTGATCGCGGTCGGGTCTTCGAGCATCTCGGCGAGCGGCGCCAGCGACAACTCGTTGCCTAATCGCGCCAGAGCTGTGGCGGCCATAGCAAGGGTGTTTCGATCGTTGAGAGCTTT
>DATKXO010000340.1:0-2039 GCA_035528995.1 Phycisphaerae bacterium | reverse complement strand
GGAGGCCCTGGGCGTGGACGAGGACGAAATCACGGAAGAGGCGACTCTTCAGGGCGATCTGGACGCGGAGAGCATCGATTTCCTCGACATCGTCTTCCGGCTGGAGAAGACCTTCGCCATCAAGATTCCGCGGGGCGAGCTGTTTCCGGACGAGATTCTCAGCAACCCGGACTACGTGGAGAACGGCGTGCTGACGTCGGCGGGGCTGAGCAAGCTGATGGAGGCCATGCCCCACGCGGATTTCAGCGAGTTCCAGAACAATCCGGACATCTCCAAGATGCCCGACCTGTTCACGGTGCGGACGATCATCAACTACGTGCAGGCCAAGATCAGCGGCTCGACGGCCGCGACCGCGTGAGAAGCTTGGAACGGCCCGATGCGCTGGATCTGGATTGACACCTTCACGGAATTCGTCTCGGGCAAAACCGCCACCGCCATCAAGAACGTGAGCCTGGCCGAGGAGTATCTGCACGACCATTTTCCGGGCTATCCGGTGATGCCGCCGTCGCTAATGATCGAGGGGATGGCCCAGACGGCCGGTATCCTGGTGGGTGAAGCTCGGAACTTCGAGGAGAACGTCATACTGGCCAAGATTCGGCGGGCGCGTTTCGAGGACTATTGCGTGCCGGGCGACCGCATCAGCTACCGAGCGAGGATCGAGTCAATCGAGACTGCGGGCGCGACCACCAGCGGGGTGGTTCTGCGTAACGGCGCCGAAATCGGGCGGGTCGATCTGATGTTCTCGCACGTGGGCCACAGCGCGGCGGCCCTGGGCCTGCCGGAGCACAACTTCGTGTTCACCGAGCAGTTCATGGACCTGCTGGCAACGTACCGCATCGGGAAACGGCCGGGCTGACCACATAAAGAAGGGTGCTGAAGCGGTGCGGCCCGCCGGTCGCCCGAGGACGAACAGGCTGCTGAGTCGGAATCCGATGACCAACGAACGACGAGTCGTCATCACGGGCCTGGGGCTGGCCACTCCGCTGGGCATCGGCATCGAGAGCGTTTGGGACGCGCTGATCAACAAGCGCTGCGGGCTGAAGCGCATCGAGTCGTTCGACGCGTCGGGCCTGATCTGCGCGGTCGGGGGCGAGGTCCCGGCGTTCAAAATGACCAACTACGTGCCCAAGAGCTACCGCAAGAGCACCAAGGTGATGGCTCGGGACATCGAGCTGGCGGTGGTCGCCGCGTACGAAGCGGCCAAGGATGCCGGGCTGCGGACCAAGTGCCTGATCGACCGCGGTGAGGCCGATCCGCCGGCGAACGTGGACTCCACTCGGTTCGGGGCCAATATCGGGGCCGGGCTGATCTGTGCGGACCTGCACGAACTGGCCGGGGCGTTGGCCACGTCCGTGGACGGCGACGGCAACTTCAGCCTGGCGGCCTGGGGCAGCGAGGGGATGACCAACCTGACGCCGCTGTGGCTGCTGAAGTTTTTGCCGAACATGCTGGCCTGTCACGTGACGATCGTTCACGACGCCCAGGCGCCGTCGAACACGATCACGTGCGGCGAGGCGTCGAGCCACCTGGCCATCGGCGAGGGCTACCGGACGGTGGCCCGTGGGGACGCGGACGTGTGCATCTGCGGGGGGGCGGAGAGCAAGACGAACCCGATGGGGGTGGCCCGACCTCAACTGCTGGGGCGACTGGCGACGGACGCCAACGACAACCCCTCGCGGGCGAGTCGGCCGTTCGCCGCGGACCGTCGCGGGCTGGTGCCCAGCGAGGGCGGCGGGCTGATCATTCTGGAATCGCTGGAACACGCGACCGGCCGCGGGGCCCGGATCTACGCGGAGATGGTGGGCTTCGGGGCGAGTGCGAACACGACCGACTGGCGGACACCGGACCCGGCCGGAACCGGCATCTCGCTGGCGATGCGCAAGGCCCTCAAGGACGCGGGCACGACGCCGGAGGGCATCGACCTGATCGGGACGTTCGGCTGTGGAACGTTGCAGCACGACGCCTCCGAGCTGGCGGCCATGGAAGAGGTGTTCGGGGATCGGCTGCCCGAGGTGCCGGCGATCGCGACCAAGGGCAGC
>DATKXO010000339.1:0-6220 GCA_035528995.1 Phycisphaerae bacterium | reverse complement strand
GAATCCTTTCGCCGGCCAAACCAGGCATTGGAACATGCGCCCGCCGTCGAAGGGGAAAACCGGGGCCAGGTTGAACAGCAACAACATGTAGCTCAAGGCGAACGTGACCACCAGCCACCACTGCAACTCTGACGTGATGGGAACGTGGGTGACGGTGAAGAGGAACGGGTTCCAGGGAACGGCCCATCCGCTGCCTGTCATGACGATGAGCGCGGCGGCCGCCAGGAGACAGATGACCAGGTTGACGGCGGGCCCGGCGGCCGTAGTGATGAAGTTCGCTCGGGGCGTGTGGGGAACATCGACCGAGGCCAACCCGCCCAGCGGCCACATGAGGATTTCATCGGCGTGCCCGCCGACGGCGCGTGCCGCGAAGCAATGTCCGAATTCGTGGAGCAGGACCATGAAGAAGAGGATCGCGAACCAGCCGAGGCCGTGGACAACGCCCGGCCCGTCGTCGCCCGCGGCCTGGACAACCAGATAGACGGCGCCCAGCAGGAAGAACAGGTGGACCCGGAGGCGGATGCCGAAGAGGCGTCCGACGCCGAAGGACCAGTTGATCGGGTTGTCCAGGGCCCGGCCTTCGCGACTCATCGGGCTGCTATCCCGTCGTGGTTGATCTCAGTGCCCCGCGCTACAGCCGGTCGGTCCGGCCGTGGTGCTCCTCCTCACGGCGTTGGCGGTCGGTTGCTTCGGTGAGGGCCTTGCGTTCATCGGGGGTGAGGGTGTGGATGCCGCCCTCGTAGACTCTTGCGAGAAGTCTGTCGATCAGCTCGGCGTCGGCGCGGCGCTGCTCGACGCGGTCCTGCCAGGCGCCGGCGCCTTGGCTCGGTCCGGCGGCCCGACGAGCACCGCCGCGTGAGGAGAGGACGCGCGACCCGCGGGCCCGCCACCAGAGTTCGCCCCACTTGGCCCACCACACGCCGAAAGCCAGGCCGGCGAAGTGAGCGGTATCGCCGCCCGCGTTGAGGCCCCGTTGCCAGATTCTGTAGGCGAAGTAGGCGCCGAAAAGGATCGCGGCCGTCCGAATCTTGAGTGGGAACAGGAAGTACACGTAGACCTCGGCGTGGGGGAAGAGCACGGCGCAGGCACCGAGCAGGCCCAGGATGCACCCGGATGCGCCGACCATGTACTGCTGCATGGAGAACCACCCGAACCAACCGGTCAGACACAGGGCCATGAACAAGAAGTTCCCGGCGATCCCCGCCAGCGTATAGATGGCCAGGAACTTCTTCGGGCTCCAGACGCGCTCCAGGGCCCGGCCGAGGAAGTAGAGCCCGATCATGTTGAAGAGGATGTGGTCGAGGCCCCTAGTATCGTGGAGGTACTGGGATGTCACCAGGCGCCAGACTTGGCCGTGGAGGACCGCCTCGGTCTGCATCATGCCCAACTTGTAGAGGGGCTGAGCAGCCGGGAAGAAGCCCCACAGAAGATGCAGGGCGACGTTGATGACGATGAGGGTGGTGACGATGCTGCGTCCGGTCGGGGCGTGCCCCCAGGTGACGCGCTGGGCGCGCCCGCCGGCCTGGGGCGTGGGTTCGCGGGCGTAGTCACGATCCTGCCAACTCATGAATCGGTTCCGTCCTGTCGCAGGAAGTAGGTGCCCAGTGCGGCGATGGTCTTTCCGTCCTCGATCTCGCCGTCGCGGAGCATCCGTCGCGCTTCATGGGCGTCGATGATGGCGACGTCGATTTCCTCGTGCCCCTGCAGGTTCTGCTGCGTTCTGGTCAGATCGGTTGCCAGGAAGACCCACATTCGCTCGGTGCAGATTCCGGGCGTGGTGTAGAACTCGCAGAGTGGCTCGATTCGGCCGGCCCGATATCCGGTTTCCTCCTCCAGTTCGCGGAGGGCGCACTGCTCGGGCGGTTCGTCGGGTTCGAGCGTCCCGGCGGGCAACTCCAGCAGTTGGCGCTGCGTGGCGAAGCGGTAGTTTCGGATGAGCACGATGCGGCCGTCCTGGAGCACCGGCAGGATGGTCACGGCGCCGGGATGGACGACGACGTCGCGGGTGACGACTTTGCCGCCCTCGCGGTGGAATTGTCGCCGTTCAACCGAAAAGATCGGCCCCGACATCAAGACCTCGCCCATTTTTGGTCAATCCCAGGCCCAAATCCTGCCGAATGAGCACCCGAAGGCGATTATAGGCCCCTGGCGCGGCAGGGGCAATCCGCACGCCCGGAGGGTGCTTGTCCTGGTCGTACACTACTTCTATTATTGTCTACTTCCTGGTTGATCGGCTGGGTAGGACCGGCAACCTCAGTCAGCGTAAGCGTGGACTCCATGAAAAACCGGGTGATCATCCTCGGATCGACCGGCTCGATCGGTCAGGCCGGCCTGGAGGTACTGGGCGGGCTGTCGTCGAGTTGCCGTGTGGTCGGTCTGGCGGCCCAGTCGCGCTGGGAAGCGCTGGCGGAGCAGGCCCGATACTGTCGGGCCGGGGCGGTCGCTATCGCGGACGCGGGCTGCGCGGATGATCTTCAGGCCGCGACCGGCCCGGAGGTGCGGGTTCTCAGCGGGCCGGACGCGCTGCTCGAGCTGGTCGATTCGGTGGAATGCGACTGTGTGCTGGCGGCGGTGGTGGGTGCGGCCGGTTTACCGGCGGTGCTGCGTGCGGTGGAGCTGGGTCGGCGGGTTGCGGTGGCCAACAAAGAGGTGTTGGTTGTGGCCGGCTCGCTGATCATGCCGCTCGCTCGGCGTAGCGGAGCGGAGATCCTGCCGGTGGACAGCGAGCACTCGGCTGTGTTTCAGGCGCTGCACGCCGGCGACCGCGGGGAAGTGAAGCGCGTCTGTCTGACGGCATCGGGTGGACCGTTCCGCAGATGGAGCGCCGAGCGCATTGCGGAGGCGACGCTCGAAGAGGCCCTCAGTCATCCGACCTGGGAGATGGGCCCCAAGATCACCATCGACAGCGCCACCATGATGAACAAGGCGCTGGAGGTGATCGAGGCCCGCTGGCTGTTCGGGCTGGAGCCGGATCAGATCGATGTGGTGGTCCATCCGGAGTCCATCGTGCACGCCTGGGTCGAGTTTGCGGACGGTTCGGTGGTGGCCCAGATGGGCATGCCGGACATGCGCACGCCGATCCAGTACGCGCTGACCTATCCCAAGCGTCTGCCGTGTCCGTCGAAGCGGCTGGACTTGACCGCGTTGGGGCGTCTACACTTCGAGCGGCCGGACCCGGATCGGTTCCCCGCGCTCGAACTGGGTTATGAGGCGGCCCGCGCGGGAGGAGTCGCCGGTGCGGTCCTGAACGCCGCGAACGAATCGGCGGTGGAGCTGTTTCGCGCCGGTGAGATTCGGTTCCCCGAGATCGTGGAACTGAGCGGCCAGGCGCTGGCCGCCCACCGCCCGATGGCCGACCCCGGCCTGAACGACCTGCTCGCCGCGGACCGGTGGGCCAGAGACGAGGTAGCTCGATGCACGACGTGTTGACGCAGACGATCCCGCCGATGCTGGGGATCGGGTTGCTGGGGATTCTGGACGCCATCAAGCCGTACTTCTTTATCTTCCTTGGTTTCAGCGCGGTGATCTTCGTCCACGAGCTGGGCCACTTCCTGGTGGCCAAATGGGCGGGTGTGCGCATCGAGAAGTTCTGCGTGGGATTCGGGCGAGAGCTGTTCGGCTTCACCCGTGGCGAGACCCGCTACGGGTTCAACCTCCTTCCGCTGGGCGGGTACGTGAAGATGCTCGGCCAGGAGGACTTCGAGGTGGACACCTCGGGCGAGCTGCAACATCGCCAGGACCCGCGCTCCTTCGCCAACAAGCCGGTGGGGAAGCGCATGCTGATCGTCAGCGCCGGCGTGGTGATGAACGTGCTGTTCGCCGCCGTCCTGTTCATGATCGTGTTCATGATCGGGCTGCAGGTTCTGGTCACGGACGTGGGCTACGTCCTGCCGAACAGCCCGGCCGCTCTGGCGGGGCTGCAGGCGGGCGACAAGATCCTGGCCATCGACGGCAGGCCGGTGCGCGAGTTCGCCGAGATCAACATGGCCATCGTGCTGGCCGATCCGCACGAGTCGCTGGAGTTCAAGGTGGAACGCGACGGCCAGGTGAAACACCTCAAGATCCTGGCGGAGAACAACCCGGAGAAGGGCGTGCTGATGGTGGGCATGGCCCCGGGGCTGACCCGGACGATCCTGAGCGCCGCGCCGGGCGCCGATTTTACGGACGCCACGGTTCCCCGGTTCGGGGACCAGATCGTCGAGATCAACGGACACGAGGTCACCGACGCGAACGCCAACGAGATGTACGTGGCGATGATCGACGATCCCGGGAAGAGTCCGCGCGTAGTGGTCGATCGGCCGCTGGATCCGGACGATCCGGATTCGCCGACCCAGCGGCTGGAGGTGCACGTGCGTCCGACGCTGCGGCTGCACCCGAGCGACCCGGCGGACTCCAACTCGGTGAACGTGCTGGGCCTGACGCCGCTGATGCGTTTCGACAATGTGGACCCGACGGGGCGTGCGGCGCTGGCGGGGCTTCGTGCGGGGGACACGGTGGTCAAGATCGGGGACGTGGCCTATCCGACCCGTACGCAGATCGCGCAGACGATCCGCCAGTGGTGCACGGTGCGCACGGGCCCGGGGAAGGAAGAGTACGACCACGCCGAGCGCGACATCCCCATCGACGTGCGCCGGGCGGGCGAAGAGCGGGTCCGTCAGTTGGTGGTCCGCCCGAAGGTGCGGCGGCATCTGTTCGATCGCAACGGGCTGCCGCAGATCGGTGCGACGTACGACCTCATCGCCGAGGATCTGCTGCAGATCGGCGCCGTGGTGCCGGAGGTCTGCGGTGTACCCACTCCGGCGGCCCAGGCCGGCATCCCGGTGGGCTCGGTGCTTCGATCGGTGAACGAGGAGGAAGTCACTACCTGGATCGAGCTGATCGAGGCCCTGCGCACGCGGGCTGGCGAAACGGTGGCGATCGCATACGTCAACCCGGACTCGGGCGGCGCGGTGGCGGCGCAGACGGCACAGATGCGGGTGCCCGCCAGCCTGCGGTCCAAGATGGGGCTGCCGGTGTTCTCCTCCATCAAGTCGATTGACGGCGCCGAAACCGTGACGGTCGAGCTGCGCGGCAGGACGCGGGCGCCGTCCGTCTCGCACTGGTACGGGCTGCGCGCCGTGCTGGCCGAGTCCGTCGGCAAGACGGTCACGGTGAAGTACACGCGAGGCTGGCTCGGCCAGTTGGAGACGGCCCAGGTCGCGATCACCGAAGACATGATCGACCCCTGGATAGGGCGGATCGCTTACCTTCCCAACATCGACATGATTCAGGCCCGCAAAACCCTGCGGACCAGCAATCCTCTGGAGGCGGTGGGCATCGGTGTGCGCAAGACGGCCTACTTTATCCTTCAGGTCTACAACACGATGAAGCGGATGATCTTCACCCGCAGCGTGGGTGTCGAGCACCTGGCCGGGCCGGTGGGCATCGTAAAGATGGGCAGCGATTTCGCGAGCGTGGGGCTGAACCAGTTGTTCTTCTTCCTGGCGGTGATCTCGGCCAACCTGGCGGTGATCAACTTCCTGCCGCTGCCGATCGTGGACGGCGGGCTGATGGTCTTTCTGCTCATCGAGAAGATCAAGGGCACGCCGGTGAGCATCCGGACGCAAGTCGTCACGCAGGTGATCGGGCTGTTCCTGATCATCGCCGCATTTCTGTTCGTGACCTATCAGGACCTACAGCGGCTGCTGGGATAGACCTGCCGCCGAACGGCGCGCAAGCCGAGTCGGGCCGCCCCATCCTGCGGACGGTGGGTGTCTCATCCTCTGCGCAGAAGTGGGGGGAGCGGATGACCTCGGGTGCCCGCGGCCCGCGGCTTCCAGGCGCGGGAGAAGAATGGCCTCTGCTGCCGCGTGTCGAGATGTGCTGTTATCGACGCGGCGAAACTGAAGCGTCGCTGAAACGTTGACTTGCACGAGTGGAACCGCTAACTTCGTAGTCGGTGGGGCGAGAGGAGCACCGCCTCCACCACAATCATCACCCAGGGAAGAGAGAGACGAAGGGAAGGCAGGCTCTGTCTTTACGCGCTCTTTGCGCCTTGCGTGGGGTCGATGCGATGCCCGGCGTCTTGGAGGAGGGACAGTCATGATCCGATGGCTGGTGTTTGTTTCCGTGGGGATGCCGCTGCTGTTTGCCGCGACGGCTCGAGCGGACTGGGTGGAAACCAACAAAGACGGCGTCCCGGGTGGGGGCCTGGACTATCTGGCTTACTGGGTTGCCGCCT
>DATKXO010000338.1:0-14537 GCA_035528995.1 Phycisphaerae bacterium | reverse complement strand
ACGCCGTACGCCGCGGTCGCTGAGTAGCTGGTATCCGGGGCGTTGCGCGGATCCGTGAATACCCCTCCGCCGACGGCCTCGGCGCTGACGTAATACAGTACCTCGTCGCCACAGTCGTCCGCCGGGAAGACCGCGTCATACACGTTGTCGGACCCCACCTCCATCGCGACGCTCTCCCAGCCCTGGCCCATGTCGTAGTGCAGCATTCCCGTTCCGGGCTGCGGCGTGTAGTCACCCCCGCTGGAAACCTCGACGCGCACGGTGGTCCCGCCGGCCGGGCTGACCAACTCCGGCAATCCGTTGGGGTAGCTGAACTCCAGCCCTAACGGAATGCACACGCCGCGCGGGTCGGCCAGCGCGGCCTGCAGGCCGGTGTGGTTGGCACCCGTGCCGGAGTTGCCGGTGTCTGTGCTGCAGCCGCCGTGCGTGTGGATCCCGATCGCCTCGCCGGTATCCTCGTAAATCACCGGCGACCCGGAGTTGCCGCCGGTAGTGTCCGTCTGGTACTCCAACGTCGTCCCGAAGAAAGCCCAATACGGCCCGGCGTGGGTCTTCTGCACCTGGTTCCACTCCAGCGGAACCGGGGGACTTACGGTGCCGTAGCCGGTGATGCGGATGTCCCCGGAGACCGGGTACGGTTCCACAACCACATAGTAGCCCCCCTGGGCTTCGAACGGCGTCAGGTCGGTGTTGGAGTTGGGGAAGCAGCCGAAATAGCCCCAGTCGTTCCCCACGCCCCCATTGAGATAGTGGACCGAGGAGCCGTCCGTGGCGTACTGGTCCTCCGGCGGGGGGTGATTGATCCCACCTTCAGGGCCCGAGAGCGGGACATTGAACTCGATCACCTCCACGTCACCCAGCCCGAAGCAGTGCCCGGCCGTCAGCAGACAGTGGTTGCAGTCATCGATGATCCAGGCCGAACACCCGACCGGCAGCGCACGTCCGGCCCGCGGGTCGTCCGAGAGAACCCGATCGTCCGTCGGCCCGCAGATCGAGCGATCTCCGTGCCCCCGCACGCCCGCGGTGACCTCCATCATCACTAGCTGGTTCGGACCACTGTTCGGGCAAGCGATGAGCTCGATCTGAACCGAATCGCCGTTGAAGTAGGCTGATGTGTTGCGCCACTGGAGGATGTGCTGCGCGTGCATGAATTGCACCGCACCGTCGGCCGCGGACGTTATCTGCAGGTAGGAGCCGTTGCCATCCGCGGCCTCGCCGGCCAGCAGCACCTTGTGGAAGTTCAACCGCAGCCAGAGCGCGTCGGGCACGGTCACGGTCGCGGAGAACACGACCGCCGGCTCTGAGCCGCTGTTTTCAACCAATCCCGAATCGACCTCAAGGGCCACCTGCTCGCCCTGGAGCGGCGCGATCATGATCTCCTGGCCCACGGCCGAGGTGCCGCCGGCAAAGGCGGCACAGAACGCCAGTCCGACCAGCGCGGTATGAACGACGTAGTCCCTCTTCATGGTAGTCCTCCGGTGCGAAGCCTCTCCGCGGCCGCACAGGCTCCCCCACACCCGGGACGCGCGTACGCTCGCGGCATCCCCGTGCGGCCTCACCAATTACCAGCTTATTGCCTGCCGGGCGGCAAATGCAAGCCATTTTGCCCGGGAAGCCGACGACGCGGCCACCTACGTGCCGCAGCCCCAGTCGGCCAGCAGGATGCCGAGGTCGGCCTGGTCGGTGTCGTCATCGCCGTCTAGGTCGCCGGCGCAGCCGTTCACCGGGTCGTCACACCCCCAGTCGGCCAGCAGGATGCCCAGATCGGATTGATCGGTATCCCCGTCGCCGTCGAGGTCACCGGGGCACCGCACCGGGCGGAAAACACCCGTATTCCTGGCATCCACGCCGCGCATTGGCCAGTCGGCCCTGCCGGGCAACGCCGCCGAGGGCGTGTCCCAAGCGTAGACCCACCCGTCCCAGGTAGCCGCCACTAACTCGAACAGCCCGTCGCCGTCAATGTCACCAACAGCCACGCCCGAGATCGACGAGGCGACCATCTGCTTCGGGTAGCCGTCGATCAACTGACCTTGGCCCGACACGGCGAACAGCTCGCCCGAACTTGTGGCGAAGCAGACGTCTTGAACAGTGTCGTCGTCCACGTCCACGACCGCCGGGAACCCTTTGGGCCAACTCGTCAGGCCGTAGGGCCAGCCTGGCAGCGTCATCCCGGTTGCGAGATCGATCGCGAACACCCGGTAGTCACCGGTCAGATGATTCTCGGTAGCCAGCAGCTCGGGCTCACCGTCGCCGGTGACATCCCCCAGACCCAGATAGAACAACTGGCTGCTGGTGGCGATCTGAATCGGATAGCCTTCGCAATGCGTGCCATCGTGGTGGTAGCAGTCGGCATAGGACGCTCCCCCACCCCAGTAGCCGAGCAGAATCTCCAGGTCACCGTCGTCGTCCAAGTCCGCCGGGACCGGCGGGCCAAACATGAGCCAGCCATAGCCCAGGGTATGCAGCACGATGGGATAGCCGCCCGCCTCGCTGCCGTCGGCTTCGAAGACGTGCAGCCAGAAGGACGGTTCCAGCCAGGACACCGCGAACATCTCGTCAGTGCCGTCATCGTTCAGGTCACCGAAGTACAGCGAGAGAATGTCCTCCTGATCGTCCAGGTCCACCGTGAATAGCCGGGTGCCGGTGTGATCGAAAGCGGAGACGCGATAGTAGACGCCGGTATTCCCCAGCGTGTGCGGCCCCCACACTTCCAGATCGCCGTCACCGTCCGTGTCACCCAGCACGAATGGCGTGTCTAGTGCGTTGGAATAGTCGTCTGGTGCGAATTGCGGAAACCCCGGCAGGTCGCTCCCGTCCAGATTCCTGCCGTTGAAGCTCCACATCTCAGAATTGCCGGCCCACCAATCCCGCTGCGACCAGAGTATCTCGCCCTCGCCGTCCCCATCGAAATCGGCACCGGACGGACCAGGCTTGTTGCCGTTGGTGCCGTAGCCCATGTATTGGTGCTCCCTCGTCGGCCACCCCGGCAAGAACGTGCCGTCGCCCCGCAGGCCGAACGTGTGACCGCCGGTCAGGAAGATCTCGTCGGCCCCATCGCCGTCGATGTCGTACAACGTGGGGGTGTAGGGAAAGCCGGCCCCGTCCAGGCCGAGATCGACCGGCCAGCCGTCACGGAGGTTCATATCCCGCCCACCGGGCGGGAGCGGCTTGGTGGTTGGCCATCCACCCCCTCCGCTTGGCAGGCTGAACGTATCACTCCGCTGCGGCGCGATGCTGGTCAAGGTGTCCCTGGCATCGGGCGATTGGGCGTCCGCCGGGGCTGCGGCCGATACCATGAGCACACCAACCACCATAGTCGTCAAAAAGTTCCTGACTCCACACATACCTGGCCCTCCGTTACAAAGGCAGACAGTTCGATGCGTGTTACCGACAAGATCCGAATGGCTGACGCGCCCTCTACAGGCGTCGAGCCGGGGCGAGCAGCCAGCAGTCTTCCCGTCGCCCGATCCTCCTGTCCAAGATACCATACACACGGCCGGGGATTCAAGATCGACACCGGCGATCTTCTCAAACACGCCCCTATGGGCACCCCTCGCCCCACTGGCCCAGCAGGATTCCGAGGTCGGCATGGTCGGTGTCGCCGTCGAAGTCGCAATCGCCAGGGCAGTCCCCAGTGGTACAGCCCCAGTCGCCCAACAAGATGCCCAGGTCGCCGTGACCGACGCAGCCGTCCCCATCCAGGTCACCAGGGATGATCGACCCGAACTCGTCGCTGCCCATGTCCACGATCCACTCGCCGTCGTCGTCACCGTCCCAAACACGCATCTGGCCGTCGATGTCCCTCTCGTCCGGTCCCGGGACGAAATGTGGGTCTCCGGCGTCGGTGCAGGGTGACTCGATGGTGAGGTGATGGTCGTGCATCTGATAGCTCGCGCCGCTCGTGACCCACGACACGCCAGCGTCGATGGTGGCCCAGTCCGCCCATACCGTCATCGTTGTCGCGGTGTTGGTGACGATAACGAATTGCAGCATCTGGCCGATGTCAGGGTTGACACTCTTGCCGGCCAACTCGTTCTCGCTCCAGGTTGCATCAGCGTCGGCGAAGGTGATCCGGCAACTTCCCGCATCGTAACTGCCGTCGGCAGTCCAGGTTCCGGACGGCCCTGCAAAGAACTCCGGATCGGCGTCCATATTGCCCGCGCCCGGCCAGCCACCCTGAACATCGCTGTACGCAATGGTGATTGTCGAGCCGTCGTTGTTCTAGATTTCGTCGCCGCCGTTCCATAGGATACAGTTGGTGATCTGAACAGTGCTCGGGCCCTGATAGGACGAATCGCACGCGAGCGCCCGACCATCGCTCGCCCAGTTCGCCGCGATCGTGCTGTTCGTGAGCGTCGGCGTGCTGTCGTCTCCGCAGTACAGCGCACCGCCTTCTGCGGCCGCCGTGTTCCCCGCGATCGTACAGTCCGCAATGGTGGGTCCCCCCCACATCACGATACCCCCACCGCTAGGGTAGGGGCCAGAACTGGCTGCGTTTCCAATGATCGAGCAATTGGTGATCGTTGGGTAGCTGATGGTGCAGTCGATGCCACCGCCACCAGAGTAGTCCGCCACGTTTCCGGCGATCGTGCAGTTCGCAATCGTTGCGTCGCTCCGCAGCAAGACGAGACCGCCGCCGGCAGCTGCCACATTCCCCGTGATCGCGGATCCAGTGATCTGCGGATCACTGTAGTCGAAAGACATGATGCCGCCGCCACCGTTGCTCGGCCCCGGGCCTACGGCCGCGTTTCCGGCGATTGTGCAGTTGCTGATCGTCGGGCTGCTGTTCGAGTAGCAGGACACGCCACCCCCGCTCTCTGCCGTGTTGGCGCGGACCACGCAGCCGCTGATTGTCGGTGAGCTGTTTCGGTAGCAGTAGATGCCCCCGCCGCGCATCGTCGCCGTATTCTCCGAGATGATGCAGTCGGCGATTGTTGGGTTGCTTTCGTAGCAGTAGACGCCGGCGCCGTAGGTCGTGTACCCGTTCCTAATGGTCAACCCGTCCACGACTGATGTGGCGCTCTCATCGTAATGGAAGTAGAAGCCCCGACCACTGCCCTGGCAGTCGATGATGCAGGTTTCCGGGCCGTTCTCGGAGCGGACGGTGATGGCCTTGCCGCCGAAGTCGAGATCGCGGTTGCCGGGCCCGGTGTAGGTCCCGTCGCAGACGATCACCTCGTCCCCGTCTTGGGCGGCGTCGATGCCCTCTTGGATGGTAAGGCAGTCCCCGCTGCCGTCCCAGCAGACGTAGATCGTGTCGGCGTCGGCCGCCACGCCGGTCAGCCCAAGCACCACGGCAGGTGCGGCCAACGCCACGAATCGCAAACATCGAATGTGCATTGACATCATACGTTCCTCCTCTATGGGCACCCCTCGCCCCAGTGGGCGAGCAGGATGCCGAGGTCGGCATGGTCCGTCTCGCCGTCGCAATTGAGGTCACCCTCATCGGACCATTCCCACGCCCCCAGTAGGGTACCCAGGTCTGAGTGGCCCACGACGCGGTCACAATCCAGGTCGCCCGGGCAAGGCTGCGGTCCGCTGCCGCCGGATTCGTAGCCGCCCATGTCCACGATCGGCGGACAGCCGCAGCCGGTGTCCGGCGTGCCGGCCTCGTCGAAGAAGCGTCCTTCGCCATCGAGGTCCAGCGGCGTGAACTCGCTCGTGTCGCCATCTTCGTCGAGGTCAGCCGTGTCAACCGGGACGCCCCAGTTGCAGCCGGCGTCAATGCACGGTGAACCGACCGAGAGGTGGTAGTCAGCGTTGTCCGGATCGACGAACAGCGGATCGGCGTCGATGTTGCCTTGGCCCGGCCAGCCGCCTTCGACGTCACAGTAGCTGATGACCGGAGATCCCCCAACAACTGCTATCTGATCACCGGAAGCCGCCTCGTTGTCCCACACGATGCAGTTCACGACCGTCGCGTTTGAGCTATCCAGCAGCAGACCGCCGCCGCTGGAGTCGGCCAGGTTACCGCTGATCGTGCAGTCGGCGACCACTCCCTCGCCGTCGATGGCGAGTCCGCCCCCATCACCGCCGTCGGCGCGATTGCCCCCGAAGATGCAGTTCACAATGGTCGGAGAAGAATAGGGACAGGAGTAGATCCCGCCCCCGGTGCTGAGAAACGCGTTCGGGTAAGCCGTGTTGCTGAGTATCGCACAATTGAAGATCTTGGGGCTGCTGGACCAGCAGCTGATGCCCGCGCCCGCGGAGGCACCGAGCGCCTCTCACACTCAGTTATCCACGATTCTGCAGTCCACGACCGTCGGGCTGCTATCTTCGCACCCGAGGCCGCCGCCGTAGTTGTTCCGCAGTACACAACTCTTGATGGTCGGCTCAGCTCCCGCGCCGCAGAAGATACCGGCCCCACGGTCCACCGCGGCATTGCCCTCGACGATGCAGTTGATGATGGTCGGGTCGCTTGATTCGCAGTAGATGCCCCCACCATAGCCCTCGACGGATCCGCGTGTCACGGTGAACCCGTCGAGCACAGCGTCCGACGGCTCAGCACTGTGGAAGTAAAACCCCCGTCCGGTGTTCTGACAGTCGATAGTACAATTCTCGGGGCCGTTTTCCGACCGGACCGTGATCGCCTTGCCGTGGAAGTCGAGGTTCTTGTTACCCGTCCCGGTGTAAACGCCGTCGCAGACGACCACCTCGTCACCGTCGGAGGCGGCGTCGATCCCTTCCTGGATGGTCAGGTAATCCCCGCTGCCGTCCCAGCAGACGTAGATCGTGTCGGCGCTGACGGTTGCCGCCAGCGCAAGCACCGTGATGGGTGCGCCCAGTAGGAGGAGTCTCAGCCTCCCAATCCGCTCGGACATGATCCAACCTCCTCCCCCCGAACCCCAAACGCCCCGTCCACGACGACCGCCGGCACGGGGAGACTTTTACTTCCCAGGATAACCAGAATCTGCTCCCGGTCCAAGCGCCGAGCCGGAAGCCCTTAGGCGAGATCGCCGCACGTCGCGCCCGGGCCCGGTGTCCGCCCGGCCCCCGCAGACAGCCGGTACGAGCGACCGGCGGCCGGAAACGGGGCATAATCGTGGCGATAGTCGGCCGGGATGGGAGATGCGAACGCGGTGAACGCAGTCGGCCCAGGCGCGAAAAATCGCGGCTGGGACCGGTTGTCAGCCTGCCGGGCCCATGCTATAGTGAGTGTGGAAGCTGAAGTATGCCATAGATCCCCGGGCCGGACTGAGTCGGCGTACGTGTCCCCCCCCGCACGTCCCGACCGCCGGCCCACTTTGTTGCGCCGCCGAATCCGCTGCGGGCCCGGCGACCAGCCGTGGCCTGCTTGGCCAAGCTGCTCGGTGTCGGTCGGTTCAGGGGCGAGCATCCCCGCTGTCGAGCTTGCGTCCTTGATCGTCGTAGAGACTGAGGTCCACGTCACGGATGGCCTTGGTGGCATACACGATCTGGCCGGTGTGGAGGGAAAAGTGCTCCACGACGTGGAAGATCGCTGCCTGGGTCGTCACGTCACAACCTCGGATTGAGCGGCGGACGGCGAGCGCCCGAGCGTCCACGGCAGAGATGATCTCCACGGCTCGGCGGACGGTGCCTTCCAGCTCCCGAACGATCTGGCCGGTCGGCAGCGGCCCGCGTTCGGCGAACTCCCCCGGGCGGTCGCGCTCGAAAGGCTCACCGCCGACGCCAGCGATGATCCATTGCCGAACGTTCCCGGTTAGGTGCAGCACGAGGTTTCCCACGCTGTTGCTGTGTCGGTTAGGCCGCTGCCAGACTTCGTCAAGCTCGAGCAGCCGCGCGCAGCGGATGACCTGGGCGAGGTTCTGCCGGAGCTTGCGGCAGGCGTAATCCGTGAAGTCGCCGACCAGATCCACACCGCTCATCGGTACGCTCCTTCTATGCAGCCGGGGGTCCGCTCGGGCGGGGTTGCGCAGGGCGGGCGGCCGGCGGCCCAGTTTGACACACTCAACTGGCCTTCCTATCATCTCGCCCATGGGTAAGGCAACAGGCGCGGCGGCACTCCTGCGGGATTGGGTAATGTCACAGACACCTGGCAATCATGGTGGAAGAAACCGAATCGCTACGGCACTCTGGCCCGTGCTGGCGGGGTTGACGCTCGCCACGGGCTGCCAAAGCGAGAAT
Organism: Phycisphaerae bacterium; assembly: GCA_035528995.1. Classification (GTDB taxonomy): domain Bacteria; phylum Planctomycetota; class Phycisphaerae; order UBA1845; family UBA1845; genus DATKXO01. Next base: position 6,431 of record DATKXO010000338.1, on the reverse strand, counting down.
CCCAATGTCCTTCAGTCGGTCGGGGCATACCGCGACCGGATGTTGGCGGCCCATCAGCAGGAAGTCGAGGCCGGCCCCAACGACGCGGCGGCGATGCCCCGGCCCGGCACGGACACCGCCGAGCCGCCCACCGTACGCCCGGTTTCGTCCCAATCCGATCAGCCGACCCGGCAATCGTTGCTCACGACGCCGGCGACGACCACGCAGCCGGCGCCGCAGGAAGTGTTGGCCGAGATTCCCGATCCGATGCACGCGGCGGACGTTTTCGAGAGGCGCGTGCAGGACCTGGTGGCGCGCAAGCAGGAAGACCGCCTCATCAACAGCTACAAGAAGGTGGTCGCCAAAGCCCACGAATACCTGGAGCAGATCCGCCAGCCCAACCAGGTTCAACTGAGCCTGGCCGAGTGCGTCCAGCGGGCCCTCTCGAACAGCTACCTGATCCGGTCCGAGGCGTACGGCCCCGCGATCAAGCAGACAGAACTCGTCGAAGCGGAGGCGGTGTTCGACACGGTGTTCTTCCTCGACACTTCGTGGGACAACCGGGACGAGGCGGCGGTCGTCAGGTTCTACCCCAATCAGAGCGACACGCGCTCGATCAGCGGGGGGCTACGGAAGATCCTGCCGACCGGCATGCAGGCCTCGGTGGGGCTGCGTCAAACACGCACCCATACCGATTCAGAATACAGCATCCTCAACCCCGCGTACGACACGCGCTTCGTGGCCACGATAACGCAGCCGCTGCTGCGGGGTTTCGGCCTGGACGCCAACCGGGCACAGATCAACATCGCGCGGGCGGAACAGCGTATCGCCCAGAAACAGTTCATCCAGCAGGTGCGCGATGCGCTGCTGAACGTGGAGACCGCGTACTGGCAACTGGCGCACGCCCGGCGGCGGGTGATGGTCCTGGCCGAGAGCGTGGCGCAGAACTACGTGACCTACAAGACCATGGAGGATCGGTTGCCGCTCGACGCCACCCCGGTCGAGCTGAACAACTCGCTGTCGCGCTGGAAGAGCCGCGAGGTGCAGTACCAGGAGGCGGTCAAGAGCGTCCGCGATGCTGAGGATCAGCTCAAGAACCTGCTGAACGACCCGGACCTCAAGCTGTCCGATCGCGTCGAGATCATTCCCACGGAGACGCTGTTGGTGGCTCCGGTCGCGGTGGACCACTTCGCCGAGCTGCGGACAGCCTTGGACCACCGTACCGAGATTGAGGCAGCCAAGCTTGAACTTGAGAAGGCCAGAGTCAACAGGGTCTACGCAAAGAATGAGACGTTGCCACAACTTGACCTGTCCTTCCAGTACGAGGTGCAGGGACTCAATGCGACGGCAGACACGAGTTGGGACCGGATGGCCACGCACCGGTTCCGTTCCTACACGCTCGGAGCGACATTTACCTACCCGCTGGGCAACCGTGGGCGGCGAGCCGCTTGGCGTCGGGCCCGCATGTGGGTCTCCACGGCGGTGATCAACCTCAACCAGGCGACCGATGCCGTTGTCAATCAGGTAAACCAGCAGGTTCGGGCCTTGATGGTCGGCTATGCAAACATTCCGCCGCAGTTGCAGGCTGCCCAGGCCGCCGAGCGCAACCTGCGCGCGTTGCAGGCGCGTGCCCAACGGATTGACCCGACCTACCTCGAAACCGAGCTGAACACGATCGAGCAACTCGCCAACGCGCGTACCATCCTGCTGCAAGTAGTGACGGACTACAACGTCGCGGTTGTGCAGCTCGAGAAGGCCAAGGGCACGCTGCTGGAGTACAACAACGTCGTCGTCACCGATGAGCCCCGCCGACGTTGAACGGTGCGCGCCGGTTGGCGGGGGCGGCCGGCGAGTCTGGCTGCGACCCTGGTTGCCGGCGGTCATCGGGGCGCTCTGCTTCGCCAACATCATCATCTTCTTCGTCTTCTTCGGCAAGAGCTTCGTCTACGATGATGCCTATATCGTCCGCGATAATCCGCGACTGCACGACCTCACCGACTTCCGCGCCATCTGGCTCTCCGACTGGTGGCACCCGCAGGGCGAACAGGCCGCGCTGCCCAATCCCAACCGCGATCGGCTCTACCGACCGCTGACGCTGTTCACGTATGCGGTGAACTACGCGGTGGGCGGCCTGTGGCCGGCGGGCTTCCACCTCGTCAACGTCGCCCTGCACGCCCTGGTGTGCGTACTGGTATGGCACTTCGCGCAGCGTTTGTTCGGCGACGCGGCGCTCTCGACGTGCGCCGCCCTGCTATTCGCCGTGCACCCGGTTCACTGCGAGGCGGTGGCCAATATGGTGGGCCGCGCGGAGATTCTGTGCGCGTTGTTTCTGCTCGCGGGCCTGTTGATCCTGCTGCCGCCGGCCGGCACGCCGGGAGTCAGGCGGGCGTTGCCGGCCGGGTTGGCGTTTTTTGCGGCGCTGCTGGCCAAAGAGACGGCAGTTTGCTATCCCGCGCTGGCCCTGCTCGTGCTCCACGCCGCGATCCGGCCCCGCGCCCGACCGAAGCCGCGCTGGTGGCTCATGCACACGGCGATCTTGCTGCTGCCGCTCATCGTGTATCTGCCGCTGCGCTACGTGTCGCTCGAACAGCGCCTCTTGCGCGCGCCGGTGACCGCCGGCCTGTTCAACCCCCTGCGGATGGCGGACCGGAGCGGGCGAACGGTCGGCCCGTTCACCATCCTGGGACACTACACGCGCCTGATGATCGTCCCCAGCCGGCTGAGCTGTGACTATGGAACGGCGATCGTCGATCCCCAGGCCGGGCCCGACGCGATGACACTGTTGGGTGGGCTGACGGCAGCCGGCGGTCTGGTGGCGCTGGTCGGCTATCGCCGACGGCTACACTCCACCTGGCGGCGAATCGCCATCGCGACCGCCCTGATCGCCGCCAGTTACGCCTTGATCTCCAACACCGTCTTGCTGATCGGCGTGTCGCTCGCCGAGCGGCTGATGTATTGGCCGTCGGTGCCGCTTCTGATCCTGGTGGCGGCGGCAGTGATGTGGGTGTGGCGAAACCCGTGCGCCAAAGGGCGTGCTTTGCACCGCGTCGCGGGACTACTGCGCGTCTGCGGCATACTGCTGGTGGTCGTGTTGGGGTTGCGGGCCGTCTTTCGCAACTTTGCCTGGACGAGCAACGCCGAGCTGTTCTTCACCGACGTGGCCACGTACCCGCAGGGGGCCCACCTGAACAAGGCCGCTGCGGGCGAACTGATTCGGTGGACGCCTCACATCTCGGACGAGTATGAGCGCCGGCGGATTCTAGCGCAGGCCGAACACCACCTGATCCGGGCGCTACAGATCTATCCGCGTTACCCGGAGGCGTTGCACGACCGCGGCCGCGTCCGCGCGACCCTCGGCGATGTGGACGGGGCGGTACGCTATTTCGAAAGCGCGCTCCAGCTTGCCCCACGCGACACGGCCTCGAAAAAATACCTGGCAGAGCTACGTGGTCAGGCCCAGGCGAAAGAGGCCCGGCTGGCCGAGCTACTGCGGCAAATCGAACAGCACCCGGACGACCCCACGCTGCGAAAGGAGACCGGCGAGCTGCTGATCGAGCTGGCGCGTCCTGACGAGGCGTTGGCGCACCTCAAGCACGCCGTCCAACACGCCCCGGAAGACATAGCCGCGCTGCGTCTTTTCGGCCAGGTGTTGATCCTGCACCACGAGAATGGCCGGGCGACCGAGGTCTACGACAAGGTGCTGGCGTTGAGCCCGAACGATTGGGAAGCGCACGTCAACCTTACCGCCCTGACGACAGGCCGCGACCCCGCCGCGGCCCTGCAGCACGCGCGGCAAGCACACCGGCTGCGCCCGGACGACCTGCGCAGCAACGTCAACCTGGCCGAGGCCCTCGCCGCCAACCAGCGCTACGAGCAGGCCCTGCAGCGCTACTACCTGATCCGGCGTGGGTTCCCGGAGAACCACCCGTATCGAGCGGTGATCCGCGAGCGCATCGACGAGCTGGAACGGCTGCGTCGCTAACCGAGGCTCACGCGCGCGTCAGGCGACGGGAAGCTCGCCCGATAGTGCGATTGCCAGACGCTCGCACGCCAGTTTCGGTGCGACGTTGCGGTCGAGCATCCACTCGGCCTCGGCCGCCGCCTTGATGCACGTTTCGAGCTGCTCCATCGACAGGTCAGCGGCCAGGCGCTCAACCACGTCGAGCTCGGGCGGCAGATGGCGTAGCCGCTCGGCCAGGCGTGTCTGCACGACGAGCGCGTCCCGGTACACCGCCGCGATCAGCATCAAGACCAGCTTCAGCGCGTCGCGGAAGTCGTCGGTCGGGATGGTTTTTCCAGTCGCCTTCGAGACGGTCGGCCCGGCGCTGTCCTCCGAATTCTCCGGCACCGCGCCTTCGTCCGCATCGTCACCGAGTAGCTCGACCGCCCGCGTGGCCAGGCCGTTGGCGATCTCGACCAGCGTTGCGGCGAAATCCTGGGGCAACGCGTGGAAGCGCTGCGCCAGGCAATCGCCCACCTCACCGAGCGCGACCGGCAAGCCGACGCGGTGCCAGCGCAGCGCGGTGCCGAGCCGTCCCTGAGCCAGTCCGGCCAACGTCCGCGCCGTCGCCGCATCCACCCCGGCCCCGGCCACAAGCTGCTGCTCGACAAAGGCCGGCGGCAGTAGGTCGAAGGCCACCCGCTGACAGCGCGAGCGGATCGTCGGCAGCAGCCGCGAGGCCGATGCGGTCACCAGGATCAGGCGTGCCTGCCCCGGCGGTTCCTCGAGCGTCTTGAGCAACGCGTTCTGGGCCTGCTCGTTCATCCGCTGCGCCTCGCGGATGAGGAACACACGACACCGGCCCAGGCTCGGCGTCGTCGTGGCCGGCTGAATGAGAAAGTGGCGAACCACCTCGACCGCGATGAACAACCCCTTCGAAGCCCGGATGCTCCGGTCCGGGTGAAACTTGTGCAGCCCGCGGTGGATCAGGTGGAAGTCCGGGTGGTTGCCGGCCGCCAGCAGCCGGCACGACTGACACTGAATGCATGCGTCGGCGTCCTGGGGCGTGTCGCACAGCAGGCGTGCCGCCAGGGCCTGCCCTGCCGTCTGCTTCCCGATGCCCTCGGGGCCCTCGAACAGATAGGCGTGGTGCGTGCGGCCGCTGGTCAAGGCCCGGCGGATAATCGAGATCGCCCGCTCCTGATGCCGAACCTCACTCAAACGCACGGCGCAGCGCCTCCAGCACGTCCTTGAACACCGCGTCCGGGTCACGCGTCGCGTCGAGCACCTCGACCGGCGTGGGATAGAAGCTGGGCAGCTCCCGGAACATCGCCCGGACGCGACGATGAAACTCGAGCGACCGGCGCTCCATCGCGTCGAGGTGGGCGTCGTCGAACATGGGCAGTTGGTCCGCGTTGTCGCCGCGGGCACGTTTGGCGGCCCGTTGCGGGGTACGCCCGGTCCGCTCGAAGCCAACCTCCGGCGGAACGTCGAGCACGATCGTCAGGTGCGGCCAGGTGTCACCGACGGCCAGTTTGCCGAGCTGGATGACCTCCTCGCGCGGGAACCCCGCCGCCACCTGGTATGCGCAAGTGGCGGAGATGAAGCGGTCGCCCAACACGGTTTTCCCTTCCGCCAGGGCCGGACGCACCACTTCCGCCACGAGCTGCGCCCGCGACGCCATGAAGAGCAGCGCTTCGCAATGAGCGTCCATTTCGGACAGGTCATAGCCGAGCAGCACGCGCCGGATGCGGTCGCCGATCACAGTTCCGCCGGGGTCTTTGGCGCGCACGCACTGTCCGCCGGCGGCAGTGATCCACTCCTCCAGCCGCTGGATTTGGGTGCCCTTGCCGCACCCGTCCGGCCCGTCCACCACGATGAACTTTCCGCTGAGGTCCATGATCGCGACTTCGCTCAAGAGATGCGACGGCGCAGGTACTCGATCAGCAGCCGCACGCCGAACCCCGTGGCACCCTTGCCCCCACCGGCGTTCTCGCTCTCGGTGATGGCGACGGACGCGATGTCGAGGTGAGCCCAGGGGACATCATCGCTGACGAACTCCTTGAGGAACATGCCGCCGACGATCGCGTGGGCCTCCTGCTTCCCGGCGGCATTCTTGATGTCGGCGTCGGTCCCCTTGATCAGCTCGCGGTAGTCCTCCCACAACGGCAGGCGCCAAAGCCGTTCGTGCGTCCGCCGACCGCACTCCCCGAGGTCCGCCGCGAGACTATCGTCGTTGCTCATCAGTCCGGCGGCCGCTTGACCCAGCGCGATGCCGACGCCCCCGGTGAGCGTGGCCAGGTCGATCAGGGCGGTAGGCTGGCAGTGTTTCTGGGCATACCACAAGGCGTCGGCCAGAATCAGGCGCCCCTCCGCGTCGGTGCTGATCACCTCGATGGTCTGGCCCGACATCGACGTGAGCACGTCTCCGGGCTTGTAGGCCCGCCCGTCCGGCAGATTCTCAGTGGCAGGCATCAATCCCACCAGATGCAGGGGCAGCGCCAAGCGCGCC
>DATKXO010000337.1:0-9277 GCA_035528995.1 Phycisphaerae bacterium | reverse complement strand
GCCCACTCGATGGCGTCTACCTCGGCCCGGCCGGGTGCGAAGCGTTGCAGACCTTCCCCTGCGTCCGCCGGGAAGGCCCGCCGATCAGCAGACTGAACCAGTTGCGCGCCGCGTTGGGCTCGGCCCGCCCGTCGCACGATTCGAGTGCCATGGTCGAGGTTTACCACGTCCCAAACCCACCGGAACCCGCCCCCGCCGGTGAGTAACGCCCTCTTCGCAACGATCGACCGCCGGGTGCCCCACCTCCTTCGGAGGTGGGGGAGCCGATGATCATGCCCGCCCAGCATCACCAGTCGATCGGCCAGTTGCCGTCCCAGTCCATTTTCAGCACCGATTCGTCCCCGAACTCATAGTAGCGATAGCTGCTCCAAGGCCAGTCTTCAGCCCGATCGACAAGGGCTCTCGTGAGCGGGTTCTTGTGACAGTAGTCGAGCTTCTGAAGCAGCATCTCGTGCGTGCGCACGTTGAAGTCGTACCCACGAACGTTCCAGATCCTCTGCTCGTTCTTCTGGCCGGTTGCCCAGGCATTGAGAGGCTGTGACCAAAGCCCGCCTTGGACACGCCAAACTTCGCGCAGCCTCTGTTTCCCATGGAACCCGACATGCTTCTTGAACCCGTGAAGTAACTTGGAAACCGGGATCGGCTCGTCATTTCCACGAGCGTGTGGGTAGACGATCACGTGCACATGCTCAGGCATAATGACGTACCCAATCAGGCAGACGCCGAAGCGTTGCTGCAGCACGCGCAGCCCCTCGGACACGATTCGTTTCAGACCGTCGTCGTGAAAGAACGTCAGACGCCGTCGGCAGGAAACCGTCCAGAAGTGAGAATCACCCGGTTCGTCATATCTGCGAAGATGCGCAGGCATGGCCCTGAACGTCTATCATCGTGTCCCCCATGTCCAAAGGACATGGGCCACCCGCCCGCACGATTCGAGTGCCATGGTCGAGGTTTACCACGTCCCAAACCCACCGGAACCCGCCCCCGCCGGTGAGTAACGCCCTCTTCGCAACGATCGACCGCACACTTCGGCTGCCTAGCGGCGCCGCTTCTTTCCCAGGCTCGTCGGTCGTGGCAGGCCGATGCCGTTCGTCGATCGCGGCGGCGACGCCTCCCACACCCCCGGGATGCTGCAACTGCACTTGGGGCATTTGTCGCCCTGCATGCGGTTTTCCTCGATGAAGAAGCCGCTGCGACGGATGAGCAACTCACCGCACTCCGGACACCAGGTGTGCTCCGAGCCGTCGCCCTGCCCGGCAATGTTCCCCACGTAAACGAACTTCAGCCCGGCCGACTTGCCCAGCCCGCGCGTCCGGGCCAGCGTCGCGGCCGGCGTCCGCCCGCGGTCGGCCATCTTGTAGTCCGGATGGAACGCCGTCACGTGCCAGGGAATGTCCACCGAGACGCCGGCCAGGAAGTCCGCGATCTGCCGCAGTTCCTCGTCGGAATCGTTGAACCCCGGCACCACCAGCGTGACCACCTCGACCCAGAAGCCCATCTCGACCGTCAGCCGGATCGTGTCCAGCACGGTCTGCAGCACGCCGCCGAGGCTGCGATACCTCCGGTCGTCGAAGCCCTTCAGGTCGATCTTGAACAGGTCCACGTACGGCCGGATGAACTCCAGCACCTCCGGCGTACCGTTCCCGTTGCTGACCATGCCGCACACCAGGTCCCGCCGTCGGGCCAGCTTGAAAATCTCCACCGCCCAATCCGCCGTAATCAGCGGCTCGTTGTACGTGCTCACCACCAGCGGAGCGCCGTGCTCCACCGCCAGTGCCACCAGCTCCTCCGCGCTGGCCGACTTGAGCCCCACCACGGCCCGATCGTCGCGCAGGGTCTGCGACGTGATCCAGTTCTGACAGTACGAGCAGTGAAAGTCGCACCCCAGCATGCCGAAGGACATCGCGTCGCGCGCCGGGTAGGCATGGTAGAACGGCTTCTTCTCGATCGGATCGATTTGCAAAGAACTGACGTAGCCCGACGGCGCCATCAGCCGCCCGCCGTCGTTGAACCGCACCCGGCACACGCCGCTGCGCCCGGGCAGTATCCGACAGCGGTGCCCACAGGCCAGGCAACGCACCGCCTCGTCCTCGCCCTTGACCACCAACTCCGGGGCGGACTCCATCGTGTGCTGGACGAGCAACTCCTTGAGGCTGACGGCTCCGGACATGGCGACCACCTCCTTGCTCTCTCCTCCTTGAATATAGCACGCGGGCCGAACCGAGGCGAATTGCATACACCCGCCTTGACGGGTATCCTCCACCGCCATGACCGCAGATCCGCTGAATCACGACCGGCATGAGCCGCATCAGCACGATCACACCGGCGCCCACGCCCCACACAGTCCACTGGGTCGGATATCACTCGAACTCGTCGCACACGCCCCCTTCTCGGTATCGAGTGTCGCCATCGGCCTGGTCTTCGCGGGGCTGATCTGCGTACTGGCCCCGCAACCCGCCGAGCCCGCTGCCATGGCGACGGCTGAGGCCGCCCACCGACATGAGCCCCTCACCGCCGGACACGACTCATCCCAACCCGACCAAGCCGCAGAGCACGATCACGGCGACGACGGCCACGACGAGCACGAGCACGACGCCTTCGCCACCCCCCTCTTTCACCTCTTCCACCCCGTTCACATGTTCTTTTCGGCGGCGGCCACGACGGCCATGTTCTGGCGCTACGACCGCCGCCTGATCAAGGCCATCCTCATCGGCATCATCGGAGCGATCGGTGTCTGCGGCGTCAGTGACATCCTCATGCCCTACGTTTCGCAGTTCATCCTGATCACCGTCGGCGGGCTGGAGGCCAGTCGGCCGCTGCACCTCCACATCTGCGTCATCAACCATCCGGAACTGGTGCTGCCCTTCGCCTTCATCGGCGTCGTGGTGGGGCTGGGTGCGGCCATGGCCATCGAACGCAGTACGCTCTTCTCCCACTCCCTGCACGTGTTCAGCTCGACCATGGCCAGCATCTTCTACCTGATCGGCCCCTTCGGTCGAACCTCCTGGATCGACTTGCTGGGTCTCGTGTTCCTGTTGGTCGTGCTGGCGGTGATGATCCCCTGCTGTGTCAGCGACATCGTCTTCCCGCTGGCCCTGACCCGCCCGGCGCGCCGGCAACACGCCCAGACTCCCCACCACTGCCATTGATCCCGAATTGACTGGATGCCCCGCGCCCACCCCGGGATGAACTTCACGACAGCCCGTTCTCGATCGCCACGACCTCGTAACGCCCGGCAGGCTCCAAGGCGGCCAGCTCGACGACCTCTCCGACGGTCCGGCCCATCATGGACTGGGCCAGTGGCGTCTGGTAGTTGTAGATGTGGCGTGCCAGGTTGGCGTCCCACGGGCCCAGAAGCGTCAGCTCGGCCGGCGTCTCCGCCTCGACGTGACGCAGGACGACCCTGCTCCCCACGCCCACGTGGTTCGTCGGAATGTCTTCCGGCGAGATCACTTTGGCCCGGCTCATCTGGTCCTGCATCTGCACCAGACGCGATCGCAGCAGGTCGCGCTCCTCCAGGGCGAACTTGTACTCCGAGTTCTCGGACAGATCGCCGTGAGCCGCCGCCTCGCCGATGCGCCGGGCGTTCTCCTTCATCTTCACGTTGACGTGCTGCTCCATCTCCTGCTGTTTGCGCACCATGCCGCTGGACGTGACCCACAACACCGACTCGTCCGCCCAGGGTTCGACCGTCGCAGCGACGCTGAGCTGCGGAAAACGCCGGTTGATCAGCTTCAGCAGGTCCTCACGCACCACCCGACCCAGGTTGTCCAATCTTCGAAGCTGCGTCCGCAGCGTCAGGGCCATCCCCGGCTCGACCCCCTCCAGAACCCCCCGGAACCGTTCGAACTTCCGGGCCGAAAGCATCGAGCGAGCCGTTGTGCTGATCCCGCGGGCTTCCTCTTTGCCGATATCCTCGCGCCGGCGAAGCTCGCTCAACAGCCACAGGATGCGCGACAGAAGGGTCAGCGGGTCGGTCTTGCCCAGCCCCTCGTGGCTCGGGCCGGTCCACAGCCAGAACAACGCATCGTGACATCGGATCGGGTCGCCAAGGATCGCCTGCTCCAGCTTTTCGAACCGCTCCGGCGTGAACCCGGCCGCGGTCAGCCGCGCCGCGATGTCCTCGCACGCCGCCAGCGGCGCTACCGGCAGCAGGTCCGCGAAGAACTCCGCCCGCCGATCCGGCCAGGCCTGCTCCAGACACCTGCAGGCCGACTCCCACAGGGGCACGACGTCCAGCGCCTGGATAATCGCCACCGGCTCCGAGGTCGATGCCAGGATGTGGACCGCCGCCGCCTCCGCCCGGGTCTCGCCCAACTCCTGCTCGATCCGACGCTGGACCAGACGTGTGGCCAGGGCCAGCGGGCGATCGCTCTTCTCCTGCCGCCCGGCGCGGGCGGCCAGCTTCTCGCCCAGGGCGCTCAGCAGATCGCGATCGGGTGGCTGCTTGCGAGCCTTGCATTCCCGCAGATAAGCCTCCACCGCCGCGAGTTGCTTGCCCGGATCATGGAGCCGCACGAACCCCCCACGCGTCTCCTCCTCCAGCGTCCGTCCCTCCCGGCGGTACGTGAAGTAGAACGGCGACCGACCGTCGATCTCCACGTTCGGGCAGCGCTTCAGCGCCGTCCGGGCTTTGGGCCACCACTTGCCCCAGCGCTCCGCATCAATCAGCGACGCACACAGCATGTCCTTCAGCTCGTCCCCGTCGACCGTCCTCCCCTGGGCCTGCAGGATCGACACCACGATCCGCCCCGGGTCCTTCTCCAGCATTTCGCCCAGCCGTTCCCGATCGAAGTCCCTCAGAACACGATAGTCATCCGCGTCCACCGGCTGGTACCGGTCCGCCAGCTCCACCGGTCCGAACTGCTGCTCACCCTCGCGCGTCCGGACCTGAAACTGCCAGGCCCGCTCATCGACCTCCGCGATGCGGGCCGACGAATCGTCGTGCCGGGCCGCAAGGTAGGCGCCGGCCCCCACCTGCAGGCAAACCTCCAGCGTGCGCAGGGCCCGTCGTGCCGGACACGTCCCGCCGATCCCCGCCTCTTTCAGCAACACCTCGATGCCCGGTCGATCGGCGTACGCCCGGCGGTACAACCCCACCACCTGCTCACGGATCTCGTCGCTGTCGGGAAGTTGGAGCAGGACGCGCACGGCGGCGGGCAGAACCTCGACCTCGGAATACCGACCGGCCAGAGTTTCCAGCGCCGCCCAGGCCAGGGTCGAGGCCTCCCCGACGTGGCGCGCTTCGACTAGGGCCGCCAGCACGGGCAGCAACTCCACAACCGTGTCCGGTGAGGTCCACTCGGACTCCAGCACGGTCATCCACTGCGCTTCCACGCCCGCGACGTCACCCGAGCCGGCAAGCTGGACCAGGGCTTCAATCTCCATCAGTCCGTCACCATGACCACTACCAGGCCCTTTCCTATTCGCAAACCGTCTATGTTGACGCAACCGGCGCCCGATGTCGAGTCGCAAAGCCACCGGAACCGCGAAGCGCGCCCAGCTTGACAGTCAGCCAGGCGGCCAACATAATCGCGCCAGAGAGCCCGAATGGCCGTCACCGAGGTTGTCCAAGCGTTGCCACAGTCGAAGTCCGCCGAAGCGATCCGGCGGGCGGTGGAGGTGATCCGCGCCGGCGGACTCGTGGCCTTCCCGACCGAGACCGTCTACGGCCTCGGCGCTCGGGCCGATCTGCCGCAGGCGGTCGCCCGCCTGCGCCGAGCAAAGGGCCGCACCGACGACAGGCCTTTCACCGTTCACATCGGGCGCCGCAACGACGTCGACCGGTTCGTTCCGGGCCTCAAAGGAACCGGACGCCGTCTGGTGGACAGGGGCTGGCCCGGGCCGCTCACCCTGATCTTCTCCGTCGACCAGCCGACCCGCACGCCCGTGATGGCCGATCTGGACCCCTCCGCCGCGGACGCCATCTACCATCAGGGCACCATCGGGCTGCGCTGCCCCGACCATCTGACCGCCGCCCGGTTGCTCAACGAAGTCGGTGCCCCCGTCGTAGCCGCCAGCGCCAACCGACCGGGACGCCGCCCGCCTCACGATGCCCGCGACGTGTTGGCCGAACTCGACGGCCAGGTCGACCTGATCGTCGATGCCGGTCCCGCCCGGCATGCCAAAGCCTCAACCATCGTCCGCGTCGACGGATGGGGCTACACCCTGCTCCGCGAGGGTGTCTACGACCAGCCTACCGTGCGCCGGCTCGCCTCACTCAACGTGCTGCTGGTCTGCACCGGAAACACCTGCCGCAGTCCGATGGCGGCGGCCATTCTCACCAAGTTGGCCGCGGATTCGCTGGACCTGGCCCCGGAAGAAGTCGAAGCACACGGGCTGCGCGTGCTGTCGGCCGGAGCGTTTGCCACTCCGGGGGCACCCGCTTCGGCCCAGGCCGTCGAGGTCATCCAACGCTACGACATGGACCTCAGCGATCACCGCACACGGCCGTTGGACGCCGACCTGATCCGCCAGGCGGACCACATCCTCACCATGACCCAGACGCACCGCCGCCGCGTCCTGGAGCTCGTTCCCACCGCCGAGCCACGCTGCCGCCTTCTGGCCGGCGATCACGATATCGAAGATCCCATTGGCGGCTCCGTCGCCGTCTACGCCGCCTGCGCCGAACAGATCGAATCGGCGCTCAAACAGAAACTGACAGAGGTACTGGCATGAGGATAGCGATCTGCAGCGACCATCGCGGTTTTCGGGCCAAGGAGACCATCAAGGCCCTGCTCGTCCGCGAGGGACACACCGTACAGGATTTCGGTAGCAATGATCGCACCAGTTGTGACTATCCCGACACCGCCATCCCGGCGTCCCAGTCCGTGGCCGAAGGAATCAACGACTTCGGCGTCATGATCTGCGGCACGGGAATCGGGATGAGCATCACGGCCAACAAAGTGCGCGGCATCCGGGCCGCCCTGTGTCACGACGAACTCACCGCCGAGTTGGCACGCAAGCACAACGACGGAAACGTGCTGTGCTTGTCCGGTGACCTGGTCGGCGAGGAGCTGATGAAGCGAGTCGTCGACGTCTGGCTCAACACCCGCTTCGAGGGCGGACGCCACGCCCGTCGCCTCGCCAAGATCAAGCAGTTCGAGAAAGCCGACGGGGCCCCGGAATCGTCCCAGGCATGATCGCCAGTGCCGCGCCCCCACGATCCTCAACCACACGTCGACAGAGGGGCCGGCCCTTCTCGCCCCCGCCGCGCCCTTTAGCTGCTGGAGGTGTGCGAACGCACGTACTCCGGCATGAGCCAGGCGTTGAACTCGTCCGGGTCGGGGATGTCCTTGATTTCCCGAGCCGGTACCCCCACGACCGTGGTGAGCGGGTGCACGTCGGAGACGACCACGGCCCCGGCGCCGACCACCGCCTCGTAGCCGATCCGAACGTTCTGGATGACCGTGGCACCGATGCCGACGAAGGCGCCGCTCTCCACCGTGACCCGACCGGCCAGCCGCGCCCCGGGGCAGATGTGCGTGGCCGTGCCGATCATCGACTCGTGGTCCACGATGCTGCCCGTGTTGAGCACCACCGAGTCGCCGATCTGACAGTGGGCACACACCAGAGCGCCCGCCGCGATCACCACGTTGGACCCCAGCGTCACGCTGCGGGCCAGGTTCGCCGACGGGTGGACGGCGTTGATCAGCGTCAGCCCCAGCCGGTCGATCTGATCCGCGAAATCGCGGCGGAAGCCGTTGTCCCCGATAGCCACCACCGCACCCTCGACGCCCATCTCGTCACACACACGCCCCAGAGTGCTCATGTCCCCCAGCACTCGACGACCGTCCACGCGCCGACCCGTGAGCTGCGGATTCGAGTCGATGAACCCCACCACGTCGTGCTCCTCCTGGTGGGCCAGGATGTCCAGCACAACCCGTCCGTGACCACCCGCTCCGACAATGACGCATCGCATGGCACGTGTCCGGGGGCGCTCGACCCGTGGCTGGCACCGCCACTGGGACCGGCAGCGCCCGTCCCTACCCCGCGCGGAGGGTTCGGCCCCGCGGGGAACACCAAGTCCTCTGATCGTCTTATCGGACAGCTTGCCGCACGGCTGAACCAAAACTCGCCCTCGACGTAAAGCCATCAGGAGAGCCAAGTGCGGTCTTCGTCGGCAGTTATGATGGACTCATCCGCAGTTGGTGCCGATTGACGAGGAGTACGAACCGGGCTATGCTCTGGACCGACGTGCCGGTCTGCCGGCGCCTAAGTCCACCTTGGGAAGGTGCTTAGCAATGCAAGGAGACTCCAGACGGTGGGCGGCCGCCCTGAAACGCCCGCCCTTCATCGTCTGTGTGCTGCTGTTGGCCGGCGCCACGGTGATGGCCGGGCCGGTCGCCAGGAAGCTGAAGCTCGTCCTGCGCAAGGACGCCGTTCCCCTGCGCAAGCCCCTGACCGAGTTGAACCGCGACGCCCTCGGCGAGTACAAGTTCACCCACGCGACGCTTCTGGATCCCGCAACCGTCGCCACCCTCGGCACCGACCTGTACCTGGACTGGGAGTTCGAAGACACCGCCGTCACCGACCGCAACAGTCCCCTCCGCCTGGTCAGGGTCTTGATCACCTACTACACCGGAAAGCCCACCCTGGTGCCGCACATACCCGAGGTCTGTGTCACCGCGACCGGCAGCCAGATGGCCCAGGCCGGCGACGTCACGCTGGACGTCGTCGGTCCCGGCGGTGAGCCCATGCAGATCCCGGCCCGGGCCGTCACCTTCCAAAAATCCGCCGTCTACGACCACGATCGCCCCACCGTCGTCTACACCTTCAACTGTAACGGAGATTTCCTGCCCCGACGGAACCTGGTCCGCGCCCGCCTGGCCAATCCGTTCGAGAAGGGCGCTTACCTCTGCAAGGTCGAAGTCGGCTTCCGGGCGCGCCGGATGAAAACGCGGTCGGCGGGTCGCGAGGAGACGATCCAGGCGGCCCAGAAATTCCTCAGTCGTATCTTGCCCGTGCTGCTCGAAGAACACTTGCCCGACTGGGAGGCGTACTGTCGCGCCCAGGGCGTCGCCAGCTAACGGGCATCTCGTCGGAATCGTGTCACTGGTTCGCCGTAAGCGCAACTTACTGTTTGGATTGCATGAGCGATGGCCAAGAAAGTCAACAAGAGCATGGTGGGCGTGCTGGCGGTCCTGGGGTTCATCCTCATGACCGTCGCCGGAGTCTTAATGGTCTGGCAGCTTCGCGAAACCGACCCACAACGCTTCGCCGAACTGGCCAAGGCCAGGGCCGAGGCCAAGGACTGGCGCCAGGCCCAGTTGTACTA
>DATKXO010000336.1:0-13588 GCA_035528995.1 Phycisphaerae bacterium | reverse complement strand
AGACGCAGGCCGGTACGTGTCAAGCTGGGCAATCTGGGCGGCTTCTGCGGACGGCCGGAGCTCGGCGAGGGCTGTTTCCAAGCCGGATTCGAGATCCGATCCCGGCTTGGTGCACGGCAGCGCGCCCCAAGCTGGTATCGGCAGCGCGCTCAACTTAAGTCGGCAGCGCGCTCAAGTTGAGTACGGACCGGACTCAAGGCGTATCGGGACCGGATACAAGGCGTATCCACACCCTGACTCAAGTTGACCTCGGAGCGCATTCTAACCTGGGCGCGGACCCATCGGTCAAGTTGGGCAGGCGCGCCCGGTGACGCGGCTTTCTTCTCGCCGGCTCGCTCCGCCTGCTGCAACTTGGCGCACGGCCGGATCAGCACGCGGTCAGTCGGGATCGTTCGCGTCTTCGCAGCCGGTCAAGCGTCCGTGGACCGTCGCCCGCGACATGGTTGGCAACGGGTGCCGGTCGTTCCTGCCCCTGCGGGAATCGGTCTGGCATCGCGCCACCA
This sequence comes from Phycisphaerae bacterium, assembly GCA_035528995.1. Taxonomy (GTDB): domain Bacteria; phylum Planctomycetota; class Phycisphaerae; order UBA1845; family UBA1845; genus DATKXO01. Next base: position 13,085 of record DATKXO010000336.1, on the reverse strand, counting down.
ATCCCGGCAAGGCGAAACGCTGCGTCCGGTTCTCGGAACGGAAGCGGCACCGCGTCATCGGCGGTCTTCGCCCCGGGGAAACCGAGTTTGAGTCTGCCGTCGAACTGATCGCGAAGTGCCCCTTTTCGCCTGTCACCTGCCGGGCGCTCGTGCGGGATCGGCCGAAGACCCCTGGATCACGGCGCAAACCTGCGCATATCATGCCATCGCGATGAATTCATCTGGGAAATCCGGTGATAGGGGTACTCGTCCTCGTCGGCCGGTGCTTCGCCCAGGTCGGTCCGGTCGACCATGACCAGCGGGTCGGGAAGCAACCCACCCAACATCGGCCCGCCAGGCCGCGCATATTCATTTGTCAAAGAGCATAGCCGTCGTCTAGAGTACCAAGCTGCTCCCCTTGTCCAGGCGCACGTCGTTCACTCCCGCAGTGCAGCATTCAGCGGCTGATCTGGCCGGGTCGAAACGTCCGGAGACGAGTAGTACGGGTCTTGCCAATGTATGCGGTTGTTCCAGGTGTGGTCGAACACGTCGCACGCGATGGCCTCCGCAAGAACTTGAATCAATCGGTTCTGCTCCGCTGTACCCGGGAAGCCGCCGTAGACTACTAAAGGAAGTGCCACCTGCTTCTCATCCTCCTTCCCGCGGAATCTCGTGAGTGCGGAAGTACTCCCTCTCGCGACCCTAACGAAGCCTCCTGACTGAACCTCGCAAACGTCAACGTAGGGCGCGGCCTGCTGGACGAATTCGCGAAGCGAGACCCATGGGCTGAACTTCCGCCTTCTAACCTCATCGAGACGCTCAAGCTCGGTTCTGGGCCACATGGCAAGGATGTCGCATATTCTTAGCGCGTATTTATCCACGATCCGCTTCGACAGATTGGATGGCGTACGACCCCCGCGGGCGATGCAGTCCTCCAGTATCTCCTGTGACAAGTCCACTGCATCGGAGAGCCGTGCGATCTCGAAAAGAGCTCCACTCCACAGGCCGAGGAAGCCCAAATCAGACCCAAGATGCAGCCAAAAACCAGCGTATGTCCTTCTTCTGTCCGGTCCGGGCAGGGCACAACGTACCATCCCCCTCGCATGCGTCAGATCAGACAGGCAATCTAGCGGAGCCATATCACATTCGATTCCTCTTGCCGTCAGTGCATGCAGTAGACCATCAATACTCATGTGTAATTCTCCATGCGGCGACGGCGACAGTTCGCTAGTACTCTCCCGGGGTCGGCCAGACCGGGTCCCAAGGATTGTTGGGCCCAGGCCATCTAGGACCGTGCGGACCACCCATTGGGCATTCTGCGAACGGCCAGCTACCGGTGGCCTTACACGTTGCGTAACATTGTGCACACGGAGCGTTTGGTCGCCATCCTTTTCCTTGGTCGCCTGGGGGCCGCTCGTTGGCCCATACGCACCAGGCGTAGTAGAATTCGCATCCGCCGTCGCCATTATCCGAAGGGTCAAGTGATATAGGGGGCACGAAGTCAATTGCCCTGTCGACTGACGACGTCTGGTCAAGGATGCGCAAAAAGAAGTCAGATACCGCCGCGCCAAGGCCGGCTATGCCGTAGCGCAGTCCATCCTGGAGGTCGTCATTTGTTGCGACGGCTGCGGCGAAGCCCCCCGCCCCTAAAAGCCCTGCAATCAGCAGCCCCTGGCCCAAGGTGACTGTCTGGCGGCCGTTGAGGGTGTATCCTACGCAGAGACCGTACGGGTCCGCGAAGCTCGCGGGGTTCGCGAACCCGTACAGGTACAGAGAGTACCCCCCGGCGTACTCGTCACGGGCTCCCCCGCCAATCGGCCATACGGCTGGAGCAGGCCCGTAAGTCGTGAACTGCACGTATCCTGCCGGTGCAAGCAGGCCCAGTTTGTCCCGTTGTCCCCAGCGCCCGACTTGGGGAGAGTACGTTCTGGCCCAGAAGTGGTAGAGGCCGGTGGCGGGGTCGTAGCGCTGGCCGGTGAAGAGGAACGGGTTGCCGAAGCGCGAGGCGTCCGCTTCGCCGGGCAGGCGGGCGGTGGCCGGTCCGCCCAGGGCGGCGGCCATCGCGGCCCAGTCGGTCTGGTCGATGTCGTTGTCGTCGTCGGAGTCGAAGACGAACAGGCACAGATCGGGATCGATGCATCCGCCGGGCTCACAGCCACTCGTGCCGCAGCCTCCGGTGCCGCAGGCCGTCGCGAAGCAGAGGGCGAGGCCGTAGGCGTCGAACAGGTCGATGTGGTTGTCGGCCCCGATGTCGAACTCGACCAGGCCCGGGCGACGCCAGTACGGCGGGGGCGGCGTGCCGCTGGTGTCGAAGTCCTCGAACTCCAGGAACAGCGACAGGTCGTCCATCCCGATGAAGTGGTCGCCGTCGCGGTCGTGGGCGAAGACGCAGGCCGGGTCGTGTGAAACTGGGCAATCTGGGAGGTCTGGCGGACGGCCGGGGCTCGGCCAGGGCTGTTTCCAAGCTGGATTCGACACCCGATCCCGGCTTGGCGACGGCAGCGCGCATCAAGCTGGTGTCGGCAGCGCGCCCCAAGCTGGTATCGGCAGCGCGCATCAAGGCTGGTATCGGCAGCGCGCTCAAGTTGAGTACGGACCGGATACAAGGCGTATCCGGACCCGACTTCAACTTGACCTCGGGACCGTACTCCAACTTGACGACGGACCCCTCGCTCAAGTTGGACAGGCGCGCCCGGTGACGCGGCTTTCTTCCCCCCGGCTCGCTCGCTCCGCCTGCTGCAACTCGGTGCACGGCCGGATCGCCCAAAGACCCCTGGATCACAGCCCGAGCCTGCGCGTATCAGGCCCTCGTGATCAATCGATCCGGTAAACCCGGGACCAGAGATACTCGTGCTCGTCCTCGTCGGCCGGTGCCTCGCCCAGGTCGGTCCGGTCCACCATAACCAGCGGATCGGAAAGCAACCCACCCACCATTGGCCTGCCATGCCGCGCATATTCACTTGTCAAAGAGCCGGCGGTCCAAGCCCCAAAGACCGCCACCAGCCGCGTCAACATTACGCGCACCACCTCGTGCTCTCGCCGTCCGTTCCTCTCCCCGGCGAGGCGGCCGCGTCCTCAATCCACCCGCTGAACCCGAAACCGTCTCCACCCAACGCATGGGCACGTCCCGACAGGTCGGGATGGGCCATGCCACCCGCCACAGGTTTTTCCGAAGAGCCTACCTTTGTTGGCCCTGCCCGCGGTCCACAGGAAGGCGTTGCTCGAACACATGGCCACGCAAACACAGGGCACGCAACGTATCAGCCGTTTCGCGGAAAGCCACTGCCCCGCTCGACCTTGTTCACTCGGGCTCCCTTTTGGCCAAGGCTAGCCTTCTGTGGGCCTCCGCGAGCACGTCGATATCCGCACCGCCCCACCCGCGTTGACGGCATTCACGTAGCAGGAGGTTCGATGAAGAAAGGAGTTCCCTGACAAGGTCATCGGAGACGACAACACCCGCTTGCACAGACTCTTCGGTGATCCGCTCGACCACGCCTCGTAACTTGCCTCCCTTCACGCCAGGGCCAACGCATCTACGTCCGAGCCGAACCCTAAACTGGCCACCGTTCGCTCTGGCAAGCTCGAATGAGAATGCGCCATCCATGAATGGAAAGGACTCGCTCTGACTGTCTTCTAATACCAGCCGCAGCGCACCCTCGATCCACCATCCGAGAATAACGACGGCAAAGTCAGACCAGCTCTCCTCCGGAAATGACGTTCCACTGACCTCAATCCACACTTGGCAGGTGATCGGTCCCTGATCAGACCGATGCAGAGTCTCAGGGTTCACACGTATCTGGAATCTCATCCGCCCGCCCTCACCAAGGGACGCCCATCCATTCACCAAGCGAGACCAATTGGGTATGCGGTCTCGATAGTATTAGTGCTTGTGTTGAGCCACATCTCGATCACCAAGCCATCTGCCTCGCCGACCAACTTCACCCTCTCACCCTGGGTGCGCGTCTTACTACAGTTCTTATAGGCTGTCCGAACGGCCTGCTCCACCTGTTGTTCAGTCATGTACTCCGGGAACAGCCCCTTCTGACTATTTGGACCGCGGCGCGACCCGCCCATCATATGCCCGGATTCTACCTCCCACATGTTGATTGTCACCTTGCTCGCGGAAGGGAGATTGACGGGCTTACCTCTGAGGCGCCCGTACGCGGCTCTACCCCGAGCGATTGCCCTCCCCATCCCTGTTCCGAAGCGGCGCAGCTGAGCGAAGGTGCGGCTGACTTGGCTTGGAAGAGCAGCAGCAGAGCCGACGGCGCCCGTAAAGCTCAACCCGAGCGACAAGCAGTTGTTCCAGTTCAGGTCATTGTAGGCAATGTCTTCAAGTGCCGCGGCCATCCCCTGGATTGACAGATAAAGCCCGACGCCCGGTACAGCGTACGCTAAGCCGGCGTAAAAGACAGTCGTGGCCGCCTGCTGTGCCATATGCCTGAGTCGGTCCATGGCGTGGTAAGCCGCAGCAGCTCGCCCGGCCCAAATGTCTGTCGTGATCGCGTCGGCTTCGTCGAACCAGTCGAAGAGTCCGTACGGATCGAGGACATTGATCGGACGGGAGTTCACGTACTGATACAGGCTGAAGCCGTCGCCATACTCATCACCCGGGGCGAACTGGGCGACGAAGAGCGTCGGGCCGTAGGCTCCGCTGCTCAGCGAGACGTCGCCGGAGGCGGCCAGGGCGCCGAGCTTGTCGCGTTGGAGCCAGCGGCCGAGGACCGGGTCGTAGGTTCTGGCCCAGAAGTGGTACAGGCCGGTCGCGGGGTCGTAGCGCTGGCCGGTGAAGAGGAACGGGTTGCCGAAGCGGGAGGCGTCCGCGTCGCCGGGCAGGCGGGCGGTGGCCGGCCCGCCCAGGACAGCTGCCATCGCGGCCCAGTCGGTCTGGTCGATGTCGTTGTCGTCGTCGGAGTCGAAGACGAACAGGCACAGATCGGCCTCGATGCATCCGCCGGGCTCACAACCGCCGGGGCCGCAGCCGCTGGCGCCGCACGTCGTCGCGAAGCAGAGGGCGAAGCCGTTGGCGTCGAACAGGTCGATGTGGTTGTCGGCCCCGATGTCGAACGCGACCAGGCCCGGGCGACGCCAGGACGGCGGGGGCGGCGTGCCGCCGGACTCGAAGTCCTCGAACTCCAGGAACAGCGACAGGTCGTCCATCCCGATGAAGTGGTCGCCGTCGCGGTCGTGGGCGAAGACGCAGGCCGGGTCGGTGGGGCCGTTGGTGGCGCAATCCAGCAGGTGGTCGCGGTCCGCGTCGTCGATGTCCGTGTCGCGGTCGGCGTCGTGGAAGTAGGTCAGCGGCAGGGCGGACGTGTGGTCGCTGCCGTCGGCCGCCCAGACGGTCGGCCGGCCGTAGGGGTCGTAGGTGTAGCGCTCGACGACGTTGCCGACGCGGTTGGCCAGGGCGCCCACCGAGCCCAGGGCGTCCTTGAGGTAGTAGAGGTACTCGTCCTCGTCGGCCGGCGCCTCGCCCAGGTCGGTCCGGTCGACCATGACCAGCGGGTCGGGGAAGGCCTCACCGTGGAGGAACCATCTTTCGACCGTCAGGGCCGGGCCGCTGGTGCCGACGTCGTCGCCTTCGCCGTACTCGACCAGGACCTCCGGGCCGCCGCCGTAGACGTGCCGGGTGGCCTTGGGCAGGGTGCTGCCGGCCCACTCGATGGTCCGGACGCGGCGGCCGAGGGCGTCGTACTCGTAGCGCAGGATGGCCTCACCGGGCTCGCCCGTGAGCTGACCGTTGGTGTCCACGGCCAGGTTGCCCGGCTCGTGGATCTGCACCAGGCGGTTCCAGGCGTCGTAGACGTAGAACCGCTCCCCGTCGAAGACCAGGTTGCCGGCGCCGTCGTGGACGAAGTCGATCGCGCCGTTGGTGCTGAACGCGTCGATCACGCGGGACTCGATCTCGTTGAGCTGGTTGGTGTTGTGGTGGTCGGTGGCCAGCAGCGTGTCGGAGCCCTGGTCGTAGACGCCGTCGGCGTTCGCGTCGGTGAAACGCTGCAGGCTGATGTCGTTGCTGCCGCTGTCGCCGGACCAGTTGCCCAGCATGTCCAGGTCCCAGGTGGTGCTCTCGGGATCGTCCCCGATGAAGCCGTCGCCGGTCGAGTTGAGCGTTCCGCGTGAGGCCCGGATCAGGCGGTTCAGGTCATCATAGCCGTACAGCCAGGACTGATCGTCGACGTGCTCGCTGATGCGGGCGAACTTCCGGTTGCCGCGCTTGTCGTAGCCGTACTGGTACCGCAGGACCGTGCCGGACGAGGTCGCGTACGGGATGTCGATGACCCGGCCGAACTGGTCCAGGCCCACCACGTCGGTGCCGGGTGCGCCGTCCTCATAGTCCATGCCGATACCGTTGCCCAGCGTCATGCCGACCAGGCGTCCCAGGCCCATGTAGCGATAGGATACCAGTTGATGACCGGAGTCAAGGGGGTCGGTGATCGCGACCAGCCGGCTCAACCGGTCATCGATGCCACCCGCGGAGCTGTAACCGAGGAACGCGTGGCCGATGTCGGGATAGGTGATCGCCGTCAATCGCGAGTGAGTCCGCGGATCGAACTGGTCCCAAGACACGGTGGACACCTCCCAGGTGTAGCCGATGATCCCGGACAAGCCGATGCCCGAGTCAACGAATTCGAGGTGGCGCATACCGTCGTAGTCGAAGGAGGCGGTGTTCAGCGTCACACCGTTGGTGCCCGTTCCCGCGGCGATGGTGGTGGCAATGGCCACCATGCCATCGGGGGTGTGCTGGTACGTCATCGCCTCGACCGTCGCGTCCACGCCTTCGGGCACGTCGATTACGCGGATGGCCTCCAGGCGGTCGAGCGCATCGTACTCATAGCGGAGCGTGACGCCGCGGGCGTCGGTCCGCTCGGCCAACAGTCCGTCGGGGTAGTAGCGGAACCTGACCGACGGTGTCGCTTCGGGCTGTCCGGTCTCCGGGTCGGGATAGTGCACGGCACCGATCCAGGCACCGTTGCTGGAGATGCCCTCCAACTCGCCGGAGTCGTCGTCGTGGACGACTACGGCGTTGTAGACGTACCTGGTCACCTGGATCGAGCCGTCGGTCGCCGTCCACTGGATGTTCTGCCACTCCGCCGTGCCGTTGAAGTTGCCCGGCTCCACGGCCGCGACCATGGTCAGTTGGCCGGTACCGCCCGACGTGCTGGCGTCGAAGTAGTAGGCCGTGTGGCGCTGCTCGTCCGCGCCGCCGTCGGCGTTCTCGGTGACCATGACCACGCGGCCCAGGCCGTCGTACTCGGTCCGGGTGGCGATGCCGCCGGGGTCGATGACCTTCGACTGACGCCCTTCGCCGTCGTACTCGTAGCAGGTCACGCGGGCGCCGGGGAGGCTGGCCGCGGTCGGCGGGGTGTCCGGATCGTAGCAGCCCGCCCCCGGCTCGCAGGAGCCGATCTCCAGCGGCCAGTCGCCGCTCGAAGTGGTGTAGGTGTCCTCGTTGGTGCCAAAGTCGGCCGTGGCGATCAGGCGGTTGGCGTCATCGTACCAACTGTACACGTACGTGATGACGCTGTTGCCCTCGTTCAGGCCGTTTGAGGTGGCTTCGTGCATTCGCTCGTAGCGGATCGTCAGGATGGCCACGTCGGTCACGTTGTTGTAGATGGTCCGGGTCTTGGTGATCTGCTGGCCGAGGAGCTCGGTCCAACTGAGGATCTGCCGGCCCTTGGCGTCGTACTCGTATCGCCGGGGGAGACTGTCGGGCGCCCGGACCTCGGTCGGCTGGTCGGCGTGGTTGCACCAGGTGAAGGTGGAGGTGTAGGTCTCGCCGTCACTTTCTGTCACGTCATACCGGCGAACCTCTCCCACTTGGCTGCGGGCGTTGTAGACGTTCTCCGTGAGGGAGAGTGGCGCAGGCGACTCTCCGAGGATGCTGCTGGGCGAGGGGAAAACGGACTCGGGTCCGAGCAGAGCGGGATTGACCGTGTCGCTGTCCGGCATGTCGTCGCCGTACTCGGCCACGAACCTGACCCGGTCCATGTGATCGTACCAGACTAAGGTGTGTGTCAAGCCGTTGCTTTGGGCATCTCGCTGCGTGATCCAGACCTCGCGCATGCGCCAGTCGTAGCGGTGGAGGGTGGTCCAGCCGATGTCGTCCTCGTTTGGGGCCGGGTTAAGGAGGCCGTCCGTTCCGACATCCCAGCTGTATTGGTTGTCCGGTCGCTCGCGGTAGTCGCGCACCGTGACCAGTTGGCCGGCGTCCGTCACGCTGTTCCCGTAGTAGCGTCTTTCGAGCAGGACCAGGTTGTCCGGGAAGTTGCAATTGAGCTTCTCCTCATCGCAGCAGCCCGGCGGCAGACCGTTTTCGTCGCAACTGATCCCCGTTCCCCACATGTCGTGTATGTCGTTCGTGCCGCGGTAGACCTTCTGAAGCCGCCCCAGGCCGTCGTAGGTGTTGCGGGTAATCGTCCCGTCGGCTGCCTGCTGCCGGGCGATCTGGCCCCAGCCGTCATAACTGATGCCGGCCCCGATTGATCCCTCCACGCCGCGGGCGTCACGCGTCATGCCAACCAGCCGGCCCTGCGCATCATACTGGGGCGTCAGCGTGGTGACGACCTCGTAGCTCTCCTCGTCCCCTTTGCCGTCGGGCTCCCCGTCGGTGGAGTCCGGCGCAACCTGTTCGGCGGACACCAGGTTCGGGCCGTCGAACCGGTTGATCTGCACCGGGCCGTGCAGCTCGAAATCCCCGTCGTCCGGCACGAGTATGTTGTCGAACGTCCATTGCTCCAGCAGGCCGTCCCGCTTCACGTAGGCCACGCGCTTCTCGCGACGGTCTCCGTCCGGATCGCCCGGATACAGCACCTGTGTCAGACCGTACGTGTTGTCGTAGTTGTAGTTCGTATCGAGTAGGAGCGGGGGGTTGATGTCCGAGTCGGGCACCGTGCGTTCGAAGCCGCTTGGCGGCCCGCCTCCGCCGGGCTTGCTGGCCGCGTCCACGCGCTGCAACTCCAGCCGGCCGAGCGAGGTGTGTTCGGTGTAGATCGGGAAGAAGAAGTCACCCTGGCCTGGGGTGTCGGGGTCGGCCAGGCTGCCCACACCTCGCCACTCGAGATTGCCGTGATCGTCGTAGTAGGATTTATCGACGGCGTAGCGGGCATCGCCTCCCCATTCCAGCGGGACCGCCGGCCGGATGATCATCTTTTGCCTGATCCGCTTCTCCGAGGGATCGCCATTCGTGGCGATCGGGTCGAGAAACACGTAGTCGATCTGGGTCAGTTCCCCCGTGGCGCCGCAGGTGGTCACCTCCGCCAACAGATCCGCCGTCGGCTCCCGAAAACGAACCTCGGCCGTGATCAGTTCCGGCCGGTCCTCATCCCGCTGGACCTGGCTGAGCCAGTACACCGTCCCTTCGGTGCCCTGCTTGATGCCGACGGCCAGAACCTCTCCAGGGCCATTGCCCGTGCATTGGCAGAATCCGTCAGCAGCGACGTCGCACGGTTCGTCGTCGTACCGGAATATGTAGATCAGGCCCTGCTCCGCCGGACAGCAGAGTGTGTTCCCCGCGTCCGTGCAGCACCCGTTGGTCCCGATTCCCTCGGGGCTGCACTCGCTGAGCACTTCCTGCGTGCACGCCGACCAGCCGGTGGAGCGTCGCTCGACGACTCGCCCTTTGCAGTCGTACGATTCCTCGGTTGAGAATCCCTCCTGACTGACGAGCTCGCCCGTGCCGTTGTCGGCCATCTTGAATATCTGGTCCACCAAGACGAATCCGGCGCTATTCATCTTCACCACGCGCCGGCTGCGCGGAACCGCGTCGTTCAGGTCGATGTCGCCCAGGTTCTTGTCATAGACCCCCTCGTCGTATTCGTCGATGATCGTGACCCAGAACACGTGGTCGAGCGGTGCGGTAACGTAGGCACCGTCGTGATCCCAGAACCGATAGGGATAGTGGACCATGCTGACCTGCGGGCAGCTCTCACCGCAGTAATCCCAGATGGCATCTGGCGGGAGGGCGATGTAGCGATAGTAGATAAACGCGCCGTGGTTGCCGGCTCCAACACGACGATCCACCAGCGCGTGTTTCCCGGCGGTCTGGAGCGAGCTGTGCGTGTCGGGAATCCCTACAAACTCTCTCATCTTGTAGTCATCGCTGCCCTGGTCGCCGGCGACGAATGAGTCGTAATCCGTGTTTCGCCAGTCCTTGAACTCCAGATCCGCCAGGTCGATGAACTCGGAGCCGCTTGTGGACGCGGGGGCCTGCGGGTCGGGCATGTCGATGATTTCGTCGGGGGGAAGGTTCAACAGGTCGTTGACCGTCTTGTCCGGTTCGGCGGCCAGAATCGCATCGACGGTCGAAGGCCCGAACACCGCCCGAATGCTTGCTCCGTTATTCTGGTCTATCTCCTGGCCAGTCGTGTCTGAGTAGCGATACAGCGTGTGTTGCGTCTCAGTGGCGTCTTGTCCTGCCGCCGACGTCCGCTTGGTGACGGAGACCTTCAGGAGTTTCTGCGGTTGTTGGATCGGGCCAGTATCACCGTAGCCCGAGGCCCGTATGCTCTGCTCGTACAGTTTGCTGGTGGGACACATGGGCGGTCCGGTGTGCCAGGGGTAGCTTCCCCAGCCGTCACTGTAAAGATACTTGGCTTCAATCACCCAGTTGCCCGGCACCTGGCAGTCCAAAGCATCCAGTTCGTCGAGTCCGGCGATGCCGGCGTCGGGTGGATAGTGGCAGAAGTCGTCCGCCGGCAGCGTCGGGCAACCCGAGGTGGTAGCCACGTCGCCTTCGTAGACGTGGATCGAGTGGACCGCGTTGTCTCCGTTCCTGGCCGTGGACCTCCAGCCCCACTGCTCCGAGACCCTAAGTTGGCCCGGCCAGTTCTCGTTGTCCTCGATGGTGAAGCGAAGCTCGCCGTCCTGGATCAGCCATACGAGTCCCGAGGTCTGAGTTTCGACGGTCTCGCTCCCCGAAAAGGTAATGCCGCTCGTCGCGAAGTCATCTCGCAGGCCGGCCGGGATTGTTCCGTTTTCCAGGTCGCTTTCGTAAGCTCCGTCCGTCAAGAACATGAACAAATCCATCGCGTAGCCGAAACTGCGGTGGCAGTACAACAGCGTCCAAACCACCGTATCATCGGAACGCACGAGCCGAATGGATTTGATCTGCCCCTTCTGGTTGCAGGTCTGACAACACTCCACGCAGGAACTGCTGTGCGCCACATCGCACTGCTCTCGGTGGTGTGTGTCGCAGTACTCGTATACGACGGCATTGCCGTAGCGGTCCTCGATCCTCTCGACCAGGCCGTAGTAGGGCAGGCCAAGGCCGCCGTCGTCAGGGTGCTCGTGGACACTGGTTCCCTGGCCGATCTCCCACAGGTCCTCGCGGAAAGCTCTGATCGTGTACTTGATGCTTCGGCGGCTGAGCCGGACGTAATAGTAATCCGGGGGATTCTGCCCGTCGTCGCTGAGAACCGCGTCAAACCATGGTGGAGCGAGGTACAGCTCCTGCACTTCGTCGTAGATGAAGGGAATCGCATGGTGGGCGTCGGGCAGGAAGTAGCATCGCTTGTCTATCGGGGTGGGCTCGGTTTCGTACTCCTTCGTGAAATCGTACTGGGCGTCGATCAGGAAGATCGGGCTCTCTCCCATTGACCAGAACAGGCCATTCCAGTCCCAGCGAGTTGTCATCGGCTTTTCGTTCGGGCCGTTCTCGTGGCCCACCTCGCGGAACATGTGAAACGCAATGTTCTGTGAGTAGGTTCGGATGTGTCGGAACACCGCTCCCCCGAAAGGCAGCTCAAAGTCGGTCGCCTGAAGCAACGGAGCGCCGGTGATCAGATCAATGACATCCCGGTGCGTGGGCCGCTCGCGATGGGGCGTTGGGCCGTTCAAATGACGGACCTCGTTAGAGACCAAGGGGAGTGAACTCAGCCGGGGGTCCAGCTTGCGCGGCGGGTAGTCGCCAGGTCCGAACCCTTCCGCCAGACTCATGTGAAGGTGGAAGTTGTTGTAGGCAAACGCCACCTGTGGGTCCTCGGGCGCGAACTGGTGCGGATCGTACCAGCAGTGTGACTCGAATCCATCCGTGTTGCAGTCGCCGTTGCTGCCCACAGATTCGGCGTAGCAGTCCAGCTGGGCGGCAGCCGGTTGAGTAGCGAACACCATAAGGACAGAGCAGATCCCCGCCGTAATCGATACCCGTTTGCCGCCGCTGCATGCGATTTGCCGTTGCACGATAGTCCTCCTTCAGGTAGGCGCAGCACAGCCGTTGTCCTGAGAAATGCGAAACCGCTGTTGGTACGGGCGATCGCACTTCCACCGGATCGCCGACGCATCGACCCGCCGCCCAGACCTCGCTGCGCGTGCCATCTACCCAACGCGCTCGAGCCAAGGCCCGGATCGTTGTCAAGTATGAACTGATCAGTACCCGTTGTTGTACTTCAACCTGAGAGAGGCATTGGGATGATGCCTCGATGCCCTCGCCCTGTCGAAGTGCTTCTCTGGTGGGTCACCTTTGAGTAACCCGCCTACGCGCGCCGGGACCAAGGACTGTCGTTCATCCGGGGATTTGTGCTGGCGGTACACGGCTGGGTGATCCCCGTTCTGCCAGCGGCTGGACAGCAGTCCCCGCATGTCCAACCTGGACCACGCCAGTCGGGGTGAACCGTTGGGTCAGCAGAACCTTTCTTCAACATGTAGAACGACAACCGAGCCAGGCGCGCTCAGGAGAACGGCGAGTGGCAGCGGCAACTGGGGGGCCTGACTGTCGGTTCCGGTCGCAAGGGTCCGCCCGAGGTGTAGCATAGTGGCGGAGGCGCCGCGCCATGGCCTGAGTGGCGCTACCCGCACAGGACCTGCACAGATGTCGCGAGTAGCGCGCAACGAGGCCAGAACCGTATGGACGGCCCCGGCCGTCCTCCAGGTCGGCCGCAATTCATTCCCGCCGCGCCTGGGCGAGACCTGCCTCTCCTTGCGGCACGTTCCGGGCTATTTCGCCGCCCTGTCTGCAGTCCACTTGCGATAGTGCCCGTTATGCCGCGCGCCCGTCCCGGCCCATGTTCCGTTGCGCCCGCAGGTAAACGCCCGGCGAACCTGGAAACTGAGAAGGTGAGAACGGGAAACCGCCCCGTCGCGCCGGGCGGCGTCCTCGTCGCTACACT
>DATKXO010000335.1:0-2445 GCA_035528995.1 Phycisphaerae bacterium | reverse complement strand
ATCGACTACGCCCGCGTCTACAACGCGACGAGCCGGGTGGACGTGGCGATCTCCTGGACGGACATGGTGGATGCGTGGAGCGGGCACGTCGTCACGGAACGCGGCTGGTGGTTCGTCCACAAGGACCGCCTGTACCACGACGACCACGTGGGGATGAGCAAGTGGCACCCGACGACGACGAACAAGCCCGCCGCCATCGGGGCAGAGACGGCCATCCAGAGGGCCTGGAAGGGGGGGATCGGTTCCAGCATCGGCCCGATCCTGTTGGCGGCCGTAGGCGGGGCGATGCACGGCCACTACTTCGCGGGGGCGGTCAAGAAGAACAGCGTCACCAGGGAACTGTCCTGTATTCAGGACCTCCAGGGGACGAGCGCCAGCGTGGATCAGGCGGCCGGAAACGGCGGCCTTACCGTCACCAACAGCGGGTCCACCGACGCCATCCAGGCCACGGCCGCCGACAACATGTACGAGTGGGACAGCGTGCAACTCGTCCGGTCGATGGGCAATACGGAAAACGCCTTTGGGGCGGACAGTCCGAGTTTCCGCCTGCGCTTCGACACCTCGTTCGCGCGGGGCACGGTCGCCGACGCTTCCATGTCCATCTCCGACGCCACGCTGGGCACGCGGCTGCGGCACACGAACGCCGGCGGCACGCCCGTCCCCGCGCAGCACGGGGCCTACAACGGTGCCCGGGCCGTCTACGGCGGGTGCTTCTACGACTCGGCTCTCGTCCCCGGCCAGATCGCCTTCAGCCTCCAGGGCTTCCCCTGCATGGTGCCGGGCGACCAGACGTACACGGCGGGCGGCGTCTCGCTGACGTGGGCGGCCGAACCCTACAACGGGTTCGTCAACGCGGGCGTCTCCGGCCGCACGCAGGCCATCCGGCCGGTCGGGAACCGCTTCGTCGTCTGGACGGACGCAGAGAGCTTCTGGCTCGTCCCCCTGCCCCACAACGGCACGCTGTACCCGAGGGCGAGCGGCGTGGTCGGCGGCTGTGTCGCAGACGAATGCGCCGTCGCCAGCCCCTACGCGGCCTACGCGCTGGGCAGCGAGTCGATGACGGTGGCCGACGGACGGGGGGTTCGCAACGTGGCGACCAGTCAGTTCACGCCTACCCTGACGGACATCCCGGCCGCCTACCGCCACTACGCCTGCGGTGCCTATTGCAGCGACCGCAAGGAGGTCTGGTGGGCCGTCGCACGAGCCCACTACGACTGCGACGGGATCCTCGCCGAGGACTACGCCATCGCGGGCAGCGCCTACAGCGACATCGCATCCACCAAGACCGACGCGGGCGCCGGGTGGTCGCACGACTACCAGATGCTGCCCGACACGCCGGTCGATAAGGATGCCGTCTACTTCCGGTGGACGGCCAAGCCGTCGTCCATCAGCCTGTACCTCGCCATCGGCCGGCCCGCGCAGTACGCCGATGTCGTGGGCGGCGCCGTGATGGAGTGGGGGTACTACGACAACACAGTGGCCGAGGGCGTCTGGGCGGCCCTGACGGCCTACGAGGTCGGCGATGTGCTCGGGGACACCGGCGACGGCGGGGACAATCGGATCTACGAGTGCATCGCCGAGCGCGACGACACGTCAAGCGATCATCCTGCCGACGATACGACGCACTGGGAACTGAACTTCGAGCCGCTGACCGTCACCGACGGCACGAACCCGGACGACAGCAGCGGCGGGCGGCCCTTCGAGGACGACGGGACCATTACGGCCACCAGCCCCACCCAGTGGGCCGCGCTGACGATCGACGCGGTGACGGGTTACTACTTGCGGTGTCGAGTGAAGGCGGACATGGCCGCCGATGTCTCTACGCCGCCCATCCTGACCAGCCACGGGCCGACGCGGGTCCTCGTCTACGACGAACAGCTCGGCACGCTGACGGGCTGGTTCGACCCGAGGAACCTCCTCGGCGGCTACATCGCGTGGATGTGCGAGCTGGCCCGGCCGACGGACAGCCCGCCGAAGATGCTGCTGTTCCTGTCCACGGGCCGCATCGTCTACTACCCCGCCACCGTGTACTACGACGCCGACGGGCTCGGGACGAGCGCGAACTATTCGACCGAGTGGGAAGGGTATTTCGGCCAGGAGTACCGGCACCGCGAGAGCCGCGACGCGATCGTGACGCTCCACACCGGCGACATGGCGCGGCGGGTGAATGTGGCCGTGGCGGGGCTCAAGACCGGCTCGGAAGACATCGACGGCACCGACGCGACCCTGGAGGGTGCCGACGACATCCTCACCGAGTCCATCGCGTGGGATGCCTACCGGAACGGCAAACTCTTCAAGGTGCGATTCTCCACCACCGCCAGCGATCAGGACGACGACGCCGACGTGGCCAACAGCCCCGATTGGCAGGTGGTGGACGTGATTCTTTCTGTAACGACGTGACAAAGGCGGGCGACCGGGCGGCCAGAACGGCCCGAGGCAGCGGCG